>PMNM01000087.1 GCA_003161855.1 Syntrophaceae bacterium | reverse complement strand
TATTGGTATAGGCCAGTAGCTCTAATGGATAGAGCGCCGGACTCCAAATCCGGATGCTGGGGGTTCGAGTCCCTCCTGGCCTGCCAATTTTTCTTATTTGATGATGATCAGGTATTGTAATGGATAAAATAAAGCTCATATTTGAGAAGGTAAAACATTTTCTAAAAGAAGCAAAGATTGAATTGAGAAAGGTAACGTGGCCCACGCCTAAGCAGACCCTTGCTTCCACTTCGGTGGTCATTATTGTGGTCATTATTGTCTCCCTTTTCCTAGGGATTGTTGATTTCGGAATCAGCAAAATCATTAGATTAACTCTGGGTTAAATCAGATGGCTCTTAAATGGTATGTAGTTCATACATATTCCGGCTTTGAAAACAGGGTAAAGCTTTCCCTGCAGGAAAGAATCGTAGCGGCGGACATGCAGCAATTTTTTTCCGATATCCTGATTCCAGAAGAAGATATCGTAGAACTGGTTTCCGGAGAAAAAAAGACCTCCAAACGAAAATTTTTTCCTGGATATATTCTGGTCAGAATGGAAATGAACGACAACACGTGGCATGTTGTCAAGGATACCCCGAAGGTAACCGGTTTCATCGGAGGCAAGGACAAACCGACACCCATTCCAGATAAGGATGTGGAAGTTCTAAAGAATAGGATTGATGAAGGGACTTTAAAACCGAAGCCAAAATTCAAGCTTGAGGAGGGTGATCATGTGCGCATCATTGACGGTCCCTTTACTAACTTTGACGGAGTCATTGATGAGGTCAAACCAGAAAAAGGAAAATTAAGAGTGATCGTCAGCATTTTCGGCAGATCAACACCGGTGGAGTTGGATTTTATTCAGGTTATTCAGAGTTAATTTAAAGAACCGGATGCTAAAGANNAAATAGGTGATCATATGGCAAAAAAAGTAATTGCAAACATAAAACTTCAGATCAAGGCGGGTAAAGCAACACCGTCGCCACCCATCGGTCCGGCTTTGGGTCAGCATGGAGTCAACATCATGGAGTTCTGTAAGGCTTATAATGCCATGACCCAGAACCAGGAAGGAATGGTCATTCCTGTGGTTATTACGGTCTATGCGGATCGGTCCTTCACTTTTGTAACGAAAACGCCTCCAGCATCGGTTCTTCTCAAGCAGGCAGCCAAGATTGCCAAAGGTTCCGGTAACCCGAAGAAAGAGAAAGTGGGATCGGTTACAGCGATGCAGATTAAGGAAATTGCCAGGCTGAAATTTAATGATTTAAACTCAGTCGATATTGCCGGAGCTATCAGAATTATCGAGGGTACGGCGAAATCCATGGGGATAGAAATAACGGTGTAAATGGGTGGGGCACTTCCAGAAAACCCATAGCGGTCAGGCGGAAGTTTGCAACAGGTAAAAAATCTTCCTTCGTGGGAAAACCCCGTCCTTGAAGGCGGGTTGTTTGAATTTGAGGTTTGATTATGTTTAAGAGAGGCAAAGGTTTTTTGGAAGCCAAACAGAAAATAGAATCAGGAAAGCGTCACACACTCAAAGAGGCAGTGAATCTGATTGTTGCGACGTCGCGGACCAAGTTTGACGAGACCGTCGATGCGGCTATTCGATTAGGTGTCAATCCTGCACACGCCGATCAGATGGTCCGGGGAAGCGTAGTTTTACCCCATGGCCTGGGAAAATCGGTCAAAGTGCTGGTTTTTGCCAAGGGTGAAAAAGAAAAGGAAGCCATCGATGCAGGGGCTGATGTCGTGGGTACCGATGATATTATTGAAAAGATTAAAAATGGATGGCTTGAATTTGACCGGGTTGTCGCTACGCCAGATATGATGGGCAGCGTCGGAAAACTGGGAAAGATTCTAGGACCCCGAGGATTGATGCCCAACCCCAAGGTGGGAACGGTGACCTTCGATGTGGCAAAAGCCGTTAATGAACTCAAGGCCGGCAAGGTCGAGTTCCGGGTAGAAAAGGCTGGTATTGTCCACAGCCCTGTTGGCAAGGTTTCTTTTGGTGCTGAGAAGCTACTGGAAAATGTCTCGGCCTTGATTGAGACAATCATCAAATTGAAACCGGCATCCAGCAAGGGAACTTATCTGAAGAGCATTTCCATTTCTACAACCATGGGTCCTGGTATTAAAGTTGATCCTCTGGAAGTAAAAAATATATAATAGGTGTAACCGTTAAGGGATCATATCCAAACTGATCAATTAAAAAAGTCTGAGACAGCAGGTGCATGAGTTTAAACGATTATATTCGGCCTGCCAAGATGATGAAAATGCGCGTTAATGTAAAACATTGGTTAATCATTATCCTGTATGCCGATCTGTTCTCTGACTTTCTTTGTGATGGTTCGAAGGGAAAGATATAAGAGAAAATTGAGAATAATCATTTAATGAAAGGAGGTTAGGGATTGGATCGAAAAACAAAAGAACAGGTCGTCGCTGAACTTCACGAAAAACTGAAGCATTTTAACTTGGCTGTGCTCACAAATTGCAGTGGCATGAATGTGGAGAAAATCACAACTTTAAGGAATGCTTTGCGTAAGACGGACACTGAATTGAGAGTGGTGAAAAACACCCTTCTCAGGATTGCGTCGAAAGAAACCGACTTGACTGGACTGCAGGAACATTTCAAAGGTCCGTTGGCCATTGCCCTGAACTACAGCGATGTGGTTGAAACAGCTAAGGTGCTGATTGACTTTGCCAAAAAAAATGCCGAGTTAGAAATCAGAGCAGGAATGCTGAACGGCAAAGTCATCACCAGCGAACAGCTCAATTCTTTAGCGACGTTACCCTCTCGAGAAATTCTCTTAGGGAAATTGCTTTCTGTTCTCATCGGTGTGCAGACCGGACTGGTTATCGTGCTCAGTGCGATTCCAAGAAGTATTGTTCAAGTTCTCGATGCTTATCGGGTTAAGAAAGAAACAACAAATTAAAACATAAACATACAGGAAGGAATGAAGGGATATGGCAAGTCAGATTACTAAAGAAGATGTCGTGAAATTTATTGAAGGAATGACCGTTCTTGAGCTTTCCGAACTGGTCAAGGAACTGGAAGAGAAATTCGGTGTGTCGGCAGCTGCGCCGGTCGCCGTGGCATCAGCTGCGTCAACAAGTGCCGAGGCAGCAGTGCAAGCAGAGGAAAAGACGGAATTTGATGTCATACTGACGGGGTTCGGAGATCAGAAGATCCAAGTGATCAAGGTGGTGAGAGCCATCACCGGCTTAGGGTTAAAAGAAGCCAAGGATATGGTGGAAGGCATACCGAAGCCCATTAAGGAAGGGGTATCCAAGGATGAAGTCGCCGACATTAAGAAAAAGATTGAAGAGGTCGGGGGCACGGTCGAGATTAAATAATTTTTCATCCCTGTTGTCTGTTGTAATAGTAACTGGGGCTGTTGATGAATGTAAATAGCCGAGCAGATCAACAAAGTTGAGGGAGAGGATTATCCCTGTTTAAGATAAGAGCGAATAGACAAAATAATTAAGGATATTATGGGCGAACTGAGAAAAAATTTTGGCCGTATTAAGAAAATTGTCGACATTCCCAATCTCATTGATATTCAGACTAAATCTTACGAGAAATTTCTCCAAAGAGATGTGGAACCGGCTAAGCGGGGGAATTTCGGCCTTCAGGGAGCATTCAGAAGTGTTTTTCCAATTTCAGACTACAGTCGGAAATGTTCTCTTGAATTCGTCAGTTACAAGATTGGCGATGTCCGGTATGACATCAAGGAATGTGTCCAGAAGGGGATGACCTATGCGGCTCCCCTGAAGATTGTTGTCCGACTGGTCGTTTTTGATAGCGATCCAGGTTCCGATCAGAAGCAGATCCGGGACATCAAAGAACAGGAAGTTTATTTCGGCGAGATTCCTCTGATGACGGATAACGGGACCTTTACAATCAATGGTACGGAAAGGGTCATTGTCAGCCAGCTTCATCGATCCCCGGGTATCTTTTTTGACCACGATAAGGGAAAAACCCTTGCCAGCGGCAAGTTGATCTATTCAGCACGCATCATCCCGATCCGGGGTTCCTGGTTGGATCTGGAGTTTGATTCCAAAGACCTTCTCTATGTGAGGATCGACAGAAGACGGAAAATGCCTGTGACGATTCTTTTGAAAGCTATGGGCTATACCACGGAGCAATTGCTGAATTATTTTTACAGCGTCGAGACCATATTTCTAGAAGGTGACAGGATTCATATGGCCGTTGATGATTCTGTCATTGGTGAAAAAGCACCCGAAGACATTAAATCATCAAAAACGGGNNATTAAGCGCATCACGATTGGCGACCTTGATATGGTCGGGAAAATTCTGGCTTCGGATGTTCTGGATCCCAAAACTGGGGAAATGTTATTGCGATGTAACGACGAATTGACTCTTGAGGGACTGGAAAGAGCCCGTGAAAAAAGAATAAAGGAAATTCATTTTATTCATATTGATGAGGACCGGGCCAATACATCGATCCGGGATACCTTACTGACGGATCATCTGGAAACGAAAGAGGAAGCGATCATTGAAATATACCGGAGACTGAGGCCCAGCAATCCACCCACGCCGGAAACGGCAAATGCCTTTTTCCGAGGTCTCTTTTTTGAATCGGAAAGTTATGATCTTTCAGACGTGGGGCGGGCCAAGATGAACTACAAACTCCACCTGGACGTGCCCACCGATGTAACGGTTCTCCGCAATGAAGACATCCTGGCGGCGGTTAAATATCTCATTGATCTTAAGAATGGGGTCGCTGAATGCAATGTGGATGACATTGATCATCTCGGTAACCGGCGGGTTCGGTCGGTCGGAGAACTAATCGAAAATCAGTACCGTATTGGACTGGTCAGAATGGAGCGTGCCATCAAAGAGAAGATGAGTCTTCAAGATATTGAAACGATGATGCCCCATGATCTCATCAATGCCAAGCCGGTCTCTGCCGTGGTCAATGAATTTTTTGGTTCTTCTCAACTTTCCCAGTTTATGGATCAAACAAACCCCCTATCCGAAATAACCCATAAACGAAGGCTTTCGGCCCTCGGTCCTGGCGGGTTGACACGGGAAAGAGCGGGATTTGAAGTCCGGGATGTGCATCCCACCCATTACGGTCGGATCTGCCCAGTAGAGACCCCGGAAGGACCTAACATCGGGCTCATCGTATCCCTTAGTACCTATGCGAGGGTTAACGAATTCGGTTTTATCGAAACGCCTTACCGTATTGTCAAAAATGGAAGAGTTACCGGTGAAGTGCGCTATCTCACGGCGATTGAAGAGGAAAATTTTATTGTTGCTCAGGCCGACAGGCCGCTCGACAAAGATGGCCGTTTCATCGGGGAGCTCATCTCTGCCAGAAAAGGGGGAGATTTCCTCGCCGTCGTCCCGGAAGATATCAATATGATGGATGTCTCGCCAAACCAGCTTGTTAGCGTGGCCGCCACATTAATCCCGTTTCTGGAACATGATGACGCCAACCGGGCACTGATGGGTTCCAATATGCAGCGCCAGGCCGTCCCCCTGATGAAGCCAGCCGTCCCCCTTGTCGGTACGGGTATGGAATCGGTGGTTGCCAGAGATTCCGGAGCCGTTGTCGTAGCCAAACGGGGCGGAATCGTCGAAAGTGTTGATGCTTCAAGGATCGTCATCAAGTGTGACAGCAATGAGAAAGACGGCTTGGATATTGGTGTCGATATTTATAATCTCATCAAATCTCAACGTTCCAATCAGGACACCTGCTTTAACCAGAAACCCATTGTGAACAAAGGGGACCGAGTGAATAAAGGGGACATCATTGCTGACGGTCCCGCAACGGATAATGGCGAGCTTGCCTTGGGCCGGAACGTCATGGTTGCCTTCATGTCCTGGGGGGGGTACAACTATGAAGATTCCATCCTAGTGAGTGAGCGGATTGTCAAGGATGACATCTATACCTCCATCCATATTGAAGAATTTGAGACCATGGCCCGGGATACCAAGCTCGGAAAAGAGGAAATTACCCGTGACATTCCCAACGTGGGTGAAGAAGCCCTCAGAAACCTTGATGAAAGCGGTATCGTCCGGATGGGTGTTGCGGTAAAACCCGGCGATATTCTTGTCGGAAAAATCACGCCGAAGGGCGAAACCCAATTGTCCTCGGAAGAAAAGCTTCTACGGGCCATTTTTGGTGAAAAGGCCAGCGATGTCCGAGACACCTCTCTCCGCGTTCCTCCCGGTGTTGAAGGGACCGTCATTGATGCAAAAATCTTCATCCGGAAAGGGGCTGAGAGAGATCAGCGTTCTCAGTTTATTGAGGATGAGGCTCTAACCCTCCTCCAAAAAGACCATGATGACGAGGTCATAATCATTACAGAGGCGGTCAAAAATAGAATTTACGCAATGCTGATCGGCAAGATATCCGCAGCAAAGCTGGTCGATCCGAAAAAGAAAAAAATTGTATTAAAAAAGGGAGACGTGATCACAGGGGTGGTCTTGGACAAAATATCTTCCTCTCTTTGGAAAGACATATCCATCCTGCATGACGATGCGACAGAAGAAAAAATCAGCGTACTCCTGTCTAATCTGGCCAGAAAGATCAAATTCGTGGATGCTTTGTTTGAAGAGAGAAAAGAAAAATTGAAAGCCGGTGACGAACTCCCGCCGGGGGTCATCAAATTAGTCAAGGTTTATATTGCCATTAAAAGGAAACTGTCCGTAGGGGATAAAATGGCTGGCCGTCATGGGAATAAAGGTGTTTTGTCCAGAATTCTTCCAGAAGAAGATATGCCCTACTTCAGCAATGGGACACCGGTCGATATTATCTTGAATCCCCTCGGAGTTCCATCCCGGATGAATGTAGGACAAATCCTCGAGACTCATCTCGGCTGGGCGGCGAAAGGCCTGGGGGAGAAGATCAACGCCCTTTTGGAAAAGCATTACAGTGTCGATCAATTAAAAAAGGAACTGAAGCGGGTGTATGCTTCTCCTGAATGTAATCGTTTTTTGGATGGGGCCACAGAAACGGAAATCAAAAAGTTTATCGGCAAGTTAAAAAAAGGCATTTCTGTCGCGACGCCTGTTTTCGATGGAGCTGATGAAAGTGAAATCAAGGAAATGCTTAAGATGGCAAATCTTTCGGAGAACGGACAGACGACTCTGTTTGACGGAAGAACCGGTGAACCCTTTGACCAGGAGATTACGGTGGGTATGATCTACATGCTGAAGCTCCATCATTTGGTAGACAACAAGATTCACGCACGATCTATTGGCCCTTACTCCTTGGTGACCCAGCAACCCTTGGGTGGAAAAGCTCAATTTGGCGGTCAAAGACTTGGAGANNATGGAAGTTTGGGCCATGGAAGCTTATGGAGCCGCTTATTCGTTACAGGAGTTTCTGACCGTAAAGTCCGATGATGTGGCGGGTAGAACGAGAATTTATGAGGCCATTGTTAAAGGGGAACACACCTTGGAACCGGGGCTTCCGGAATCTTTTAATGTGTTGGTCAAAGAATTGCAGAGTCTCGGCCTTGACGTGGAACTGATTGAGGAAGAGTGATTTGGAGAATTTAAAATGGAGAAGCGTCGTTAAGAAATTCATTTTCGAATTCGCGTTTTGACGTTTTAATTTTCAAAGGAGATAACATCCGTGGAAGATGTATTCAGTTATTTTGAAAAACCGAAGGATCCCATCCGGTTTAATGCGATCAAAATGGGGATTGCCTCACCGGAAAGGATTCTTTCATGGTCCCGTGGAGAGGTTAAAAAGCCTGAAACGATTAATTACAGGACTTTCAAACCCGAGCGTGATGGACTTTTTTGTGCGAAAATATTTGGTCCTGTAAAGGATTATGAATGTCTCTGCGGTCGTTATAAGCGGATGAAGCACCGGGGTGTCGTCTGCGAAAAATGTGGTGTAGAAGTCATCCAGTCCAAAGTGCGCAGAGAAAGAATGGGTCATATCACACTGGCCACACCGGTGGCCCATATCTGGTTTCTCAAAAGTCTTCCCAGTCGTATCGGGAATCTCATGGACTTGACGTTGAAGGAACTGGAAAAGGTTCTTTATTTTGAGTCCTGGATCGTTTTGAATCCAAAAGATACCCCTCTGCGAAAAAAACAACTGCTTTCTGAGGAAGAATTAATCGATTTTAGAGAGCAATATGGTGCGGAAGCCTTTGGGGTCGGTATTGGCGCAGAAGCCATCCGAAAACTGCTCACAGAAGTTGATTTAAAAAAGCTGGATGAAGAGCTCCGGGATGAACTGAAACTGGCGGTTTCCGATACCAAACGGAAAAAGCTGGTTAAAAGATTAAAAGTGGTTGAAGCGCTTAAAAAATCTTCGAATAAACCGGAGTGGATGATCCTGACCGTTCTGCCCGTCATTCCCCCCGATTTGAGACCGCTGGTCCCCTTAGATGGGGGGCGCTTCGCCACATCAGACCTGAATGATCTTTACCGGCGTGTGATCAATCGGAATAATCGTCTGAAACGTCTGCAGGAATTGAATGCGCCGGAGATCATCATCCGGAACGAAAAGCGCATGCTTCAGGAGGCCGTCGACGTTCTCTTTGATAATGGCAGGCGGGGGCGGGCCATTACCGGTTCCAACAAGCGACCCCTTCGATCCCTCTCTGATATGTTGAAGGGCAAGCAGGGAAGGTTTAGGCAGAATCTGTTGGGCAAGCGGGTGGATTATTCAGGCCGGTCCGTCATTACGGTCGGTCCCGATCTGCGCCTGCATCAGTGTGGTTTGCCAAAAAAGATGGCGTTGGAACTCTTTAAACCCTTTGTATATAACCGGCTTCAGGATAAAGGCTATGTCACCACGGTGAAAAGTGCGAAGAAAATGGTTGAACGGGAAACGGCGGAGGTATGGGATGCANNGTCCATATTCCTCTGTCCATTGAAGCGCAAACGGAAGCCAGGGTATTAATGATGTCAACGAATAACATCCTGTCGCCGGCAAACGGAAAACCCATCATCATTCCCGGCCAGGATATTGTCCTCGGTATCTATTATCTGACGCGTGCCAGATCTGCCGTTAAGGGGGAAGGAATGGTATTTTCCAATCCCGCAGAGGTTCGGTCTGCCTTAGACGCCAACGCGGTGGACCTCCAGGCCAGGATTAAAGTTCGCATTGATGAGGAGTTGAAAGACACGACGGTGGGTCGGGTGGTTCTCTATGAAATTACCCCCAAAGAGATTTCCTTCGACGCCATCAACAAAGTGATGAATAAAAAGGAGCTCTCCAATTTGATCGATTATTGTTACCGGTCCTGCGGTGACAAAACCACCGTGCTGCTGGCTGACCGCCTCAAGGATCTTGGTTTTAAATATGCCACGATCTCGGGATCTTCCATCGCGATTCACAACATGGTGATTCCTCCCAATAAAAAGGACATTGTGAACCGGGCGGACAGGGACGTCATAAAGATTCAAAAGCAATACATGGATGGTCTGATCACCGATGGGGAACGATATAATAAGGTGATTGACATCTGGGCTCAGGCAACGGAGAAAATTGCCGCCGAGATGCTGGGCGGCATTGGTACCGAGGAAGTGGAGATGCCGGATGGGTCGAAGCGAAAGGGTGAGAGTTTCAACCCCATTTACATGATGGCCGATTCGGGCGCGAGAGGCAGTGCTGTCCAGATCCGGCAACTGGCAGGTATGAGAGGCCTGATGGCGAAACCCTCCGGAGAGATTATTGAGACACCCATTACAGCTAATTTCAGGGAAGGCTTAACGGTTCTTCAGTATTTTATCTCGACCCATGGTGCCCGTAAAGGGCTGGCGGATACGGCTCTGAAAACTGCTAATTCTGGGTATCTGACCAGAAGGCTCGTCGATGTGGCTCAGGATTGCATCATTAGTGAAGACGATTGCAGTACGATTGATGGCATCTATGTGTCCGCCCTGATGGAGGGGGGAGAGATTATTGAAACGGCTGGTGAACGGGTTCTGGGAAGAGTTACTTTGGAAGAGATTCGGGATCCCTTTACCGGTGAGGTTCTGATTCAAGCAAATCAGGCGATTGATGAATTCCTCGCCGATGAGATTGACCGGGTGGGCATCGAAAAAGTCAATATCCGGTCCGTATTGACCTGTAAATCGAAGCATGGTGTCTGTGCCCGATGCTACGGCAGGGATCTGGCGCACGGACATCTCGTGAATATTGGAGAGGCAGTGGGCATTATCGCTGCCCAGTCCATTGGTGAACCCGGTACCCAGTTAACCATGAGAACCTTTCATATTGGCGGTACGGCAAAATTTGAAGAGCACTCCACTCTTCAAGCCCGACATGATGGCAAGGTTAAATTTTTCAATCTCCATACAGTGAAGAGCAAGCCCGACGCCTCCTCAACTTCCAAGGGAGCGGACCTGGTGGTGATGAACCGTAACGGTGAGGTCCATGTTCTTGATGAACAACAGCGGAGCCGCGGTAAATATCCTGTACCTTACGGGGCTCATCTAAAGGTCAAAGATGGCGGTATTGTGAAAAAGGGCGACTTGATGGCAGAATGGGACCCCTTCTCAATTCCGATTCTGGCTGAGGTGGATGGAATCGTAAAGTTTGGAGATATCACGGAAGGAAAGACCATGCAGGAGCAATTGGATGAAGTGACCGGACTTTCCAGAAAAGTTATTGTGGAATTTCGAGGAACCGATCTGCGCCCGCGCGTTTCCATTAAGGATAAGAAGGGAAAAACCGCCAAGATCCCCGGAAGTAATGCTGTTGCCAGACATTTATTGCCCGTCGGTTCGAATCTCGTTGTGTCGGAAGGGCACAAGATTAGCGCCGGTGACATTCTTGCTAAGATTCCTCGGGAGACGACCAAGACCAAAGATATTACAGGAGGCCTTCCCAGAGTCGCAGAGTTGTTTGAAGCGCGTAAACCGAAAGAGTTCGCTGTGATCAGTGAGATTGACGGTGTTGTGTCCTATGGAAAGGATGCCAAGGGGAAGCGAAAGATCGTTATCAGCCCGGATAGCGGAGAGGAAAAGGAATATCTGATTCCCAAAGGTAAGCATGTCAGTGTTCAGGAAGGGGATAGAGTAGCGGCGGGTGAGGCCTTGATGGACGGGGTGAACAATCCTCATGACCTGCTCACCATCAAGGGAGAAAAAGAGCTGGCCCGATACCTCGTTGACGAAGTCCAGGAAGTCTATCGATTACAGGGTGTAAAAATCAATGACAAGCACATGGAAGTCATCGTCCGCCAGATGCTGCGCAGAGTGAAGGTGGTCGACCCGGGCGATACTTCGTTTATCTCCGATGAGCAGGTAGAACGGTATCGTTTCCAGGAAGAAAATGAGCGTGTAGCGGCAAAAGGCGGTCAACCGGCCATTGGGAAGCCCATTCTTTTGGGCATTACAAAGGCTTCGCTCAGCACGCAGAGCTTCATTTCAGCCGCTTCTTTTCAAGAGACGACTCGTGTTCTGACGGAAGCTTCTCTGGCAGGGAAAGTAGATTATTTAAGAGGACTTAAGGAAAATGTCATCATGGGACGATTGATTCCGGCGGGTACCGGTCTTTCGATTTACCGGAAACTGGGAGTCCAAACCATCGATGATCGTAATGCCGAACTGGAAAATCAGCATACAAACGAAAATAATAATGAGAAAATACTTGACACACAAGCTGCAAATTGATACGTAACACATCTTTTGCTAAGATAGAAAATGAATCNNCAGCGGAGAGGCGTTTGTGTCAGGGTTTATACAACAACACCGAAAAAACCAAATTCGGCTTTGAGAAAAGTCGCTAGGGTTAGGCTGACGAGCGGCTATGAAGTAACGTCCTATATACCGGGGATGGGACACAACCTTCAGGAGCATTCGGTTGTTTTGGTTAGAGGCGGTAGAGTCAAAGACCTTCCCGGTGTTAGGTATCATATCGTCAGAGGGACNNAGTTAAGTGGAGATATTCTCATGCCGCGAAGAAGGGAAATAGCAAAAAGGGAAATAATCCCGGATCCGAAGTATAATAACAAGTTGGTGGCGAAGTTTATCAATAGCTTGTTGAAGAGAGGGAAAAAAAGCATTGCTGAATCCATCCTCTACGGATCATTTGACATTATCGAAAAACGAACCAAAGAATCACCAGTCGAAGTTTTTGAAAAAGCGATTAATAATGTTAAACCGGTCATTGAGGTTAAGTCGCGCCGGGTCGGAGGATCCACCTATCAGGTTCCTACCGAAGTCATGCCGTCCAGAAGGGTTGCTTTGGGGATTCGCTGGCTGATCATTCATTCCAGAGAACGTACCGAAAAAACCATGAAAGAAAAATTGGCTGCCGAACTGATGGATGCCGCTAATAATCGCGGCGGGGCCATTAAGAAAAGAGAAAGTGTTCATAAAATGGCGGAGGCGAACAAAGCTTTTGCCCATTACAGGTTTTAGTTTGTCTGTTACGGGTTGGGTTGTGTGAGCATCATGGGAAGCTTCTGAAGGACATTTTCACTTAGACAAGAAAGTCATTGAACAAAGGGCTAAAAAAGAATAGACAACAATTGAACCATTCAAAGCTTAAGGAGGTAGGAAGAAATGGCTAAGAAAAAATTTGAGAGGACGAAGCCGCATCTCAATATCGGGACCATTGGGCATGTGGATCATGGAAAAACCACATTGACTGCTGCGATCACGAAGCACTTGGCCAAAAAAGGGTTGGCTGAATTCAGGCCCTTTGATTCGATCGATAATGCTCCCGAAGAGAAGGAAAGAGGTGTAACCATTAACATTTCGCATGTAGAATATGAGACAGTCAAACGGCACTATGCCCATGTGGATTGTCCTGGCCATGCGGACTATATCAAAAACATGATTTCAGGAGCCGCGCACATGGATGGAACCATCCTTGTTGTTGCTGCCTCCGATGGTCCCATGCCTCAGACCAGAGAGCACATCCTCCTCGCCAGACAGGTTCAGGTACCCTATGTTGTGGTCTATATGAATAAAGTTGACTTGGTTGATGATCCGGAGCTTCTTGACCTTGTGGAACTTGAGTTAAGAGAGTTGCTGACAGCATACGAATTTCCCGGTGATGACATCCCTATGATCCGGGGCTCCGCGCTCAAGGCGCTGGAAAGCGATGATGACAATGATCCGGATGTCCAATCCATCTTTAAACTGATGGAAGCCGTTGATAATTATATTCCGGTACCGATTCGGGATATGGATAAACCGTTCCTGATGCCCGTTGGAGATGTGTTTTCCATTTCGGGCCGTGGCACCGTTGTGACCGGCAGGGTTGATCGCGGTATTATAAGAACCGGTGAGGAAGTGGAAATCATTGGGATCAGACCGACGTTCAAGACCGTCTGCACCGGTGTGGAAATGTTCCGCAAAACGCTCGATGAAGGTCGGGCGGGTGATGACATCGGGGTTCTCCTCAGAGGCACCAAACGGGAAGAAGTGGAAAGAGGTCAGGTTGTCGCGAAACCTGGATCCATTACACCTCATACGAAGTTCAATGCGGCCGTCTACGTTCTGACCAAGGAGGAAGGCGGGCGGCACAC
>PMNM01000126.1:2568-3358 GCA_003161855.1 Syntrophaceae bacterium | reverse complement strand
AACTGGTTCTTACCTTCTAAGAGGAAAAGTGTTATTTAACTATTAATTAAAAACCACCGTTTGAGCGGGGCTATCCTGCTCAAACGGTTAATAATAGAAACAGGGGACACAGGAACGAACTTTTCCTTCTCTTGAAAGATAATTTAGACTAAAATAAAATTTTTACAAAATCTTTATATTTATGGAGGAAAAATTATAATGAGCGTTGGATTATGGGTGGCGGTGACAGTGGTCCTGGGTTTGGCTGCCATGGGACTGTGCTTTCTGTTCCTGAAAGCGTGCGAAAAAATATAANNATGGCAGCGGCAACGATCATCGCATTCCCTTTAAGTAAGTATCTGGCCTGGATCATGGATGGGAAATACCGGCCCTTGCCGGTACTGGGCTGGTGCGAAAAACGCCTGGACAGCGGCCCTCAGGACTGGAAACAGTATGTCGGCTCCCTGCTGATCTTCGCTATTGTGATGTTTATCTTCGGCTATCTGGTGCTGGCGCTCCAGCCCTGGATGCCGCTGAATTCCGACGGCAAGGGCATGCTCTTTCCCACCGCCATCTTTAACAGCGTGATCTCCTTCATGACGAACACTAATCTGCAGCACTATTCCGGGGATCAGCATCTGTCGAACTTCAGTCAGATTTTCTTTTGCATCTGGAATATGTTCGTATCGGCCGCTGTCGGCTTCTGCGCCCTCGTGGCCATGATCCGGGCTTTTCGCGGTGCGGCCAAACTTGGCAACTATTTTGTGGACATGTGGCGCGTGATGGTCTATGCGTTTCTGCCTGTTGCCCT
>PMNM01000126.1:2138-2554 GCA_003161855.1 Syntrophaceae bacterium | reverse complement strand
CCCACGGGCTTAACGAACTTTTTTATCACGCTGGCCATGATGATCTTTCCCTTTGCGCTAGTGCTGATGTATGGCCGGATGCTGGGGCGGTTTCGCCATTCCCTAGTTATTTTTTCCGTCATGAGTGTCTTAATGGCTTGCACCATCGTCTGGTCCGTTTACTGGGATACTTTACATCCGAATCCGGGCTTGACCGCTCACCCCACGGTCCGCACCTACCAGATCCCCAGCGNNAATCCCCTGGCCGCTCTGGCGCCAATGGTAGGGATGTGGCTGAACTGCATTTTCGGCGGCAAGGGCGTGGGCATGATCAACCTGCTCTTGTACCTGATTATCGGGATCTTCATTGCCGGCCAGATGGTGGGACGGACGCCCGAATATCTGGGAAAGAAAATCGGGGCCCGGGAGGTAAAGCT
>PMNM01000126.1:0-2042 GCA_003161855.1 Syntrophaceae bacterium | reverse complement strand
ATGGCGGCCTATTTGGGAGCTAAGAAAGCCAGCCCCTTCGGTTTGGGAACACTGCGCGACGACAGTCTCACCTTTGGCATCCTCCTGTTCGGGACGATTGTAATCGTTGGGGCATTGCTCTTCCTGCCCGTTGCCGCACTCGGACCAGTGGCTGAGCATCTGGGTCCCATCCCTTTCGGCGGCTGACAGGGTGGTTATTGATGATTAATTATGGAAACTCANNGAGGAATTAGGAAATGAATAAAGTACCAAAGAATATAAAAAACCTGCAAGCGCCCCGTTTGCCTTTAGAACAGGCGCAGCCGGTACGCCGTGTGAAAGCGCACCGCATACTGGAGAAAGAAACGGCACTGGCGGCGTTGAAACGAGCATTTGTCATGTTGCGGCCGGACCTTCAATGGAATAATCCGGTGATGTTCGTNNTGCCGATTACCTATTTTATCGCCCTTGACGTCTGGCTTTTCCTGACGGTATTATTTGCCAATTTCGCCACCGCCCTAGCCGAGGCACGCGGCAAGGCCCAGGCCGATTCGCTTAGGCGGGCGCGGCATGACACTGTGGCCTATCGCCTGAATGCGGCAGGCGCCGTTGAAGAGGTTTCCTCCTCGCTCTTGCAGGCCGGCGACCGGGTCGTCGTCCAGACAGGGCAAACGATTCCCGGCGACGGAGATATTATCGAAGGGGTCGCATCCATCGACGAGTCGGCGATAACCGGTGAAAGCGCACCCGTCATCAGGGAAAAAGGCGGCGACCGCTCCAGTGTAACCGGCGGCACCGTCGTCTTGTCCGACAGCATCGTGGTGGAGATCACCAGCAGTCCCGGCGAATCATTCCTAGATCGGATGATTGCTTTGGTGGAAGGCGCGATTCGCCAGCGCACGCCGAACGAGATCGCCCTTACCCTGTTCCTGTCTGGCTTTACGCTGGTTTTTCTGATCGTGGTAATTCCTTTGTGGGCCATGGCCTGGCATGCCGAGCATTACATGACGGCCTACCTCGGCTTGAACACCCCCCTGAAAAGCCTGGGCACCGACATCCCCACCCTTATTGCCCTCGTGGTTTGCCTGATCCCCACCACAATTGGCGCCCTGCTCGCCTCTATCGGCATTGCCGGTATGGATCGCGCCCTCCAGGCCAACATTATCGCCAAGAGCGGCAAGGCCGTGGAATTGGCCGGCGACATCGATATCGTGATGTTGGATAAGACCGGCACGATTACAATAGGCAACCGGAAGGCGACGACCTTCCATCCCATCGGCGCGTATTCCGCTGCCGACGTCGGAAGATTGGCGGCCTTGGCCTCCGCTGCCGATGAAACCCCGGAGGGGAAAAGCATAGTGCAGTTGTACGAGGAACAGAACAAGGATAAGGTCGATGTGCCGGCGGAGGCGCAGTTTGTACATTTCACCGCCCAAACACGCATGAGCGGCATCGATCTTGCCGACGGACAACGAATTCGCAAAGGCGCCCCTGATTCTATCATCAAATTTGTTGAGGCCAATCACGGCACTGTTCCGGAGGGATTCAGCGCCTTGGTTGATTCCGTCGCTTCCCAGGGAGCCACGCCTCTGGCCGTGGTGGACGGCGGCACCATCGTCGGCGTGATTTCCCTGGAGGATATTTTAAAACCCAACATGAACGAGCGCTTTGAGCGCTTGCGCAGTATGGGATTGCGAACCGTCATGATCACCGGAGACAATCCGCTCACCGCCGCGGCCATCGCCAAGCANNGATGATTTTCTTGCCCAGGCTACACCGGAGACGAAACTCGCTTACATCCGAAAGGAGCAGGCGGAGGGAAAACTGGTGGCCATGATGGGTGACGGCACAAACGATGCGCCGGCCCTGGCCCAGGCGGACGTGGGTGTGGCCATGAACGCGGGGACGCAGGCGGCCAAAGAAGCCGCCAATATGGTCGATCTGGACAGCGACCCGACTAAACTGATCGAAGTCGTGGAGGTAGGCAAGCAGCTCCTGGTGACACGGGGATCTCTTACGACCTTCTCGATCGCCAATGACGTGGCAAAATATTTTGCCATCAT
>PMNM01000160.1 GCA_003161855.1 Syntrophaceae bacterium | reverse complement strand
CTTTCGCCGAAATAGTCTGAAAGCGGAAGTCAGCATGGAAAGGGAAAATGGTGAGCCAGTCTGCCGAGGTATTCTCGCCGGTATGGGCGTTTTAATGTGATGAATTCTTGCTTCCTGAAGAAGCTGCGGAGGTTGTGTAAAATATGAATAAGCGGATTGTTGTCACGGGCATGGGTGTTGCGGCGCCTAATGCCCACGGTCTTGCGGCTTTTGAAGAAGCCCTCCGTGAAGGGCGTTCAGGGATCCGGTTCATTCCCGAATTGGAGAAACTGAATTTTGGCTGCCAGGTGGGAGGGATCCCCGAGAACTTCGACCAGATTCGCAAGAGTTATTTTGACCACGAGAAACTCATGTCCATTAACGACAATATCGGTTATGCCGCGGTGGCCGCGGTGGATGCTTGGGTGGATGCGGGGTTCAGTGTGCCAGATGCCAATGATGACCGGGTAAATTGGGACACCGGCGTGATCCTGGGCTCTGGTATCGGCGGCATGGATACGATCGCGAGAACGGTTGTTCCCGGAGTCAACGAGGGAAGGGTTCGCCGCCTCGGAAGCCGTATTGTTGAGCAGGTGATGAACAGCGGGACTTCTGCCCGGATCGCCGGACTTCTCGCCCTCGGGA
The DNA here is from genome assembly GCA_003161855.1 of Syntrophaceae bacterium. GTDB lineage: Bacteria > Desulfobacterota > Syntrophia > Syntrophales > Fen-1087 > Fen-1087. The sequence continues at coordinate 2,294 of PMNM01000160.1, read as the reverse complement.
ATCAGGCTACCTCCAATTCTTCTGCCTGCAGCACCGGGAATGAAGCGATTATCGAAGCCATGTGGAAAATACGTATGGGGCTGACGAAACGCGTTCTGGCCGGCAGCTCGGAGGGTGCATCGCCCTATATCTGGTCAGGTTTCGATGCCATGCGCGTCATCTGCAGGAAATTCAATGACCGGCCCGAGGCTGCCTCGCGGCCCATGAGCGCTTCGGCTGGCGGTTTTGTTCCCGGTTCCGGAGGAGCTGTCCTCGTCGTGGAAGATCTGGAAACAGCCAGAGAACGAGGAGCACGGATATATGCTGAGATATTGGGAGGAACAGTCAACTGCGGAGGCCAGCGTATGGGAGGGTCCATGACAGCCCCCAATCCCGAAGGGGTAAAACGTTGCATCCGGAGTGCCATCGCCGACGCAAGCATTGGTCCAGACCAGATCGACGCCATCAACGGGCACCTGACCGCCACATATGCGGATCCAGGAGAAATCAATAACTGGCTGGAGGCTCTTGAACGCAAGCCGGAAACATTCCCGTACATCAACGCGACAAAGTCACTCATCGGCCATTGCTTAGGGGCCGCCGGTGCCATCGAGTGCGTTGCCGTAGTCCTTCAGATCTACAAGGGATTTATTCATCCCTCGATGAATTGCGAGGATCTTCATCCTGATATCCGGGCCATATCAGATAGGATTCCTCAAGTTTGCATGGACTATCCTGAATTGCGAATCATCGCGAAAGCAGGGTTCGGTTTTGGCGATGTCAATAGTTGTCTGATTTTTAAAAAATGGGAAGAAGGAGTTTAAACAATGGATGAAAAGAAAATTTTCCTGGAAATGCTCAATATCTTGAAACCCTTTACAAGGAATGGGAACTTGGCGGAAACTGCGACCATGGACACACACATCCTGAACGATCTGAAGGTGAATTCGGCTCGGCTCGTTGATGTTATTATCAAGTGTGAAGACGTCTTCGGGATCACGATCGAGGACGATGAAGCTGACAAAATCCGGACNNATTATGACCTTTGTCGAAAAGGGCCTTGTTCATTTGCAATATGCTTTGGGCCGGTTGACATCTATTTTTCTCGTTCCCCTCTATTTTGCCGCGATGCGGCTAAAGGGTTACCGGATCCACGATCTGGAACGGGTCAGAGANNCTGCCTGACCAGATCATTCGATTTCATCTCGTCCCCTGGAATTTGCCGGAGCGCGCTAATTTCCAACGCAATTTCCTGTTGGCCGCATTGTGTTATCTGTCCAAGTGCATCCCCGTCGGCCGCGGCGGTAACCGGAAGGAGATGAGAAAAACCCTTGAGAGATGCCAATATATTTTGAGCCGGCGCCAGAACTTGCTCATTTTCCCTGAGGGGGGACGTTCGCGCACCGGACGAGTAAACATAGAGAATTATTCCTACGGCGTTGGCCGCTTCGTTAAGGCCTACGATGGTTACCGCTTATTGTGTGTTTATCTGCGGGGGGATGGGCAGGAGACCTATGGCTCGATTCCAAGGTTTAGCGAGCAATTCACCGTCACGCTGGAAGAATTGGTCCTGCAGGAAAGTGGTCTCCACGGTCTGCGAGCACAGCGTGACTATTCCACCCAAATCATCCAACGTATGGCAAAGATGGAGGAATACTATTTTGATGTTCGTCGGAAATGATGTGGTGGATTTGACACATCCGGAGAACAAAGGCAAAAGCCAGGATCAACGTTTTCTCAATCGGGTGTTCACAACAGATGAACAGAATCTCATCAGCAAATCTTCATCTCCGGATGCTACACTCTGGGCATTATGGGCGGCGAAAGAGTCTGCCTACAAGGTCTGCCATAAAATCAACCATAAAATATCTTCCATTCCAAAGCACTATGAAGTGAGGCTGCTTGACGGCGAGAGCTGCAACCTATTACCGGCTGAATGCATGCTGTCCACTTCCAGAGGGAGCTTTCAGAATGAAGTTTGTGGAAATATTCATACTTCCGTGGGGCAAATCGACATTACTTTATTCATGGGTTTTCGATATGTGCATTGCATCGGNNACCACCCATGGTTTGTATTGACAATATTCCAACTCAACAGGTTGATATCAGCCTGAGCCACGACGGTGGATATATCGCTTACACATTTACTATCCATCATGACGGGAAGTAACCGACATACTTTCCGACGTCCAACTTTTTATTATGGGTCGCGAGTGGATATCATCTTCTTCAACTACAAATTCCTCGAATCATCTAGTGGTAAATTTTCTGATTTGGATTTACAGTGTTGCCATCCCTGATCTGACTCAAAGGAA
>PMNM01000039.1:3093-4141 GCA_003161855.1 Syntrophaceae bacterium | reverse complement strand
CAGCGAAACGACTTTCTTTGTTGCCGGCGACGGGTATGAAGAAAAAGTCAAACAAATGAAAAATCGCTTCAAGAATATTAAAGCGTGGGTGAGCCTGGATAATCCTGTCTGCGGATTCCTTGATTACGATAAGGTGTTGGACATATCGCCCGCTTTGGAACCGGATTTGGATCAATATGATATCCAGGAAAACGATCTGGCCATTTTGATGTACACGGGCGGAACCACCGGACTACCCAAAGGCGTGATGCTTTCCCATCGCAGCGCCGTTTTAGCCGGTATAACGTCTGCCTTGGCCAACGGATTTACAGAAGACGATTCAACCTGTTTTGTTCTTCCTATCTTTCATGTGTCCTGGTGGCCGATTCTGGCGATCCTGTTGGTCGGGGGCAAGGTTTGCATCAATCGGAAACCAAATTTGGATATAATCTTCAAGCTGATCGAAGATGAGAAATGCACCCACATGAATCTCGTCCCGACCATTTATGGTTGGATGGTGGAGTGGCCAAGCGTCGAGAAGTATGATCTCTCCAGCTTAAAGTTTCTAACATATGCCGGAAGCCCCTTCCCCACGGAAGTTCTAAAAAAATGCATTCGAAAATTCGGGAATAAATTTGCCCAGGGATATGGCGCAACAGAAACAGCCGGAGCCGGCATATCCGGATTGTCATGGAAGGATCATCACCTGGATGGTCCGCTGTCGAAGTATTTGGTCAGCGCCGGGAAGCCGATGCCCAACTCACGAGTCAAAATCGTTGATGAAAATGATAAGACCATGGGTCCGGGTGAGTATGGCGAAATATGCGCCAGAGGGAAGCATATCATGCAGGGTTACTGGAAGAATCCGAAGCTTACTGCGGAGGTCTTGAAAGGCGGTTGGTATCATACCGGTGATATAGGCTACATGGATGAAGATGGCTACATCTTCATGACCGATCGCAAGGCCGACATGATTATTTCCGGCGGCGAGAACGTTTATCCCAAGGAAGTGGAAGATATTATTTATCAGCATCCGGCGGTGCGGGAATGCACCGTCGTTTCAGCGCCC
>PMNM01000039.1:0-3077 GCA_003161855.1 Syntrophaceae bacterium | reverse complement strand
GAAGTGGTTCAGGCTGTCGTCGTGCTTCGTTCCGGCAAGCAGGCGACGGCAGAGGAGATCATCGAGCATTGCAAGAAGAACAACCTGGCCGGATACAAATGCCCCAGGGCGGTGGCCTTCTGGGCAGATATCCCCAAAACTATAGTCGGTAAGATCGTTAAGAAAGACGTCAAAAAGAAGTTCTGGGAAGGCAAGGACAGGATGATCAGCTNNGCATATTTTATCACCAATCAAAATCGGGCCAATTGAACTGAAGAATAGGATCGTCCTGGCCCCGATGAACGAGGCATTGTCAGGAGCGCACGGTGAAGTTGGAGAGCAGTATATTGCATATTTTGGCGCTCGGGCAAAGGGTGGCACCGGGCTCATCACGACGGGTGCGATCATGGGCACCAAACTGGCGGGAGAGTTCCCGGCAGGCAGGAATCCGCATCTCTACCATCAGGGACACATGCTTGGAATGAACAACCTGACCGACAGGGTTCACTATTTCGGATCCAAGGTGGCGGCTCAAATGACGATTGGTTTCGGCAGGCAAGGTCATTCCTATGATCACCATAAGCTGGCCCCGGCTCCGACTGCCGGTCTGCCCTATGAGATAGCAGCTGAAAAATCTCCCAACCATTGCGCGGATCTTTATGCTGTTATTGAATATACCCGATACTACATGACTGGGCAAATGACGCGAGAGATGTCCATAGAAGAAATCCGCAGCGAACAGAAGGAATTTGCCAATAGCTGCCAGATGGCAGTCATCTGCGGGTTCGATGCCATAGAGATTCACGGCCCGCACGGGTATCTCGAGCATCAGTTCTTGTCTCCTTTTTCCAATAAACGCTCGGATATGTACGGCGGAGAATGGCGCAACCGCAAGCGTTTCCTCATGGAGGTTGCCGAACAGATCCGTTATGCCTGCCCGAGTGTTGCCGTCGGGTGCCGGATCAGCGCGGAAGAGCATATGCAGGGCGGCCTGACCGAGGAAGAGATGATCGATGTGGCCAAGGACTTGCAGGCTATAGGTCTGGATTATATCAGTCTGTCCGACGGCGCCGGCTACGAGGAAAGCGGCCACCTCATCACGGACATGGACCGTTCCAAGCATATTCCCGAGCATGGAGAGGCATTCAAGAAGGCGCTCAAGATCCCGGTCATTGTGTCCTCGCAGCACGATCCGGTCAAGATAGAAAAGAATTTAGCCGAGGGCAAGTACGATCTCCAGGCCATGGGAAGGCAGCTTTATTGCGACCCGGAATATGTGAACAAGCTTAAAGCCGGAAAAGCAAAAGAGATCGTCCGGTGTTCGCGATGCAATACCTGTCTCATGCGCTTCCTTGCCGCGCTTACTCCCGCATGCACGCAAAATCCGAACCTGGGCAGAGAATATGCCATGGATGAATACAAGATCGGCCCGTGGCAGAAACATGAGTCACTAATTCCCGAGGGTATAATGAGAGCGCCCACGCCGTCGCTTGACCGTCCGTGGTGGAAGAACGAATTGGGCTATATCGAAAAGAGCTGGAGACCATTACAGGGACGTACACCGCGCTAGGAAGCCGGAATAGTCATGCATTCAAAAGGAATGAAGTTGAATGCATGAATCATGAATAAATTTTTGAGATGCCAGTATTATGGATGAAATAACTGATTCTTGTATATCATGCTTATCGTGCATCGATCAATGTCCTAACGGAGCCATCAAGGAAAACGACAGTGGCTGTAAGATTGATCAGGAAAAATGCGATGGGTGCGGGTCCTGCGCCCAGATGTGCCCTGCGGATGCGATCGTGAAGAAAACATAGAGAAAAGGAGAAATTATATATGACAAATGTTGCCAAGAGAACAGACAACTATTTCAAGATCGACCCGGAATGCCACCTGGTCGGCGACATGGAGCACCTGAACTATTTCCCCGGGGTGCAGATGTGGTGGCGGGCCATCGACAATATCAAGCGCCCGCTTTTTACCGGGGCGCCGATGTCCTTGCTTGCAAAGTACATCGAGGACGTTGAAGAACGCGAGATGCTCAAAAATGCAACTGCCGAAAACATCATCTGGACAATGGATAAGTATGGGGTCGATATCGCCTGCCTGTTGCCCGAATCCATGATGGATTCCACGGGCTATACGACCCGTTGGGTAACCAATGGCCAGATGGCCAAAATCGTGGANNGAAGACACCTATATGAACGATCCAGAGATATGGCCGTTTTATGAAAAGGCACAGAAACTGGGCATCGTGCTCGATATCCATACCGGTTTCTGCTGGGTGCCGCCGGGCAAGAGTAAGTACGCCCTGCCCGTGCAGCTAGACGATGTGGCACGCGATTTTCCCGAACTCAAGATCAACGCTTTTCACATGGGCTATCCCTATAGTGATGACCTCAACATGATCGCCATGCAGCACCCCAATGTCTATATTTGCATGAGCCTGCTCGTGCCATGGGCCGCCACGGCGCCGCGCAAATTCGCTAAGTTGCTGGGCGAGGCGATGCGATGGGTCGGTCCGGACAAGATCACCTGGGGTACGGACTATGCGGGGTATGGTGCGCAGATATGTGGTGCCGTTAGGGGGTTCATTGATTTTCAGATCCCCGAGGAACTGCAGGCTCAATATGGTTATCAGCCCATTACGGATGAGGACAAGGCCAAGATCTTCAGCGGCAACCTCGGTCGCCTCTTAGGTATCGATACGACAAAAAGGAGAATTAAAACCAAATAAAGGAAAACTTACTGTCGGTATAGGCTTGAAGAACCGGTTTATTCCGACATTTAAGTCTTTTACAGGTGGGAAGATTCTATCGTTTGAAAACTTTTTATCAAGGTACATATCGGATCGAGACAATGGAACCGGTCGAACTGAACTCATGAAGACAAACCGGCAAAGATACCAAATCAGATACATTCAATTTTAAAAAATGTATCAGTATTATTTGTTTCAACCAGTAATCCTCAATATCAATACTTAAAAAATTTATTTCTTAGTAGCAACTGTGTTTCACGTCAAGTAGTATTTTTATCCCAGATTCCGCAATAGAGATTTTAAGGAGAGAAGGAAACGGGCATGGAGAACTGTGCTG
>PMNM01000157.1 GCA_003161855.1 Syntrophaceae bacterium | reverse complement strand
TTTGGGATTATGCGAAGCCCAAGTCAAAAAAACTGGTGATCAATCCGCAGAAAGCCTGGCTCTATGTCCCCGAAGACCATGTCGTTTATGTCCAGGATGCCGTCAATATTTATAAATCAAAGGTGATCATCCGATTTCTTTCCGGCATTGGGAAACTGGGTGAGGATTTTCAAATGAAATATTCAGAGCCTGACGCTGTCGACAGGGAGGGTCATTATCTTCTGACCTTGATTCCAAAAACTTCAGATGTCGGCATCGATAAGCTCTACCTGGTCATCGACCCGTCCAATCTGCAGATCCTGCAATGCAGTTTCACAGATACATTTGGCAACGTCACGCGCATTCGGTTCCGAAACATCAAAATCAACAGCCAGTTATCCGAAAGTCTTTTCAGTTTCAAACCACCCCGGGGCGTCGAAATTTTCAACGTCCCTTAACGCGTTAACGGAAAAGTCCGGTAAGGACCTCTGCAGCGCTGACGTCCGAAATCAGCAGGCACAAGATGAAGGGATTTTCGCGGATGCCGGCTATCAACATCAACGTCTCATCCTCCCGATCCCGTGAGCAGGCCTTAACGCTGGAATGGCTTGAAACGNNTGTCAAAATTTGAAGATTCCTTCCGGACGAAAGGCCGGGAATATTTCCTCTCCTGCCACCAGTATCCCGGTCTGTTTTTTCCTGAAAATGATCAGCATCCTGCCTCGTTTCAGCTCGATGATTATCCCGGTTTCACCTACGAGGCGGGAAAGATCTGTGTTCATAAGTCGGTCATGCTGCTCCAGGATCACAACCACCTCCTGCTACGATACGATATCGAGAAATGCCCGGCTCCGGGCCTGCTCAGGATGAGACCCTTCCTGGCCTACCGCGGATACCACGGCCTTTCCAGGCAGAATCCGTTTTTGCACGTCCAAGCCGCCGAAATCAGAAACGGATTTATGATCCGGCCCTACGAAGGGATGCCGCCCCTGTATATTCAGACCAATATAAAATCCCGTTTTTCTTTCTCCCCGGTCTGGTATAACAACTTCGAATATGACGTCGAAAGGCAGCGGGGTTATGAGGGTCATGAAGACCTGTTCCAGCCGGGCATACTGGAAGTGCCTGTAACGGAGGAAAGCAGCGTCATCGTCTCTGTTTCTTTACAGGCCTTCGAAAAGCAACTCAAAAAGATCTGGACGCTGGAACAGAACCGGCGGATTCAGGAAAAGACACAGATAAAATCCATCGCGGAAAGGTTCGAAAATCAGGAAGACCGGACCCATGTTGAAAATCTCATCACGGCCGGGTCACAATTCCTGATCAAAACACCTTCCGGACGTCCGGCCATCATTGCCGGCTACCACTGGTTCAATGACTGGGGCCGGGACACGCTCATCTCTCTTCCGGGGCTCACGTTCTGCAGCGGCCATCCCGAGGTCGGGATGGACATCCTCGCTTCTTTAGCAGAACATGAAAAAGACGGCCTCCTGCCCAATTATTTTTCGGATCATTCTCAGGAGAAGTCCTATAACACCGTCGATACAACCCTCTGGTTTTACTGGGCTGTTCAGCAGATGCTCCGGTACACCGGTGAGATAGAAACGATCGAAACAAAGCTCTGGCCGGTGATGAAAAAAATGATCAGACACTTCATGTCGGGAACGGTGATGAATATTTTTATGAATGATCGGGGTCTGCTTCATGCCGGCCATGAAGGCTCAAATCTGACCTGGATGGACGCCACCGTGGCGGGAAAACCGGTGACCTCCCGCTGGGGGTACGCCGTGGAAATAAATGCCCTCTGGTACAACGCCGTCTGCTTCGTCGATGAGCTGGCCCGGCATTTTGGCGATGGCGCGTTGTCCTTTCCTGAACTGATTCCCCGGCTCCGCCAGGCCTTTCAGGAGACCTTCTGGATAAAACAAAAAGGGTATCTCGGTGATGTCTTCTGTAACGGCCGTCTTGACGATGCCCTGCGGCCCAACCAGATTCTGGCCGTTTCTCTTCCTTATTCACCTCTCGATCCCGGCAGATGGCCTTCTGTGGTGGCGCGCGTCCGGCAGCACCTGCTGACCCCCTGCGGCCTGAGGACGCTCTCACCGGAAGACCCGCATTATATCGGGCATTACGGCGGCGACAGCGCCGCAAGAGACGGCGCCTACCATCAGGGGACGGTCTGGCCCTGGCTCCTGGCACATTTTGGTGAAGCATTGCTGAGGGTGGCGGAAGACAAGGGCGAGGCGAGGCTTTTTCTTCTGGATTTGATCCGTTCGTTCCTGCGTCAGCATTGGACCGCGGCCGGCATCGGCTGCGTCTCGGAGATATTTGACGGCGATCCTCCCCACCAGCCGAACGGCTGTATTTCCCAGGCCTGGAGTGTCGGCGAACTGATCCGGCTCTATACGATTCTGGATGAGACCAGGGCTTGACAAAACCGGGAAATGGATTCGCCGCCTGCGAACCATTTCCCAAAGTTTCAAAGCGCTCAAAGAGACCATTAACCATGCAAATTCTGATGTTCGGGTGGGAATTCCCTCCCTTTGTGAGCGGCGGCCTGGGAACGGCCTGTTTCGGCATGACCAGAGCCCTTACCGACCTGGGCCATGAAATCGTTTTTGTGCTGCCCCGTACGGATGGTGACGGGAAACCGTCGCATGTGAAACTGGTCTCGGCATCCGGCGTGGCCGTCCCGGATCGTGATCTCGAAGAACCTTCCGTCTTCCAGGGTCTGTCCATCCGCTCCGTTGATTCCGTTCTCCGGCCCTACCTGTCCAAAGGCCGCTACCGGTCCCTGTTATCCGGTTCGCATGGCTCCCGGTTCCTGACCATCACCGGAGACTACGGAGCCGATCTGATCTCGGAAGTTGTTCGTTACGGCAGGGTGGCGGGTGTCATTGCCCGGGAACGCCCTTTCGATGTCATCCATGCCCACGACTGGATGACCGTCTTCGCCGGCATCGAGGCCAGACGGATCAGCGGCAGGCCTTTGATCCTGCACATCCATGCCTTGGAATTTGACCGCAGCGGCGAGAATATCAATCAGGACATCTACGACATCGAGCGCTATGGCCTGGAAGCGGCCGATCATGTCATCGCGGTCAGCCATTACACGAAAAAAACCATGATCGAACGATACGGTATCGATCCGGAAAAAGTCACCGTCGTTCATAACGCCGTGACCCGCCGGGAAGCGGGTGGAATCTACCGTGTTGAAAAGGACCCCCTCCAGAAAGTGGTCCTGTTTCTGGGCAGAATTACCTTTCAGAAAGGGCCGGACTACTTTATCGAGGCGGCCGCAAAAGTTTTGCAGGAAATGCCGGAGGTGACTTTTATCATGGCCGGTGCGGGAGATATGATGCCCCGGATGGTGGAGCGGGTCGCTGAGCTGGGGATCGGCAGCCGGTTTCACTTTGCGGGCTTCCTGAAGGGGGATGACGTCGAGCGGGTCTTCGTGCTGAGTGATCTCTATATCATGCCCAGTGTATCTGAACCTTTCGGCATCTCGCCGCTGGAGGCTATGCTTTACGACGTGCCGGTCATTATTTCTAGACAGTCCGGGGTTTCCGAGGTTCTGCAGCATGCGCTCAAAGTGGATTTCTGGGATGTTCATGAGCTGGCCGGTAAAATCATGGCCGTTCTGAAGTATCCGTCGCTGGCCGCCGAGATGGTGGAAAGGTCGCGTGAAGAATTGAAGCATATCCGCTGGGAACATGCTGCCGAAAAGATTCTGAGCGTTTACAACACCTGTTTGTCTTGAAGGATTTTGGAAAATGCCTGCTCTGTGCCTGTATTTTCAGGTTCATCAACCCTGCCGTCTGAGGCATTACACCATTTTCGATGTGAACCATGTTCATGCCTACGAAGACGGGGGAGCAAACCTGGAAATCCTCAATAAGGTAGCCGATCAATGCTACCTGCCGGCGAACCGGATCATGCTCAATCTGATCCGGCAGCATGCCGGTCAATTCAGAATCGCCTTTTCCATCAGCGGCATCCTCCTGGATCAGCTGGAACGGCACCGGCCGGATGTTCTGGAGAGCTTTCAGGCGCTGGTCCGGACCGGATCCGTCGAATTATTATGCGAAACCTATTACCATTCGCTTGCCTTTCTATTCTCCCTGAAGGAATTCAAACACCAGGTGATGCTCCATAAAAAAAAGATTCAATCGCTTTTCGGCCAGACGCCGAAGACCTTTTGTCATACAGAACTGATCTATAACAATGACCTGGCCAAAGTCGTCGAAAAGATGAATTTCAAGACGATTCTGGCGGAAGGCGCTGACAGGATACTTGCCGGACGAAGCTGCCATGCCCTTTACCGGCCGGCGGGGTGCAGCAAGCTGAAACTCCTGCTGAGAGACTATCCTTTCTCCGATGATATCGCCTTCCGCTATTCCGACCGGAAATGGCCCGAATACCCTCTCACAGCGGGGAAATTTGCCGGATGGCTCCATCATACGGATGCTGCGGATACGGTCATCAACCTTTTTATGGATTATGAGACCTTCGGCGAACATCAATCGCAGGAAACGGGTATCTTTGATTTTCTCAAAGCATTCCCGGCGGAAATCCTGAAACATCCCGATTTCTGTTTCCAGACCCCCTCGGAAGTAGCAGCAACCTTTGAACCCTCCATGTCGCTGGACATCCCGGACTTCATGTCCTGGGCGGATGAGGACAGAGACTTGACCGCCTGGCTTGGAAATGGTATGCAAACAGATGCCATCCAGACACTTTATAAAATGGAACCTCAGGTCTACCGCCGAAACAGTCCGCAACTTATGGACACCTGGCGGATGCTTCAGACTTCTGACCATTTTTACTACATGTGCACCAAGTGGTCTGCCGACGGGGACGTGCATCAATACTTCAATCCCTATCCTTCTCCCTACGACGCCTATATTAACTACATGAATATCCTGGATGATTTTTCAAGACAGCTGCATAAGAAACCGTCATCAGACAAGGGGTGTAATCCATGATAGGATATCAAGACCGGTATCTGTTTGAGGTCAGCTGGGAGATTTGCAACAAGGTCGGCGGGATTTACACGGTGATCATGAGCAAGCTCCGGGAAGCCATAGCGGCCTATGGCGATCAATATGTTCTTCTGGGACCGGACCTGAAAACCAATCTTGAATTTGAAGAGACGGAAGAGGTTTTCTGGGAAAAGATCAGAGAGGGGGTCGCCATCAAGGAAATTCCCTGCCGTTTTGGACGCTGGAAAATTCCCGGCGAACCGAAAGTCATTCTGGTTGGTTTTGGAAAAAAATACAATAAAGAACAGCTTCTCTTCCGGATCTGGGAGGATTACGGGGTGGATTCCATTGCCGGCGGGTGGGATTATGTGGAACCGGTCATGTTCAGCTATGCCTGCGGGGAAGTCATTGAGACCCTTTATAATATCCTGGCCAGACCGCAGGGTAAACCCGCCGTTGCCCAGTTTCACGAATGGATGTGCGGAGCCGGCCTTCTCTGTCTGAAGACGAAGGTGCCGGAAATCGGAACGGTTTTCACCACCCATGCCACGATCCTGGGCAGGAGCCTGGCCGGATCAGGCATGGATATCTATGCCGCCATGGAGCATATCTCTCCGCAGCGAGAGGCCAGCGCCCAGCATATCGCGGCGAAATATTCCATGGAGGTTGCCGCGGCGAGGGAGGCGGACTGTTTTACCACCGTCAGTGAAATCACCTCCTCGGAAGCCAAGAATTTCCTCGGCCGCTGTCCCGACGTCATCACGCCCAATGGTCTGGATATGGAGCATATTCCGGATCTCACGGAGAACAGGGCGCCCGCCCTGAAAGCCAGGGAAAGGCTGCTGAGCGCCGCCGGCCGTTTCCTGCGGAAAGAGTTTCCCCCACAGACAAGAATTATCGTTATTTCCGGACGCTATGAATTCAGAAACAAAGGGATCGATGTGTTTCTGAAGGCCCTGGGCCGTCTGGATAAAACGATGGGAGAGAAAGAATCTATCCTGGCCTATCTCTTCGTGATCGGCGGCCACACCGATCTCATCCCTGCTCTCCAGGGAGATTACAGCAAGTGGGAGCCGGGAAATCCCCCCATTGCCACGCACCGGCTTCAAAACGAGGCGTCCGATCCTATTCTGCAAACCTGTGATCGCCTGGGACTCAAAAATCTGCCGCCGAACCGAGTCAACGTCATCTTTCTTCCGGCCTATCTCAACGGCTATGACGGCCTGATCAATATGCCCTATTATGAGGCCCTCTCCGGATGTGATCTGGGCGTTTTTCCATCCTACTATGAACCCTGGGGCTACACCCCCCTGGAAAGCGTGGCCTATGCCGTACCGACGGTAACCACCGACCAGGCCGGTTTCGGGCTCTGGGTTCAGCACACCCTCGGCCTGAATGGGGGGGTTATTCTTTTAAACCGCAAGGGAAAGCCGATAGACACCATTGAAGACCAGCTCCACGGCATCTTCAAAGATTTCCTCTCCTGGAATGATGCGGAGTTCGGCAAGCGGCGAAAAATGGCCCATTCCACGGCCCTGAAAGCCAACTGGAAAGACTTTTTCCAAGCCTATCTCCTAGCCTATGAAAAGGCCATGACCGCGGCCGAAAACCGCTCCGAAAAGCTTGCCCTGGCGGCCGGGCGGCCGGAGGCAAAACATACCTTTGCCGGCACCGCATCGACACAGCCTCACTTCCGGGCATTCACAGCGGTGACGACCCTGCCGCAGACCATTTCGCGGCTCCGGGAACTGGCCTACAATCTATGGTGGTCCTGGCATCCCAAAGCTCTCGACCTGTTCGCCTCCCTGTCGCCCAAAATATGGCCGGAGATGAACAACAATCCCGTGATGATGCTGGAGACCCTGTCATCGGAAACACTGCTGGAGGCATCGAAGAACCCGAGTTACCTGAACCTCTATACCCAGATCATGAAGCAATTTGATGACTACGTAAACGACCGGGAAGCCTCAAAAAAAATAGAATCCATCCCGGAAATCAAGGGGTCGTCGCCGATTGCCTATTTTTCAACCGAATACGGCCTTCATGAGTGCCTGCCCATTTACTCCGGGGGTCTGGGTACCCTCTCCGGCGATCATCTGAAGACGGCCAGCGACTTGAATATCCCGCTCGTCGCGGTAGGGCTTCTTTACAAAAACGGATACTTCCGGCAGGTCATCGATAAAAACGGCATACAGATTGCGGAATATCCGGAAAACGATCTGTCCAACATGCCGGTGCAGATTGTCCAGGACGATCGCGGCAACGAGGTGCAGATCTCGCTGGAACTGCCGGGACGGACCCTCTATGCCAGCATCTGGGAAGTCAAGGTGGGACGCGTCTCGCTTTACCTCCTGGATACGGATGCGCCGCGCAATACCCCTCAGGACCGAAAGATCACGTCACGGCTGTACAGCGCCGACCCGCGCACCCGGATTGAGCAGGAGATCCTGCTGGGCATGGGCGGCGTCAAGCTGCTGAAGCGGCTCGGCATCAAACCGTGTGTTTACCATATCAATGAAGGACATTCCGCATTTCTCCTTTTTGAACTGATTGCCTCCCGGATGACGGAAGAAAAGCTTTCCTTTGACGAGGCCAGTGAAGTCGTCCGCGGCAGTACCGTCTTCACGACGCATACGCCTGTGGAAGCCGGCAATGAGCGATTCAACAAGGACCTGATGGAGCATTACTTCGGCAGCTTCATCAAATGGACAGGCATGTCCAAATCACAATTCTGGGAACTGGGACAGAAGGAAAGCGGTGAAGACAAGCCTTTCTTTATGAATATTCTGGCCTTCAAGATGACCCACCGGCGGAATGCCGTAAGCCTGGTACACGGTCAGCTCTCCAGGCATATCTGGCGTGATGTGTGGAAAGGGTTCAACGATGCCGATATCCCCATCCGCCATATTACCAACGGCACGCACATCATGTCCTACCTGGCGCCGAGGATGAAGGAGCTCCTGGACGCCTATTTGGGAATGAACTGGGAGAATCATCTGACCGATCCGGAACGCTGGAAGCGGATACAGGATATTCCCGATACCCTCCTGTGGCGGACACGTTACGAAATCAGACAGAAGACCATTGATTTATTGAGGGATCACCTCTCCCGGCACTGGGCAAAATACAGCTATTCCAAGACCTGGCGCGAGGAGCTTTATTCCAGGATCACCCCCGGAGCCATGATCATCGGCTTCTCCAGACGTTTCGCCCCTTACAAACGCGCCGACTTGCTGCTTTCCGATCTGGACCGTCTGGCCGGTATCGTCAACGATGAAACCCGCCCGGTTCAGATCATCTTTGGCGGCAAGGCCCATCCCAACGATGAGATGGGAAAAAGCCTGATCAAAAAAGTTATTGATGTCTGCAGAGACGAGCGCTTTCGGGGACGGATCTTCTTTATTGAAAACTATGACATCCGGATTGCCCGCCATTTCGTCCAGGGCGCCGACGTCTGGCTCAATACTCCCAGAAGGCCCTACGAAGCCAGCGGGACCAGCGGGATAAAGGCAGTGGCCAATGGCGTCCTCAATCTCAGCGTCTCCGACGGCTGGTGGTGTGAGGGATACGACGGCACCAACGGCTGGACCATCGGACCGGTCGTGCGGGACTATGCCGAGGAGGCGGAGAATGCCGATGTTGAAGACGGCCAGTCTCTATATTCACTTCTTGAAAACACTGTGATTCCCTTGTTTTATGATCGGCAGGGATCCGGCATCCCGGAAAAATGGATTGCCATGATCAAGCGGTCCATGGAGACCCTGATCCCCAGATTCAATACGGAAAGAATGCTGCTGGAATACTATCACAACATGTACCTGCCGACAGCGAAAAGAGAGCAGGAACTGGCTCAGGACGGCTTCGCTCGNNGTGGAAGGTATCCACGGTGATAATATTCCGGTGAATGAACCCTTAAACATCACGGTGCGCATTGATCCGGGCAAGCTGGAGCCCGGCGACCTCCTCGTCGAGCTGGTTGTGGGTAAAAAGGATAGCAAGGGCAGCGTCACCGACCCCGACTACGTTCCACTAAAAATCATGAATAAGGGAGCGGACGGCATTCTCACCTTTTCCACCGAGTATGTCATCCGGGAAAACGGACCCTACAGCTACGGTATCCGTGTTCTGCCTTACCATGCAAAACTGGCATCCAAGCAGGAGACCGGCCTGATTCTGTGGGGGTGATGACACCTTGAATGCATCCTGCTAAAAAGATATCGACACGCATGACATCATCCATCTGTTGTAAATCTGGAGAAGCCAAAACTCCTTCTGAAAACTTTTTTTACGATGACAGTGGAACCGCCCGTTGGCATACACCACATTGTGGGGCCATTTTTTCTTGACAAATGAGAAGAA
>PMNM01000055.1:160-5120 GCA_003161855.1 Syntrophaceae bacterium | reverse complement strand
CAGTTTTCCCAGACCGGCTCTGCGGCTGTGGGAATAAAGGCGGTGGGAAAGATCAAGTCGGTGGTGGGCCATGTCGTGGTGTTTCAGGAGGACCGGAGATACGCCTATTATGCGGCGCCCGGGGGCAGGATTTTTGAGAGGGACGTGGTCTATACCCTGAAGGGTTCCCGTTGCCGTGTGCAACTGGACACCTCCGATGTGGCGACCATGGGGGAGAACACCCGCCTGATGATCAAGACCTACCTGGACAACCGTCAGACAAAAGTAAAGAGCACCACCTTTGCCATGAACCGCGGGAAGGCGATGTTCTATGCCCTGAGGCTGTTCAAGTACCGGGGTGCTTCCATGGAGGTGGAGACGCCGACAGCAGTCAGTGGTGTGAGGGGGACCAAGATNNGACGAACGTTTACAGTTTTGAGGGGTCGATCCAGGTGACGTCGACGACAACGGGTCTGACAACAACACTGAACACAGGTCAGGGACTCAATGCCAGCAGTGAGGGGTTAGGGAATCCTTTCCCGACGCCACCAGGCGTTGCCTCGCAGTTCCAGGCAGACACATCAGCGCCGGGTGGCGGTGGTGGAACCGGAGCCGGCGGCGCCGGGGCCGGCGGTGGAGCAGGGACGGGATCGGGATCGAGCCCTCCAGATACCAGCTCTGTGACGCAAAACCAAAACACATCCAATCTCGCCACTGAGCCAACGCGTCCGACGAACCATGAGGGTTTTTTCTCGGGCATGCTTACAAATGCATATACCTCGTCATTTGATAGTACGTTTATGAGTACGTCCGTACAGAATTTCGACTCCAGCGATGCCCGGGCGGAGGGTGGTAGCAGCGACTTTGTGCAGATCGACGGTTCTGGCGGAAGCGGTAAAATTGTCACCGCTCTTCTTCTGAACGAAACTGCCTCAACAGGTTTACCGCAGCCGATGGTGCAGACGGAGCTTGGTCATAACGGCTATATGGAATGGGGGTACTGGACACAGCCGAGTGTCATGCATAATAGCGGCACCGGCTATGATTATAAATTTGATAACAAGGGATATTATGTCTGGGGGGATCGCACGGTTACAATGCCGTCCTCCATTTCGGGGACGTACAGCGGTGCGGCCTATGGCACGGTGTGGAGTTCCGGCGGCGGGACCGACAAGACGGGGACGTTCTCCATGGGGGTGACCTTTGCCGGTGGCACCGGGTCGATCAGTAACTTCAATGTCTGGGTGGGGGGTGACACCGGAATAAGTAGCGGCACGGGTTCGATTTTGGGATCCAACTTTACTGTCGGAGGCGGCACGGCCTGTGTGAATAATAATTGTACCTCTGGCGTCGGTGCGGCGACGGGCGCTTTCTATGGTCCGAATGCCCAGCATGCCGGCGGTGTCTGGCAAGTGAGTGTACCCATATATGGAAATGCCAACGGCGTGTTTCAGGGCAGCAAATAGACCCTGATCGTCAATTTCCCATCTTTAGCTGGCAGAACGCTGAAAACTACGTCCCGCTTATAAGCCCACTGAGAACTTAGTGAGGGGATGGAAAACTACTTCTACTGCCGGACAAGCTGTCGGTGTCTTCATCGGCGTAAAGCAGCAGGAAAAAAATGTATCCTGCATAGCTATTCATAAATCTTCTCATCGGCAGCGTCCGCTTCCTGGGCGTCGCGCTCAAAGTCCCGGGCAAGGCGCTCGGTCTTCGTCTTGAAGAATTCCCGATACCACTCATGGGCGGTGATCATGGATATCACTTCGCTCGTACCGGTCCAGATGGAGGAGAGCCGCACGTCGCGGAATATCCGCTCGATGGGGAAGACATTGGTATAACCGATGCCACCCATGACCTGCATCGCGTTATGGACCACTTTCTGGCAGGATTCGGTAATAAACTTTTTCGATTCGGAGACCATCCGGCGGAGCCTGTGCATCTCGACCCCTTCGTCCACGGCGCGAGCCGTCACATAGGCCATGGCACGGGCTGCGTCTAAAAGCATGACCGCTTCGGCCACCTGGAAGCTGACCCCTTCGAATTCTGCGATAATTTTACCGAAGGCCTTCCGGCGTGCCGTATAGTTTGTGGCAATGTCCAGGGCCGGCCGGGCCGCCCCGATGGTCATGGCGGCCGTTCCCAGGCGTTCCGGAATCATCATCGTGTTGAAGACATGATAAGCGCCGTTGATTTGGCCCACCACATTTTCTTTCGGCACCTTGACATCCCGGAAGACAAGCCTTGCCGTTCCGCCGCCGCGGCATCCCATGAGGCCGTATAGATATTTGGTTTCCACACCCGGTCCCCGGTCAACGATGAAGGCTGTCAGGGATTCCTGGGGTTTGGCGGCGGGATCAAAATTGGTTCGTGCATACAGGAGGAAAAAATCCGCTCCTTCACCGCCGACGATGAAACGTTTTTGACCGTTCAAAAGGAAGGAATCCCCCATGTCTTCAGCTTTCGTTGTCGCACCAAAGAAATCAGACCCGCCCCGGGGTTCGGTAAGGCCTTCGGCTGCAAAAATATCGCCGCGCAGAAGCGGCCGGACATATTTTTCTTTCTGTGCATCGGTGCCGTGCAGGATGATGGCGTCACAGACCAGTTCCGCGCCGACACCGAAGACACAGGCAAACTCATAGCCGAGGGTTCCGATCTCCTCCATCAGCATGCAGGTGGTCACCCAGTCCATCTCCCGGCCGCCCCATTTTTTGGGGTAACGGCAGCCCAGGAGGTTGCGTTTTCCCGCCTCCTGGAGAAACTCCTTGGGAAATTTGATTTTGTCCGTGTCCATATCGAGGATCATCTGCCGCGGGACCCATTTTACCAGGTCGCGGGCCTCGTCTCTGATCTTCAACTGTTCCTGGGTGAGCATGTAATCAAACATTTCAAACTCCTTCCTGTTTAAAGAATCATGATTATTAGACCTTTGAAAAATGGCTTCTCCGCGGCTCAAAATCTTTTTCGCTACAGAGATGGTAGGGATTAAATAGGACTGAAATCAATCAATCAGTCTAATTTCTGGAAAGTCGAAAAAACTTTGATTCGCCGCTTACGAACCATTTTTCACCGGTTCTGCAAAGCTTTCTTTTTATGAATGATGCGATACATCCTTTTCAGTAATTCACCTTCAAGCGCTCTCCGTGACCTCCCGCAGCGCCAGGTCCTGGTAGGCATGGAACAGCCTGTGGCAGAAGGCATCCCATCGCCTGCAGACCTCCATGGTTTTTTCATCCATCTGGAACAGGTCAGGATGAGAAACCAGTTCCGTGATGTCTCCGGATAATTCTCCGATCAGGGCTTCATCCAGTCCCGGCAGGATGTTCCTGACAAATTCCGACGGCTTGTACCAGGTGGCAACGCGCTGCAGGTCGCGGTAAATCTGGGTCAGCAGCACATTTCTCGGTCCCTCCCATAACTCGTTAACGGCAGAGTCCCGGTAAATTCTCGGCAGGGATGAAAAATCCTCCATGACGCCGTGCCCGCCGAAAATCGACATGGCTTCACGGATGACATCCGTACTGTCCCAGGAGGCGGTAATCTTCTGCAGCATAATCAGTTCGCGGATATCAAAACGCTTCTTTTTGGTTGCTTCCGGTTCGTCCGTGACCAGACCGCCCTTCAGTCCCCCTTCCAGGGTCAGAAAATCCCGGTACAATTTGAAGGCACCGGCAGTGGTTCTCCTGGCTGCATGATCGATCCTGGCGAGCTGCCCGGCCACCATGGGGAAATGGCCAATGGTCAAGCCAAAGGCCTGTCTGAAATCGGCATATTTTCTGGCTTCCCGCACGGCACGCGTCATAAAGGCAGCAGCACAAAGCCCTACGGTCAGGCGGGAGTATGTCAGGACGATGCCAACCACGTTGGAGACTCCCTTTTCCAGGGGGCCGACGGGATAGGCGACAGCGCCGTTGAAGGTCAGCTCACCTGTGGTCAGTTCGCTGGTGCCGATCTTCCATTTGATCCGGTCGATCGTGTAGCCGTTCCGAATTTCCTTCTCCTTATTGCCCGGAAGCCACGAGGGAACGACAAAAAGGGCAACTTTTTCAGATCCTGTCGGCTTTGCAGTCACGACGGCGTAGTCGGCGTGGGTTGCTGAACAGAAAAATTTTGTCCCGTAGATCCGCCAGACGTCTTTCTCTTGAGCAGCTTCCAGCACATTGGCCGGAACGTCGGAGCCGCCCTGGATCTCAGAAAGATACTGGGCGCCGATAGCGAATTCGCCGTCGATGCCTTCCTTGCAGTCCTGCAATATCCGTTTTGTTTCCGGTGAGTCGGCAAACTTTTCCAGGAGCATGACCAACCCTTCCGTGCAGGTGATCGGACAGGCGACACAGGCTTCTCCATTCTGGTAGATCAGATACATCTTGATGAGTTTGACCCACGGGGAAGTCTTGTCGGAAAAGAAGGCCTCGGAAAATACTTCCTTTTCGAGAATCTCCGTTTCCCGGGGACGGACAATCCGATCGATGCGGTTGTGATGGCCGTCATAGGGCATCAGGTAGGGGCGCTTCTCCGGCCAGGCGATGCTTTCTGCAAGGTCCCGCCACCGGAAAGAAGCTTTCTTTGAAAACTCAACGGCTTTGGCATTCACCTGTTCCCATTCATTACCGGCGAAATAACGTACCACCTTCTGGATGAACGGATCATCCTGATAGTAATCCACGCTGCGCCGCCACTCAAGATATTCATTAAAATGATAGGGATTGCTTCGATCAGGCAAGGACATGTTGGCCTCCTTGAAAATTATTTGTTTCCGCGTGATTTTTCTACCGATGGAGCGGACCGCCGCTTATGCTATAAACCATTGGCCGGCGTTGTCAATCCTGAATTTCGCTGGTGAGGCGGACCGCGTTCGGACCGGACGGCACGATGGCCTTGAAGATTGCCGTTGGATATGATAGAAGGCGGCATGTAACAGGTCAATGAATCTGAGACTTGGTTTGAAAAATGGCTTCGCCAGCGGCTCAGGGATTTTTTT
>PMNM01000055.1:0-131 GCA_003161855.1 Syntrophaceae bacterium | reverse complement strand
TGCGGTCGTGAATTTGATTCGATGAACCGTCACCTCCTGACCGTTCATCACAGGGATGGAAACCATCACAATAACCCGCCCGATGGCAGCAACTGGGAGAATCTCTGTGCTTATTGCCATGAGGATACTCA
>PMNM01000134.1 GCA_003161855.1 Syntrophaceae bacterium | reverse complement strand
GGTGTGGGCGCGGTCGGCCTGGCAGCGGTCATGGCAGCTCAAATCGTCGGAGCAAGCCCGATCATCGGCGTCGATATTATCCCCATGCGGCTCAAGCTCGCCCTGGAGTTGGGCGCCACTCACACAATCGANNAGTGTAATCCAGGGCGACGCCGTACCGCAGCGCTTTATCCCTAAACTGATTGCGCTGTACCGGGCAGGGCAGTTCCCCTTCGACCGCTTCGTGAAGTTCTACGACTTCAGCGACATCAACCGGGCCATCGCCCATGCCAGGAGCGGCGGCACCATCAAGCCCGTGCTGCGGATCAGTGAGGCGCAAGGCCTATAGTTCTTGTTGCTATAGCTTTGATGCCCTATATAGTGTATAGAATAAAATCCCCACAAGGCAACACAGCGGACGCGATAGCGCGCCACTGAACTTTATGTTGGGCAACAGGGTGTGAAGTTAATATGTTTGAGCGAAAATATGAAAAGCTGGCTCCGGTATCCGTTTTTGTCAGAAGGATGGCTGCGTCTGTAGTCATGGCAGGCCTTCTGATCTCCGTTGTTTTATTCATTGGAATTTCAGGATACCACTGGATAGCCGGATTGGATTGGGTTGATTCTCTTTTAGAGGCGTCCATGATT
This sequence comes from Syntrophaceae bacterium, assembly GCA_003161855.1. GTDB lineage: Bacteria > Desulfobacterota > Syntrophia > Syntrophales > Fen-1087 > Fen-1087. Next base: position 2,228 of record PMNM01000134.1, on the reverse strand, counting down.
CTCGGGGGTATGGGGCCCGCCAATCCACTTAAGACGTCGGGAGCAAAGATCTTCGCTTCAGGGTATGCGCTTTTTTGCGGACTGATATTTATCGCCGTGATGGGAATTATTCTCGCTCCGATTACCCATCGGATGCTGCATAAATTTCATATGGAGGAGGAGGATCAGAAAAAATGACCACCACAAAGAAATCAAAACCTATGCCCAAATGGCGACCATCGCCTCCTGAACTTGTGAAAATGTTTGAGAAGTCACTGAAGCCTTTCTCTGAAATCCAGACCCGCAAAATGTTTGGTTATCCGGTAGCTTTCGTAAACAGCCATATGTTTGCCGGTCTTCATCAAGACAATATGATTCTAAGACTGTCCGGCGATGATCGGACCGGTTTCCTGCAACAGGACGGTGCAAAGATTTTTGAGCCGATGCCAGGTCGCCTCATGCGCGAATATGTGGTTGTTCCTGCCTCCATGCTCCGTTCGGCAAAACCATTAGATGTCTGGCTAAAAAAAGCATGGACTTATGCTCGATCCCTGCCACCAAAAGCGGCAGCATCTCGAAGCGGAAAAGGGTAAAGCATCGCCTGCCTTCAGCGGTGGCTGAATTCAGTCGCCAGGTTGAACCTGCGTTGAAGGCAGTTGTTGGCAAATTGGCATTCAATAACCATTAAACATAGGAGGAACCATATGGCCGGGAAACAATGGGGTAGCCTACCGGAAACGCAGATCGATCCGAAGAAAGTGTATCGCGTCACGATTGAAACCAACCGAGGGATCATTGAATTAGAACTCTCTCCTCATCATGCACCCAAGACAGTGAACAACTTTGTCTTTCTGGTGCGGGAAGGTTTCTATGACGGGGTAATATTCCACCGTGTGATCAGCGACTTTGTCATTCAGGGAGGCGATCCGACCGGAACAGGCCGGGGCGGACCCGGATACCAATTTGAGGATGAATTGAAGGGAAACCCGCTAAAACACGAGCGGGGAGCGATTTCGATGGCAAACTCCGGACCGAACACAAATGGGAGTCAGTTCTTCATCACACACTCGCCGCAGCCGCATCTGAATGGGAAGCACACGGTGTTTGGAAAGGTTGTGAACGGGCAGGACGTCGTGGATGCTATTCAGCAGGGTGACCGGATGGAGCGTGTGTCGGCGTGTGAGATATAGCAAGCCGAATCGTTGAAAAACACCTGACCGGTCGCTGACTTTTTACCGAACCGTTATTTCAACCCGGCGATTCCTTGGTTCTGGAACCCCTTGAGGTTTTTCTATTAACGGTTTTTCCTTGCCGAAATAATCAATTTCAATAATCGCGGGATCCACACCTTTCGAAATAAGAATATTGGCAATCTTCCTGGCACGCCTGAGGGAAAGGCCGAGATTATAATCAGCGGTTCCGGTGCTGTCGGTGTGGCCCACAACGCTGATATCAGTTGATTCATGAGATTTTATCGCTTCTAAAACATCTGGCAGCAACTTCAGAGACTCGGCTGTCGGTTCAGTGCTCTGACGCTGAAAATATAATAAGAAGGTAACGGAGGGTTTCGGCTGCGCGGCAAGGGCTTCGCTGAAAATAGACCGGACCTGCGCTTCCTCCATTATNNGGCTCACTGGGAGCTTTATCAGGGCTGACCACCTCTGCAGATTGCCAGGGCTGGTCGAGTGTTTGTGCCCCTTTCGGATTGGTTAACTCAATCCTGCCAACCTTCCCATCCGGATCGGGCAAAAGCACGATCTGCGTTTTTGGACTGCACCCGAGAGAAAGGAAAGTTAAAAAAGAACATACCAGAATGAGCTTAAATGATCTCAACATCCTACGGCCAGAAAGATAAGCAGACATGGACATTTCTCCTGTTCATTTTGCCGGACTATTTCAACTGGCCTGTCCCGCTCAGTTGATCAACTTTCTATCGGTTGAAATGCTTGAGGCTAACTTTCGTCAACTTTTATGGCAAAATGCGTCCCTCTAACACCGCAGACAGCCACCGGTGTTTCGAAGCGGACGGCATTCGGGTTGAGTTTTGCCATGACGCCCGTCAGGTAGGTCAAAGTACCCTGTTTTATTTTTGCAACCATGGAAAGTTTCTTTTCAGCGGGCTCAAAAACGAATTTAGAAATAATCAGGCGCGTATTGGAACCAACGGATAATACGCTGTTGTCGCGCAGAATCAAGCCCATTGAGCCACCGCGGCCTGTTACAATGGTATCGTTTTCATACAGCTTGTC
>PMNM01000043.1 GCA_003161855.1 Syntrophaceae bacterium | reverse complement strand
GTTTCAGTCCCAGCCCCTGGAGGCCGTTGGCCAGGCGGAAGACCCTGTCCTTAAGCAGGCTGAAGGTGATTCTCTTTTCCCCGGAAATAATGGCTTCGCGGTCTCCCAGGATCTCCCACTTGGAGATCAAAAGGTTGGGCATGAATTTATCCAGGCGGAAGTTGAGCACCCCTTTTAGGGCCGCCACTACCCCCATCCTCTTGGTGGTGCGTGATACGATCCGCAGCGCATTTTTCGCCCCCCATTGGGTGACGATGCTTTTCAAAAGCCCCTGTGTCTGCTCCATGGTGGCAATCTTGGGAATGGCCTTCATGAGATTTACAAAACTTTTGTTCTTGTCTGCCATTTGTCGTTTCCCTTTTTTTTGTTTATTACTGCGAAGGCAATTTCCATCATCCGTTCCTATCTGTTTCAAGGACGTCCATACTTCTCCTTTCTTGATCAAACGACGCTAAATCAATTCTGCCGATGGTTATCTGTTTTTACTTCCCTATCTACGGAGCATAGCGGTTTTCGCGGAACCAGCGTACCGAATCGCGGAGAGACTCCTCGATTGGTGTTAAGGTTAAACCCAATTCGTTTCGGGCTTTGGAGTTATCAAAGAACAGATACTGGGAGGCGTAACTCACTTCCGGAGGCGTGGTCAGGGGTTTTTTGTGACCAATGTTATCGGCCCAATATTTAAAAACGGAAGCGGAGATTTTCAGCATCGGCACCGGGACGGTGAGGATCGGCCTTACCGTAAAACCGGCCGCCTTATATGCCAGTTGCATAAATTCCTTCATGGAGACGTTCATGTTACCCAGGATGTAGAGCTCGCCGGTTCTGCCTTTCTTGGCGGCCAGGACATGGCCCCGAGCGACATCCCTCACGTCCACGATGTTGATGCCGCCGGGGAAGGCAAACATGTTTTTGCTCTTCAAGACATCGACAATGAGCTGCCCCGTGGGCGTGGGCACGATGTCGTTGGTCCCGAAGGGGAAGCAGGGATTGACGATAACCACGTCGAGACCGTTTGCGGCAAAGCCACGGGCGATCTGCTGAGAGAGGTATTTGGTCAAGACGTAGTGGTTTCCAAGGGTATACTGGTTGAAAGGAGTTTCTTCATCGCTTAGCTGCTTTCCCGGTGCGATGCCGATGGAGGCGATTGAGCTTGTATAGACGACCCTGTCAATGTTCGATTTCATTGCCGCCCAGAGCACTTTCTGTGTACCCTGCATGTTGACTTCGTAAATCCGGCTCCAGTCTCTCATCCAGATAGAATAGATGGCCGCCAGGTGAAAGACGGTGTCGACGCCAGCCATGGCTTTTAAAACGGCGCCGGTATCAAGGACATCGCCTTCGACCTTTTCAATTTCCATCCCTTTCAGATTGGTCAGGGATTCCCCCGGTCTTATAAGAGCCCTGACCTCGATGTTTTCTTTTAATAACTCCTCAACAACGTGCGACCCTATGAAGCCGCCGGCTCCCGTAACCAATACCTTTTTCATGAAATTATCTCCCTGCTTATTTAATCATGATATTTCTTAACTCCCTTTTTAATATCTTACCCACGGCACTCAAAGGCAGCTCGTCCATAAACTCCATGACCTTGGGGACTTTGTAGGGCGCCACCCTTTCTTTCATATACTCCACAAGCTTCTTCCGCTCGGTATCGCTCTTGTCGATGCCTGGTTTCAGCTTTATGGCAGAGGCGACGATCTCGGAGCCCGGGCGTTTCGGATCAGGAATACCGATCGTGGCAGCCATGTCGATATCGGGATGCTCCATAAGGATGTCGTCAACAACACGGGTAAAGACTTTGAAGCCGGAGACGCTGACCATGTCTTTGAGCCGGTCCACGATGAAGAAGTATCCGTCCTCATCCATCTCGGCAATATCACCCGTGTGGAACCAGCCGTTCCGAAAACTGTTGGCATTCTCTTCGGGTTTGTTATGATATCCCTTGAAGACCTGTGGTCCCTTAACGACGATTTCGCCGGGCTGACCCATGGGAACCGGTTCTCCGGTTGATGGATCGACGAGTCTAACCTCCGTTCCCACCATGGGTATTCCCACCGACCCCACCTTCTTGAGTCCTCGCATCGGATTGGCGGTAATAAGGGGGGTTGTTTCCGTCATACCGTAGACCTCCATCACCTTGCCCTGGCCTACGATTTTCTCAAAATCAAGGATGCTTTCCGCGGGAAATGGGGAAGCGCCGCTGACAAAGAACTGGAATCTGGAAAAGTCCAAAGTCTTAAATTCCGGCATCTTCATCAGCTCCAGGTAGAGGGTGGGAACATTAATAAGGGCCGTGGGCTTCAATTTCTTCATGGCCTTGCACATGAATTTTAAATCCCTGGGGTTGGTCAGAAGAATCGCCGAGGCCCCCATAGCGATGGCCCAAAGGGAGAGAAAGTTGCCTGCCTGATGAAAAAGGGGAAAGGCAGAGGCGATGGTATGCTCGCCGATATTATTGAAACCTGTCCAGGTTCTCATCTGTTTCATATGACAAACAACATTAGCCTGGGTTAGTACGGCGCCTTTGGGGGGGCCGGTAGTGCCACCCGTGTACATCATAAGACAGGGATCATCCGGTTTCATCTTGACGTTGACTAAGTCCTTGGGACGGCCTTCTATGGCCTTTAAGAAGCGGACCACCTCGATGTTCGGCAATGAATGGATCTCTCCCGTGGGAATCTTTTTCAACAAGGTTCCCAGGGTCTTTTTGATGTAGGGAAGAAAATCGGCGATGGAGACTACCACCACCGTTTTGACTTTAGTTTTGACGACCGCCTTTTTTACCGTTTCAAAATTGAAGTCAAAGGTTAAAAGAATCTTGGCGCCGGAATCGTTCAACTGGTATTCCAGTTCCTCGGCGGTGAGCAGGATGCTTATGCCGGTAAAAACGCACCCAGCCTTCTGGATGCCGATGGCCGCGAAAAAAGAAGCGGGGACGTTGAGTAGATGAACCCCGACAACATCGCCCGCTTGGCATCCCTGGCTGATCAGGAAATGGGCAAATTGATTGGAATAGGTATCGAATTCACGAAAGCTGATGCTGGTGCCCATGTAGTTTAGCGCCATTCTGTCGGGTACACCGTCGAAGGCCTCCCGCATGGCCTCGGCGCAGGATATTTGCGGATAGTCGGTTATGGTCGGCGGAACATGCTTGTCGTAAGACTTAAGCCATGGTTTGCTAGAGTATACATCATCCATCCATTTCCATCCTTTAATTTGTGAACATGTATTATGCTCCCGGCGTTCCTGAAGCAATCACTTTGCTCTTCAATCTTTGCGATACATGGTTACGACCACAGCGCCGCCGAGGCCGATATTTTGCTGGAGTGCGATCCTGGCGCCTTCTACCTGGCGGACGCCGGCTTCCCCGCGGAGCTGCCAGACAAGTTCGGCGCACTGGGCAAGNNACGCGACCGCCGTAGGTATTATCGCCGTCTTCAATGAATTTCTCGGCCGTTCCCTCGGGAGTGAGTCCCAGTCCTTCGTAGGTGATTAGCTCATTGCAGGTGAAACAGTCGTGCAGTTCGACCACATCCACTTCGTCGGGACCGATGCCTGAATTTTCATAGACCTCTTTCGCGGCCGCAGCAGTCATATCATAGCCGACTATACTCATGGGGCTTCTGCTCTCAAAGGAACTGGCAAAGTCGGTATACATTGATTGGGCAGCGATATACACCGGTTTGCTGATGTTGTGTTTCTTGGCAAATTCATCTGAACAAACAATTGCTGCGGCCGCACCGCATGTCGGCGGACAGCACTGTAAACGGGTCAGCGGCGGGGCCTGTGGCGGCGAAGCCAACACTTCCTCGAGTGTAACGAGATTCCTGAAGATAGCTCGCTCATTGTGCTCGCCGTGCTTTCTCGCCTTGACGGCGATCTTGGCAAAGGTTTCATTCTTGGTGCCGTATTTCTTTTGATGCTCAACACCGGCGCCGCCGAAGAGCATGGATGCCATGGCGACGCCCTCCACGGACGGGATGACTTCGAATAGCTTCTCAAAAAATGTCTGCATGGGGACTGGGCGGTCACTGAAGACCATCCCAAGAGCGCCGGGGGTCATCTGCTCGAAACCAAGTGCCAGAGCGCATTCAACCAACCCGGAGGCAACCGCCTGACGGGCAAGGAAAAGGGCGCTCGATCCCGTGGAGCAGTTATTGTTCACGTTGAAGATGGGAATTCCCGTCATACCTGCTTCATACAAAACCTTCTGTCCGGCACAGCTATCGGCATAAACCCATCCCACATAAGCATGCTGAATTTCTTTGTAATCAACCCCAGCATCCTTGAAAACATCCAGAAGCGCCTCCTTGCCCATTTCCGTGTAAGGCCTCAGGGCTTTGGGCGACGTAAATTTTGTCATACCGACACCGATAACATTAACTCTTCTCATTTTTTTCCTCCATTTTTTTAGTTTTTTTAGCTGCGGTGGCAGCTATCATTGCTTTTTTTATCGATTCCATGAGCAACGACAGGAACTGCATATTACTATCGTAAACAACTTTTTTTCATAAATATTAAAACAACTTAATATTATTTTTTAGCCTGACGGATAAACTGTCAAATATATTAAGTAGTTAACATCTTTATCTCGTTTTCAGCAACAATTTACTTATATTTATACCTATTTCCAGAAACAGAGTGATGAGAAATCTTTAATTATTTCAATATTTCTCCCCGGAATTCGTCGGGCTATTCGCCTGCGATCGTGATGATTCGACGAATGTTTCCGTTTTTTACGATACCATCAAACATCCCTGGGGAGAGATTATAAATTCGCCCCCAAAAGATTTTCTTATTTGAGAAGCGGCATCATATATTCGAAAGATTCGGCTACGCTGCCAAGCGGTTTCGCCCCATCCAACCCTTTGATGATATTCCAGTTATCCTGGATCTCTTCCGGTTTGATTGGACGTTTGCCGTCGCCGATGGTGACGCCCTTCGCGCAAACAACTGCCGTGCGGCTATACCAGCCAGCCCCGCAATTGAAGATCATGCCGGAATCCTGATTGGCCTCGGAAGCAAGGAAAAGGACTATGGGCATTATATAATCCGGTTTCAGTTTCTTAAACAGGTCCGGCGGCAGCACGTCCTCAGTTAAGCGGGAGGCGGCGACCGGGGCAATGGTATTCGTCTTGATGTTGTATTTGGCACCTTCGATATTCAGGACGTTCATGAGCCCAACCAGCCCCATCTTGGCAGCGCTGTAGTTGGCTTGTCCGAAGTTGCCGTAAAGACCGGCACCGGAAGTAGTGCAGACGATGCGGCCATACTGGTTCTCGCGCATCACGTTAAAAGCCGGTTTGGTTACGCAGTAAGCGCCACGGAGATGAACGCTGTTCAGCAGGTCCCACTCGTCTTCCGTCATCTTGGAAAAACTTTTATCGCGGAGAATTCCAGCATTGTTGATCAGGATATCGACCTTGCCGAAAGCGTCAACGGCTGTCTTGACGATACCTTCTCCGCCGGCGACTGTTGCCACTGAATCATAGTTGGCAACGGCCTGGCCGCCCAGTGCCTTGATTTCATCGACAACTACATCGGCCGCGCTATGGCTGGCGCCGGAACC
>PMNM01000036.1:4009-4598 GCA_003161855.1 Syntrophaceae bacterium | reverse complement strand
AGTGAGGATTACCACTTGAAGAATTAAACCGCTGCACGGTAGTTCCTGAATTACCAGCCTTTGTAATGTCAAGATATCAGGCTGTGCGCGACAACGTCAGCCGCCGGATCGGGCTCGAAACGCCAGGTAGCCGACGATGATGAGGATCGCCAGGAGCGCGAGCCGTGCCATCCACATCAAGCTCGTGTGGGCAACGTGACGCGTCCCCGTCGGTTTGATGCCGGTGACGGCCAAAATGACGGCGATGATTACTGCGAGACCGAGCCATCCTAACCAACTCATATCGTTCAATCCTGCATCAGCTCATGAAAACGATTCTGGACGTCGCTCTTTCAGCATGTCGCAATCGCGGTGCGGTTTGATAAGGGGTATTGCTTTCGATGGACGGAAGTATAGAGAAACTTCGCTTGTATGTCAATGAAGAACTGACCACAAAATGTGAGGAATGACCTGCTGAAGATATAGTCGCCGGAACCCATACTGCCGTGAGAAATGTTCACCTGAAAGGGGCAAACAAATAGGCAGGTTGTTACACCTGCCTATTTTGAAAAAACCATTATATAGGTTTAGTCTATTCGATATTGGCACT
>PMNM01000036.1:0-3890 GCA_003161855.1 Syntrophaceae bacterium | reverse complement strand
TATGCCTCCGTTCTTTAAATTGTCTTAGTATTTTTTTGATCAGATATTGCGGGGGAAGTATAAGAACTTTCGGTCTTGTATGTCAAGGCAATATTGACCGCAAAATATGTGGTGAGGAATCATTTGGGCATCCAGCCCAGCCCCTTGGCGTGCAGGCTCTGGATGTAGAGCCGGTCATTGGTCTCCGTCACTGCCGTTGTTTCCGGGTAAGCGCCGCTTGGGTCCTGCAAATCAGCCACCACCTTGCCGTCTTCCGTGAAAGCCATCACATGGCCGCAGCCGAGATACCGGTCGGTTAATCAACGGTTGGACATGACATCGCCAGAATCCGTAATGCCTTGCCCAGATCGTGATCTTCTTTGTTTTAGCCAGTGGCCGTTTTGTGGATACCCGGATGCGCAGTTCCATGATCTATCCCATCCCGACCTGACACTTTTTCGTCTTCCAGCGCTGGTGGATCCAGAACCACTGGTCCGGGTACTCCCGGACGATGTCTTCCACAACCTTTGTGAAACGCTGGGTGTTTTCCAGGAGGTCTGCTTCGTAGTCTCCTGTCCGGGAAATCTCCACCAGAGGCTTCAGAATGAACTTGTACTTTCCCGATTTCTGGCGCGCCATAAACATTGGGAGGACCGGCGCCCCGGACCGCAGAGCCAGGACGGCGAGCCCCGCACCGGTGCAGGCAGGGCGGCCGAAGAAATCGACAAAGACGCCCTCCCGGGCGGATACGTTTTGATCGCTCAGTATCCCAATGCATTGGTTCTCCTTCAGCAGGGTCATGATCCGTTTGCCCGAGCCCCCTTTCGGAACCATGACATTGCCGTTGATCGTCCGTACATGTTCGACGATGTTATCGAGGACCGGGCTGTCCAGAGGCCGATAGACAATATACGAGGACTTGAGGAACAAGGGGCCGGTGACAGGCATCAATTCCCAGTTGCCGAAATGGGCAATAATAGTGAGAAGTCCCTTGCCCTGGGCAATTCCCGCTTCAAAGTGCTCCAGGCCTTCCAGTTCAACCCATTCATGGAGGTTTTCCTTCGTGATGGACGGCAAGTCGAAGAACTCCGCCGCTGTAATGGCCAGATTCCGGTAGACTCCTTTGGCGATCCTGATCAGTTCCTCCATATCNNTGCATGATAGAAGAGGATCAGGAGAGACTTGAAGAAGAGTTTACGGATAGGCAGTGGAACGCACCGGAAACAAAACAGGATGATGCTCGTTGTTCTCGTCTTCTCTACAGGCATGATATCCTCAGTGTTGCAGCAGAACAGTGGAAAGCCATCGTTTCAATTCCTTATCATCGGGGAGGAATCTCAGGGCAATCCATGTGCCCGGGTTGATGATGCGGGAAAGTGGTCAACTCCTCGAACTATTTCCCGGAGAGGACAATGTAACATCCAGAGGGAATCGATATCCGGCCCTCTCATAGAGATCCCGTATCCGGATCAAGTCCTCAATTTTGTCTTCACCCGGAATAATTTCGGCCAGCCATCGGGCGGTTTTATTTTCATTGTCCAGATACCAGCAGATGATGGAAACCTTGGCGGCCCTGGCGATATGCCAGAATCCGGTTTTGATGGTCGGCACCTTTTTGCGAGTTCCCTCCGGTACAATTGCCAGAAGAAACTCATTTCTCGTGTTGAAAATTTCCACCATTTGTTCCACAACGCCCTGGGATGCACCACGATTGACCGGAATGCTGCCGAGGGCTTTGAGAAAAAGAGATGCGGGCCAGAAAAACCATTCTTTTTTTACCATGATATGGCCGGTTCGCCTGATAATCCAAAAGCCCGTGAATGCCCTGATGGCATCCATATTGGATGTATGGGGAAAACCGATAATCACATTCTTGTTGGCAAAATAGGACGGGAGCGGCTCAAGCCGCCAGCCCATTAAAAAATAGAGGGAACGTCCAACAAGACTCATCATTTTTTTCACTTGAGATTCCTTCTATGAAAAAGCGCATGGCCGTTTTTGAGGCGAGTAGGCCAGTTTCTCCCGATGCTACAGGTTGAGGTTTGCTTTCTCTGTTTGCCGCCTGGTTTCCCGGCGGCGCTACTCGGATTTTATTTCATGTCCACAAAATACCGATCAGGCTCTTTCATGGATGGGGTGAATATCGAAAATATTACCAGATGTTCTTTGCCGGTATTCCTGGTGGCGTGGACTCTATTCATAGGGCTGAAATGAAAAGTACCCGGCTTCACATCAATCCACTTCCCATTGATCAGCATCTGCCCTGTATGACCTCCTTCTTAAGCTAATGGGTTACTCTTCAAATATATATTAGATTTACAATAAATATTTCATGATATCCATTTAAAAATTAGACTTCCACTACTCCTGCCGTTTGCCCTGATTTTGCGCTTCAGATTGAAAATTTGTAACTTTTGTCAAATATATTGACACACAAGACCGCTTGTCTTATACTTTTCCCGTCAAAAAATAATACTTTATCAATTCAATGATGCAAAGTATTTCTCAAGCATTGACTCATAAGCTAATTTTTATATACCAAGAACAACAGAATAAATACTGAAAGAAAGCTGGTGGCTATCATGAAGCGTTTAGCACTTCTCGTAGTTGCAATAACCATTTGTTTCGGTTGTGCTCAATCAACACAAACAATAATGTCGGACCCGGCAAGAGTTCAGCATGTAGAGGGTGTTGTTCAGAGCATATCAGGCAACGAAGTTATTCTCTTATTAAAGCTGCCGGAGTTTAGAAAAACAGCAGACACACCTGCTGCGGAAATTTCACAGCAAATCGTACAGAAGGGCCTGTTTATCGAGGGATTAAACATAGCCATAAACGGCAATCGTGGAGAAATAACAAAAGTGATCGATAATTCGGTTACCATCCTTCTCAATAAATCTCCTGCATATTCGATCGGCCAGAATATAAAGTTAGAAATCCCGAAGAAAAGGATCGCTATTGTTGATTTTACAGTGATTAGAGGAGGATTAAAGGAAGCTGGCGCAATACTTATGGAACAGCTATCTTCATCATTAATTGAGTCAAGACATTATATTGTTGTGGAAAGATCAAAACTCAGTACCATCATGGAAGAAATTAAGTTGTCCCAATCGGGGCTTGGCGAGACAATTCCGGAACAATTGCGACCAAGGCTCATGTTTGCCGATTTGATCCTGACGGGAACGCTGGCCGAAATCGGAGATAAATACGACATCAATCTTCGGCTCCTTAATGTCAGGACCGGTCAGGCGGTTGCCGCCATTAATGTATCCGCACCGCTCTTTAAACCCGTGGAAATGAGAGATTCCAGTAACTTGAATGAAAATTTTGAGGGAACGCTTATTGATTACTCTTGGGCAATCGGGCCGAGGGGGAAAGATGGTTTTGTAAGAATAGACGGAAATACCGGAGCGGAGAATTCTAAAAAATCGCTCAAAATAGACTACACTTTCGATCTAAAGAAAAGAGAACGATCGTGTCCAGGTATTAGAAATAATAAAAAACGGGACCTTTCTCTTTTTACAGGTGTAGAATTTTATGTAAAGGGGACGCACCCCCTTACCGGCTTCATGAATCTTGACATCTCGGACCGTGATGACCCCGCTGTAAGAAACAGATGGTTCGCAAGATACGAAATTACAGACAATTGGCAATTAATAAAGATACCCTTCGATCAATTCAGCTACTTAAAAAGTGACGGGCTTATTAAAAGAGAAGGGTTTAAACCCGGAAAACAGATTCTGGACATGACTCACGTGGAAACATTAATATTTGGAACCTGCAACGACATGGTGAGCGAGGAAACGAAAAAAGGCGCCATCTGGATTGATAATATCCGCTTCTATAAGCAATGATCACCTTTGCCGCCGGTGGGGTTGCCTAGGGAAAATATCCTCTAAATTTCTTATCAG
>PMNM01000001.1 GCA_003161855.1 Syntrophaceae bacterium | reverse complement strand
GAATTGGAGTTTCACAATAAATTGTTAAATCTGGAAACCTATTATCAACTTTTTAGTTACTGTAAGCTTATATTCGCATCTGATATTTTTTGGTAAGGCATTGTTTCTGAGTGGAGTCCCCTCCGGCAGGAGNNCGAGTTACGGCGCATTCCTCCCCTGCTGAAGCCGAGGGATTCCAAGCCTCGCGGGATTGAAGATAGTGTAGGGAATTTGTAATTGTATGTCAATGAAAAACTTACCACTTATAATAATCATGATTATTATAATAAATCCTTCAGGGCTTTTCTACATCCTCCAAATCCAATTGCTTCAGAGTTTGTTTCGTAGGTACGCCGTTACTGTCCCAACCACGGAGTTGGTAATACCTGGGCATCATCTTAGATAATGGAACCATGCTTTTCTTGTTTCCCGGGATCTGCTCCTCGTCGGTGAAACGTCTGGGCAGCGTATCATCCTTGGAAGTAAATCCCTCCCTGAGATTGTAAAGCCTTTCCATGGTGAAGCCCCTTTCGCCCACCCGCAGGAATCTTCCAAAATCCATCTCCATGCCTGTGGCTAGTTTCAGTGCCTTGGAATGGGGGAGCATGGGCAGATGATATCTCATCATGAATGCAGGCAAGCGCAAAGTTAGTTCGATAGCAAACCACGAATATGTCAGAATCTGAGTAACGATCCAGCTCATTAATTTAGAATTAGGAATCTTGTAGAAGATAGGCAGCAGAAATGTCCAGGAGGTGAATAGACAGTTTCCACCTGCGCTGATGGCAGCCAAAAGATTTTGGTCGAGGATTACGTAACTCGGCTTTGACCGGTAATCGTATGGGTCAAGAAGAGCAGGCCCCGTAGCCTTAAAATAGATCACATAGCCGCCGTCCAGATGGCAGGCCCCGCGGTTTGATGTTGCATAGCCGAGAGCGTGCCCCACTGCCCCTCTGGGTTCGTAGCCAGCCAGCTCCATTCCCTTGGAATGGGGGGCAAAATCTTCACCGCCATATTTCTTGGACAGGTGCCGTACCCCTTCCGCAAGGTCTGCCCCGATTCCCTGGCGGTAGGCAATGTCGTGCAAGATCTGGGAGATATTGTCCTTCTTCCCGAATTCAATTCCGCTATCCCACATGCCCTTTTCATTCAGTTCTGCGGCAAAACCCATGATCGTGCCCACAGATATGGTGTCAATGCCAAGAAGATCCAGTTCGTAATTCCATCGGATAATGGCATCCATATCATTGATAAGCATGTTTGATCCTAAAAGACACAGGATCTCATACTCAGGCCCTTTGATCTCGCGCCCGTCGAGCATGACAACCCGGGCGCAGCGGATCGGGCAGGAGACGCAACCGGCATTCTTCACGAGGCGGGTCTCAGCCAGGGTCTGGCCCGAAAGCATATTGGCATCCTTATAATGGCCTGAAGAGAAATTTTTCGTCGGCAGGGCATTATGATCTGATAACGATTTTAAAAATCCTGATGTCCCGTATTTAGGGGCAAATTCACCTGTGGCCGGATGAACTTTGAGCATCCCGATCCATTTTTTAATAAGTTCACTGAACCCAGCAGAGTCATGGAGTTCTATCTTATTTGTTCCCCTGGCTGCTATCCCCTTGAGGTTCTTGGAACCCATGACAGCGCCCATTCCAGATCGGCCGTGGCTTCGATCCTGAGATACTATGGTAGCATACTTGACAAGGTGCTCTCCGGCAGGTCCGATAACCATCTTTCCCGCTTTTTTGTCGCCCATCAATTCCTTGGTCTCTTCTGTATTCTTTCCCCACAGAGCCGCCGCATCTTCTATCTTCACTATGTCATTATTGATGTCGATATAGACAGGGCTTTTAGCCTTGCCACGAACCACGATACCGTCCCACCCTGCCCTCTTCAAGTGGATTCCAAAGTTTCCGCCGCTGTTGGAATGGCCGATAGCGCCTGTTTGGGGGCTCTTGGCAGAGATGTCATAACGGCTCGTTGAAGGAGCGCCTGTCCCGGTAAGCGGTGATGTCATGACTATAAGGATATTATCCGGTGACAGGGGATCGATACCGGGCTTCAGCTCGTCCAGCATGATCTTGGTGGAGATAAATCTGCCTCCTAAAAAACGTTCCCGGTCCCGGTCAGAAAGCTCAAAGGTGCCGATCTTCCCTGATGAAAGATCAACATCCAGGATCTTTCCCATGTATCCATAATTCATAAAGCATCCTCCTTATACAATGGATGGTGTCACTATCCTTCAGTCTTAATCGGCCTATAAATCAGGGGCGATTTTATTTGTATGCATTTGCCGGCTTATTTTTTCGATTCATTCTCTGACGTACTATGGCTATACCCTTTTCTCCCTTTATAATTTTTGACGCAAGTTCCCATACCAATCATCAAGACTATTCGGCATATTATAAAATCCGGCACAAGCCCGCGCATAATCATTCCGAGATATATCTGCCATGGGATAACGACCAGGTGGCGCTGTTTTTTCAAACCTCTTTCAACAATGCCTTTCGCGATGATATCGTGATTTTTAACCGGCGGCGCCAGCAGGCGGCCCAGGAAATTGAGCTCGAATCCTTCGAACATGCCGGTAAGTATATTTCCCGGGTGTACAGATGTGAACTTCACACCTTTTTTGCCGGCTGTCATGACTTCCAGGCGCAGCACATCGGTTAGCCCCCATACCGCCCACTTGGACGTTGTATACGCAGCAAGGCCCGGCGCGCTCGTTATCGCAACTCCAGAAGACACATTCACGATGTGCCCTGAGTTTCGCCGCATCATCTCCGGCAGAAATTCGTGGATGGAATAAAACAGGGCATTCACGTTGACATCCATCTGTTTGACCGCATTTTCCACCGGCTGTTCCCAGAACATGCCGTGCCGGACGAAGCCGGCATTATTGATCAGGATATCCACCCCGCCAAACCTCTCTTCGACGCTTTTCAGGACCCGTTCAATGTCGGCGCTCTTCGACACATCCGCCTGCACCCCAACGGCCTGGACGCCGTAGGTATCGGCAATTTCATCAGCCGCCGC
>PMNM01000169.1 GCA_003161855.1 Syntrophaceae bacterium | reverse complement strand
CGGCTCGGCGCAAGTCTGACTCAGAACCTGAGCGACCAGGGCGGCTCGAATACCATCAACCGGACTGAGGCAACCGTCGACTTCTCCATGGCCTACGGGCTCCCCGGGAAGCCCGGCTATACCTATGAGCGTCCTTTCGACTACTTCCATTTTGANNATATCGCCGCACATCTTCCGCGTCTCAAGCACCTCCGCCTCTCTCGGTACTACCTTTCAATGGTGGCTCTCGCGAGCGGTAGCGCTCCAGGGCTCGGCCCTCGGCGGCATCGGCTATGCCGCGGCCGGTAATGTCACCCCAGTGGGTCAACGCGACTACCACTACGGCGTCGCCCCGCAGGGGCTCCTCGCGCTNNACCGTTCGCATTTACGGCCGTCACGCCCTTGGGATCCAATACATCGCGTCCAGCCGGGATGCGCACTATCCCGACCGGGCCGACAGTCACCAGACAACGGGAACCTACAGCCTCGTTTACACATTACTCGGCAATCCCGGGTTCGGCGCCGTCGAATGGCGCGACGCTGACAGCCACTGAGCCTGAAAAGATAAAGTCGTGAGAAATAGAATATTTCCACTCCTTGCTCTGTTTTTAGTTACCGCTTTATTATCAGGGTGCGCTGCACTACCATTTTTTCCAATTGTGGGACCCGTCTACGAGGGTTATGGTTTCTGGAAAAGTGGCAAAGCGACAAGATATTATGCTTTTGATCTCGATACGACTTACCGGGCAGTGATGCGAGCTTCCGACCGGCTGAAACTTGAATCAACGTTAATAAAATCGTCACCGAAGGAAGGATATTCCCTGGAGACAAAGGGAAATGTTCCTATGCACATCGATGTATTACCACTTAAAAAGGAAAAGAGTGTCACCACAGTCGTCATCAGTATCCCTATGTTTGGAGATAAGCAATACGTCGAACTATTTTACAGACTTGTCGATGANNTTTGAAATCCAACGAGACGACTTAATCTATTCAAGAAACAGTTGCCCCTATAAGAAAATCAGACCGCCTTGCAATTGAACGACGGTTCTATGTGTCAAGAGAAACCTGAACTGTTCTTATCTCGACTTGAAAGAGAGTACTTTTCCCAAACTCCGCTGATTGTTTAGTACAGATTGCTATATTGTAGTTCAGGATTGAGGGAGTGCCGAGATACTATACCTCTCCTCAAATACTGGACAGGGCAATAAGGTGCATGTTAATCTGCTGAGGGCTACGATGTTGACTTTCAAATGGAAATCCTCACCGTCGTCCATTCTTCCTGACACATAAGACCGTTCTTCATCTATTGCCGCTTCACAGAAGGAAGTTCTGATCAAATCTATCAGCATTTTCGAAGTCTATTATCAGGTATTTCGTAGCCATAAATCAGGTTATTCCTGATAGCGAATCATGGCAATATCCCGTACACAGGAAACGTCCATAAGCTCATTTTGCGACATCGTTGCATCTTAGCCGGGATCAGGGAGGATGGGCTCAGTGATACTTGCCAAGAGTGCCGCATGCCGACAAATCATAACAAAATAAATCGTTTTGGGGAGGGGACAAATCATGAAGGTTTTTATCGTGTACTATTCCATGTACGGCCATATTCACCGGATGGCGGAAGCGGTGAGGGACGGGGTAAAAGAGGTGAGGGGTGCCGATGTTTCTATGTATCGCGCACCGGAAACGCTCCCGGAAGAGGTTCTAAAAAAAATGGGCGCCCTTGAGGCCCAGAAAAGTTTTGCCCATGTACCGGTCTGTGTGGTGGAAGACCTGCCCTCGGCAGATGCCATTATCTTCGGCACCCCCACACGATACGGCAACATGTGCGGGCAGATGCGCCAATTTCTCGATGCGACCGGAGGACTCTGGGCCAGAGGAGCCCTTGTCGGTAAAGTGGGAAGCGTCTTTGCCAGTAGCGCAACCCAGCATGGCGGACAGGAATCGACTATTCTCAGTTTCCATACAAACCTTTTGCACCACGGTATGATCGTGGTCGGTTTGCCCTATACCTTTGAGGGGCAGATGCGCATTGATGAAATAACCGGTGGCTCCCCTTATGGGTCTTCCACCATTGCTGGATCCAAAGGCGAACGCCTGCCCAGCGAAAATGAATTGAGTGCGGCCAGATACCAAGGGAAGCATGTTGCAGAAATTACGGCTAAATTGATTCGCTGAGCGGTTTATCTGGACAAGGGGACGATTATGGCAGAATTGACCATCATCACGGCAGACGATGCCTATAAAAAAGCAAAATCAAGAAAAACCTTTCTGGTATGCGCTTACCACGACGTGGAAAGATTTCTGAAGTTTAATCTCGAGGATGCCATTTCTCTCAAAGATTTTGAATCCAGGCTTTCTAAGATAACAAAAGGCCAGGAGATCATATTCTACTGTGCATGACCGGAGCAGGCGACTTCCGTCCGTAGGGCGGAACAGTATAAGGAATCGGGTTATACGAATGTCAAAGTTCTTTGGGGCGGTGTAAAAGACTGGGTAAAGGCGGGCTATCCGCTGATCAAAGATTCGGGGGGATCCTCCCCAAATGGTAAAAAGAAAAATCAAAAAGTAGCGCAGGGAAATGGTCACGAGAAGAAGAGCATCAATATAGCTCTTCAGGGCGGTGGCGCTCATGGCGCCTTTACTTGGGGCGTTCTGGACCGGCTGCTGGAAGAAGAGCGAATTCATTTAGAGGCCATCAGCGGTACAAGCGCCGGAGCGATGAATGCGGTTGTTATTGCTGATGGCCTCATGAAAAACGGCAAGGAAGGCGCCCGTCAGGCCTTAGGGGAGTTCTGGAAAGCAGTGAGCGATGCTGCCCAGTTCAGTCCCATTAAACGAACGCCGGTTGATTTGATGACAGGAAGCTGGAATCTCGATCATTCACCAGGCTATATGCTGTTAGGACTACTGGAGCAACTGGCCTCACCCTACCAGTTCAACCCATGGAACATCAACCCCTTGCGTGAGATACTGGTGAAGCAGGTCGATTTTAAAAGGATCCGCGGCTGTGACCTGATGAAGCTGTTCATTTCCGCAACGAATATAAGGACAGGGAGAGTAAAGCTCTTCGAGCGGACGGAATTGAGTCCAGACATGGTCATGGCCTCGGCCTGTATTCCGCAGTTGTATCAAGCAGTGGAAATTGATGGCGAGGCTTACTGGGATGGCGGTTATATGGGGAATCCTGTTCTCTATCCCTTCGCATACCATTGCACTTCCAAAGATGTTGTCCTGGTCCAGATCAATCACATGCAGAGAAATGAAATACCCAAAAACGCCCAGGAGATTATGAATCGCGTAAATGAAATTACCTTCAACGGAGCACTGATGAAAGAGCTCAGGGCTATTGAATTTGTGGGAAGGTTGCTGGATAGGGAAAGCGTTGACCCCAACCAATATAAAAAGATGCTTCTGCATGTCATCAGTGCTGAAGATAAACTCAAGCCCTTGAATGCATCAAGCAAACAGAAC
>PMNM01000050.1:1062-2949 GCA_003161855.1 Syntrophaceae bacterium | reverse complement strand
ACAAGGACCTCCCTCTGTTCATTATCCAGGGCGCCGATGCATTCCTGAATCTTCGCCTCCCGCTCACGCTTCTCGAGCCGCTCCAAAACCGACTCCTCCCGGGAAGAGGGCTCCTTCAGGAGACTTCCATCTTTCGATTTCACGGGATCATCGAGCGACCNNTCGCCGATCATCCTGTAGGCAATGTTGAGCATCTTCTTCTGGTGCCTCCTGACCAGGACCGCGAAGGCGTCGGTATCGCCCCGCCGGCAGCGTGCGACAAAACCGGCGTCATCGTCTCCAATGGCCCGGTTCTGTCCATCCGCTGGATCAGGCATCTCCGGCAAGGTCTGCTCTCCCGTCATTAAATGTGGAGCGAGGTAATCCCGCAGGTCAATGTGACGCCGCCAGATTACCACTTTGCTCCCTTTCGCGCAATGACGGAAAATCTGCCGTTCCCACCCTGAGGCCGGCTAAGACCGGTTACCCGGCGGGGGCGCGTAACCCTCATGGTCCCACAGTCGGTTAGGCGGGTAGCTGGGCGGCGGGGTGCAATTGGCCACCCCCAGTTTACAGAGGGTCGCGCGCCACTCATACTTGAGATAGATGGTTTCCAGCGACCGCTTCTCCGGTTCAAAGGCCACGATCTGCGAGGGGGAATACTCGTCCCGGCCATAGCCGGTGCCGGCGCTTTCCATCGCCTTTTCCGCCTTGTCGGCCCTGTCCTTCATCTGTGCTCCGGATGCTGCCGGGGCATTGGGAGACGCGTCCGCCCGGTCAGCCGAACCTGCCGCTTTGCCTTCATAACTTCGTGGATGGGCAGGGGTTGTCCGGGCAAGGGGCATCGGCGGCTTGCAGCGCCGCACCTCGGGATAAAGCGCCACAGCGATCACCCCCATGGCGGACTCATCCCCGAAGGCCGCGGCATAGGAGTCGGGCACATCGGTGAAATAGAAGCGGTTTACGCGATCCTGAGCGGATCGCCAGCCGGAGAATTCCCCATAACCATAAGCTTCCAGGATGTACATGCGCTCGCTGTTTTTCAGCCAGGACTTCGCACCGCTGATGATGTTGCGGCCATCCACTGCAATGACCAGCCCGACCCGCCGGTTGAGACGGTTCTTCACTTCGATGCGGTAGTGGTCCCCCTTGATCGCCTCTGCGTACACCTTACGAACCCCGTGACGCATTTTCACCGGGTAGGTCGGCAGTGTCCGACCGTCATCGGTGACGATGCGCACCTCCATGGCATCCCCGACGCTCCCTGCCCACACTCCTGCCGTGCACAGCACGATGGCCAGAATGACTGCTGCAATGATTTTCATGATTCGTTCCTCCTTGAAATTTGTTTTGTACGTTTAGACAGGAGGAAGCGGAAAAAAGTTCCCGGAAAAATTTTGTCGGCGGAGACAAAGATGCAGGACTAAAATAAATAAGCTGCCCCCCATGAAGACGGGGCAGCTTAAAGAATAACGCTTTCATTCGGATACGAATTCCGGCGGCCTTATCTGGAGAAGGTCATTTACCGGTGCCTCGATTGCGGGGACCTGTACAAAGGATTTGCCCTCGTGAAATGCAACGATTGCGGCCATAAATATCTCCTGGCATTCTCATGCAAGCGCCGTCATTTCTGTCCTTCCTGTCATCAGACAAAAACAGAAAATAGTGCTGATAAAAAGTGGCAATCATCATTTTGTGCATATGTTTGCAAAATTTTTGCAAACGAAAGCACTATATTGCTCGTGTATCACTTCCGACCAGATGACCGCTTGATCGGAGTGTGAATAAATTATTGAAATATAATGATATATGCCTTGACTTTGCATAAATAAAAGAGTATCGTTCCTCCATATCCTGTACCTTAGCTATGGTCTTTAGTCTTTACGGTACAGTTAAAGTTGGGTTATA
>PMNM01000050.1:0-1056 GCA_003161855.1 Syntrophaceae bacterium | reverse complement strand
CAGTGCCATTCAAGCCGCTGGTTTCAAGACTTTAACTGAGGGCCAGTCTGTAAGCTTCGATGTTGTCCAGGGTAAAAAAGGCCCTGCAGCAGAAAACGTGAAACTCAGTTAATTAAACCTTGGGTNNAAAAAAGGGGCTAAAAATGGGCAAGTCCATGTACAACTTTGGCAAACGGGCTAAAGAAAAAGCAAGACAGCAGAAACAAATAGATAAGGCTTCAAAGCGCATAATGGCTAAACAGCAGGAAGCTAATATAAAAACGCGCACTCCGAATAGAGACCCGGATATGGCTGAACCGGAACTGGTGGAGGAGATCGTAAAAAGCATAGCATAAGGGCCATATACATAAATCTTAATTCGACGTTATGACGGTTGTAATGGCTCTACAAGTAGAGATGAAAGTTTGTTTTTGTTTCCAGGATTGTGATCCTAACGGTGAGTTGAAATGGCTGAAGATCTGTTAGACTACTGGGTTAGACTTATAAAGACAATTTTCCCTGCGAACGCTTGGATAAATTCTCATTTCTCAAATAATGATCATTTAATACAGATCGATTGGAAGCTCCAAAATGATTCGGAGAACCCAACCAAGCGTTCCAAAAAAATTGAGATAATAATCAAAGAGGGCGCAATTGAAGATTATCTTGACAAGAACAAGAAAGATCGTGAATTATCCGACATCATGTTGAAAGAATTTATTTGCGAGCGGTATAATCATTTTATTTCCGATAATGATATTCATGACAACCAATATGCATCGACGGAAAAGTGGTTAATCTCAAGGGATGTACTTAATTGTAAGCCTTCATTTGACCCCCCCCCCTAGGGATCAAGTTAAATCAGTTTATCAATAACAAGGGTGATAATAAAAAGCGCAGACTTCTGCATATTTCAAAGATAGGGATGCAGGGGCCGTAAAACGAAACCTGATTTATGCGATTAATAGCGGAAAACAGAGCTGGCAACACATTGGCACCATCAAACTGAGAAAACTGAGGGTCAACGGGGAAAGGAGACAGCAATGGGAGACAAGGGCGGGAAGAAAGATAAGGAAA
>PMNM01000058.1:2818-4151 GCA_003161855.1 Syntrophaceae bacterium | reverse complement strand
TGCACCCGCACGACCTGCACGCCTTCCATCCGGGCGGCGTGGAGGGTCGAGTAGTAGCCCGGATGGAGGTCGCAGGCGATCAGACCGGGTTCGCACTCTGTAATGTGGCGCATGAGCACCAGCGTTTCCTGGAAAAAATCCCTCGCCAGCGGCGTTTCCAGATCGCCGATATGGGGACTCAGAAAGGCAAGGTTTTCCTTGATCAGACAAACCGTTGTTTTCAACTGGCCCCCCAGCGCCAGGACAGCGGGATAGGATTCCCTCAGGACCAGCGGCCTGGGTGCAAAACCCCGCGACCGTCTGGAGATGCTCGTCCTGCCGGAATGGATCGCAGCAATGCTGTCGTCGCACCGGACCAGGATATCCCGGTCATGCACAAGAAAAAAGTCGGCAATGCCCTTTAACCGGGCAGCCGCTTCCCGGTTGCCGATACAGATGGGCTCTTCGGCCTTGTTGGCGCTGGTCATGACCAGGGCATGAAAATGTTTCTCCAGCAGCAAGTATTGCAGGGGGGTATAGGGCAGCATGATGCCCAGNNAGGGCAATCGCGGCGGCCGCTTCGATGTCTTTCACCATAATCGCCAGCGGTTTTTCCTCGCGCAGTTTTCGCTCCCGCAGCCGCTGCACGGCACCATCATTGGCTGCATCCACACCGAGGTGAAAACCCCCCAGTCCTTTAATTGCGAGGATTTGGCCTTGCCGGAGCGCTGCGATGGCTGCCTGGAGGGGATCGGCAGCCGATCCATCGATTCCATCTCCGTTCAGGAACATGAGAGAGGGACCGCAGACGGGGCAGGCGTTCGGCTCCGCATAGAACCGGCGGTCGGCGGGATCTTCATACTCCTTCCGGCAATCCGGACAGAGGGGAAAGCAGGACATGGAGGTATTGACCCGGTCGTAGGGAATCGCCTTGATGATCGTCAGCCGGGGGCCGCAGTTGGTGCAGTTGATGAAAGGATAATGGTATCTGCGGTCCGCCGGGTCGAAAAGTTCCTTAAGGCAATCGCTGCAGATGGCCATATCCGGCGAGATATGCACCTCACTTTTCAGGCCTTTCTCGCTGGCGATGATCCGGAAATTCCTGTCATTCTGAAGGGCGATCTCCGTGCCGGTCATCGTGGAGATGTCGGCAAGAGGCGGGAGGTGCTTTCTGACCTGATTGGCGAAGACAGTAATGGCCTGCTCCGGTCCTTCCACCTCCGCAACGACGCCGTCGGAACGGTTCTGGACCAGGCCGGAGAGCGCCTGCTGCGTCGCCACACGATAGATGAACGGCCGGAAGCCGACGCCCTGGACGAGGCCAGTAAAAAGATAGCGGACTCTTTTCTTCACG
>PMNM01000058.1:0-2772 GCA_003161855.1 Syntrophaceae bacterium | reverse complement strand
GTGCTCAGGATCATGATCTTGGCGTTTTCTCCGATCTTGAATTCGGCCGGGCAGACCAGGTTGCCCACGTTTTCGGTAATGAGGAAATCGAGCTGGTCGAGATCAAAGGTGGGCAGCGCCTCGCGGATCATGTTTCCATCCAGATGACAGCCGCCGCCCGTGTTGATCTGGACCACCGGGATACCCAGTTTGGCCACGCGTTCGGCGTCGCAGGTGTCCTGGATATCCCCTTCAATCACCCCGATGCGGTAGCGGTCCCGAAGGGCCAGGATCGTCTTTTCCACCAGGGTGGTTTTGCCGGCGCCGGGGGAGCTCATGAGATTGATGACATAAATCTTTTTTTTGTCGAACAGGGCTCTATTGTCCGCAGCGATCCGGTCGTTGGCATCGAGCACATTTTTTACCACGCTGATTTTCATATTTTTTACCCCTTTTTCCTTGGATTTTTTCAGGACGATCACATTCAATGGTACTGGTAATAGGCGGCGCAGGTCCCCTCCGATGAAACCATGCAGGGGCCGATGGGATTGAGCGGCGTACAGGCACACCGGAACAGGGGGCACTCTTCCGGGGATTTGACGCCCCGCAGGATGTCGCCGCAGGAACACCCTTTTATTTCCTCAGACCGGAGGGCCGGGATCTGAAATTTCTTCTGCGCGTCAAAGGATTGATAGGCCTCGCGGAAGGCCAGGCCGCTGTCTGGGATGGCGCCCAGCCCCCGCCATTCCGATGTCTCCGCCCGGAAAACCTCTGCCAGGATTTCTCTTGCCCGGATATTGCCTTCTGCCCGGACGCCCCGGCCATACTGGATCGCCACCTCTTTTTTATTTTCCAGGATTTGAGAGAGGATGACCGCAATCCCTTCCAGGATATCCACCGGCTCGAATCCCGTAATGACGGCAGCCCGGCCCGCCTCCGGAATGAAGCGGTAGGCTTCGGCTCCGATGATGGTACTGACGTGTCCCGGGCACAGGAAACCGTCAATCCGCAGGTCAGGATCCTGGATGAGGACCTTCATGGCCGGCGGGATGACCTTGTGAACAGAGAAAACGGACAGGTTATGAATTTTCTTCTTCAGGCAGGTCTTGACAACGGCGGCGACAGTCGGCGAGGTGGTCTCGAAGCCGATGCCCATGAAAATGATTTCTTTGCTCCGGCAGGTCTCCGCCATGGCAATACAATCGAGGGCTGACAGGACGACACGGACGTCGGCGCCCGCTGCCCTCGCCTTCTGGAGACTGGCCCCGTCCGTGCCGGGCACCCGCAGCATATCGCCGAAAGTGGCAAAAACGGTATTCTTTTGTNNAGAGCCCGCGGGCCAGCGCCGGATCCCGGTACTCGTCAATATATTTCATTTTCAATGAGCTCTTTCAGAAATTCCAGATCTTCTTTGGCCACGGCTTCATCCACCCTGTGAATGGCATAACCCGCATGGGAGATCACATAGTCTCCGGGAACCACATCCTCATCGACGATGTCCAGGCAGACCTCCCGCCGGGTGCCGCCGATATCGATCACGGCAAAGTTGTCCTTATCAATGGAAATAATCTTTCCGGGAAATGCGATACACATATATTTTCCTCGTCTACATTCATCAATCCTGGCTTCCCGCTTCCGCGGGAATGGCCCTTTTGTGGTTAATCTACGTCCATTTCCAACACTTTCAGCTCCTCCGTCCCCCCGGTCAGCAGGACTTCCTCCCCCTGGCAGAGGGGGCACGTGGTCACCCAGGTCTCGACTTCGATCTCCCGTTTGCAGGCCAGGCAGGTCATCCGGGCGGGACGAATGTCAAAGATCAGCTTTGCCCCTTCGGCTTTTGTCCCTGCGGATTGAATGCCGAAAGCGAATTCTAGGGCCTGCGCATCGAGGCAGGACAACTGTCCAAAGCTCAGCTTCAGCGAATGAACACGGTGAAACCGGTGTTTTGCCGCATAATCTTCCACGATATCGAGGAGAGACCGGATCAGGGACAACTCATGCATGATGAACTCGTAAAAAGTCGCGAAAGTCTTGAAACCGGGACGGCTGCGTAAAAAGCGCCGGAGGCAAGACGCGCGAATCCTGAGGAACGAGGCGTACCGGGGAAGCGTACGCCGCAATGACGAAGGATGAAGCGCAACGCAGCATATGGACTTTTTGCGAAGCCGTCATGCATGACCACCGATCCTCTCCGGTATTATCCCAAAAGCGGCCAATTCTTTCAAGAGCAGTTTTTCCATCTCGGGGATTTTCCTCTNNGGAAGGCCATGTCCGGCAATTCTTCCATCAATTCCGCCTTGCAGATCACATCCGCAAACTTGACTTCGTGAGCCGAGGTGGGCGGCGGCATGTGAATTTCCATTTCATTTTGCGTAAACCGGTAAAGGGATCCCGGATGGTCCTTCAATTTGATGACGTCAATGACAATCAAGTGCTCACACCCGCATAGGGTATCCAGAAGGATATATCCCAGGGTTCCGCCGTCTACCGCCAGAACACTTTCCGGCAATCGGTACCGTTCGGAAAACCACCGGACGAAATGGACGCCGAAGCCTTCGTCCTGAAGGAGGATATTGCCGAGACCCAGGATCGTGATCAATTTTTTTTCTGTTGTCATTTTATCAGATGAGAGATTTGAAAAATGGGTGATGTAAAACTCTCCCTATCGTTAAATTACAAAAGGGGAGATGTATCCCACCTCCCCTTTGTTCTCTGCTGATCCTGCCCGTTTCGTGAAACGGAGCCTGATTAGTGATTCTTCTTGTAAACGATCCCGCTGATCATGGACGATAC
>PMNM01000069.1:16781-20614 GCA_003161855.1 Syntrophaceae bacterium | reverse complement strand
GGCAAGCTTAAAGAGCACCATGCGGACATGCTGATCAACCTTGCCAGGAATACCGTCGGCATCAGGGAAGGAGCGGCAGGGTTATCCATGGATATGAGGCATATCCTCATCCAATTGGAGATGCTGACAAATCTTATTGCCGAGTTAGAAAGCGAAATGGAGATAGCTCTCGGGAGGATACCTTATAGTCCAAAGCTGCTTTCTATAAAAGGGCTGGGAGTAGTCTCCGTGGCGGGTCTTATCGGGGAAATAGGGGATTTCAAAAAATTCAAGACACAGTCAGAAATCATGAAGTTGGCCGGTCTGGACCTCTATGAGATAAGCTCCGGTAAAATGAAAGGACAGCGGAGAATCTCGAAAAGAGGAAGGAGCCTGATTCGTAAGATACTCTATTATACGGCGATCCAGACCATAAGAAAAGATGGCATCCTTCATGATTACTACACAAGGCTGACCGATGGGGGCATGAAAAGGATGAAGGCCCTCATTGCTGTTTCCCGTAAGCTTTTGGGTATCATCTATGCGATTGTAAGGGATGACAGCGAATATTCAGCCAACTTTGATTCCATGAAAAGGCAGGTGATAAAAAAGGCTGCTTAAGGTATTATTACATAGGTGGGGAGATTATCGTTTTCTTCCATTAAGGCGCATAGTGACCTTCTCTTTCAGAATTCATAACTCCCCGTNNTGACTGGAATAAACAAGGAAGTTATGCTTAATTGGGATCCCTTCTACTGATGTGCACTTTTGAGTTATCCACGGCCATTCCCGCAACCCTTATAGAGCTATAGAGTGAAGCGAGCTGGTTGCGGGTAAGATTTTTGAAATTCATAGAAAACAACGGCATGAATAATGACAGGTAGGCTCTCCGGTGAACTGGTTCCGAGAATCTGTTAAATCAAACTGTGCTGTCTCCCATAGCAGCCATGGCAAATCCCGCGTGCCTGAAGCCTTTGGTTGATTTCAATCGGTCGTAGAGGACCTCGATTTCCTGGGAATTCCCCTTGGCGATGATGATCTCCAGACAATGATCATGATCCAGATGAATATGCTGGGTTGAAAAGATGTTATGATGACAGTCATGTTGTATATCCATCAACCGGCTGACCAGCCCCCTTTGATGGTGGTTGTAAATCAGGGTAATGGCACCGGTGACTTCTCTGTTTTCACGCCACTCCCTTTTAACCAGGACATCCTTGATTATTTCAAATCCCCCTTGACCGTCCGAGGGGGGTGTGATAAAAGTAGCAAAACTGTATGATTTTGCAGCAGGAAAAGAAACAAGGAGTTTTTGAATGCCGCTCTATGATTTTGAATGTTGTCAGTGCCGCCATGGTTATGAAGGCTTCCTGAAAGTGGATGAGCCCTATGATCAGTTGGAGTGCCCTGAATGCGGGGCGAAAAATCCAAAGAAACTGGCCACCGCCTTTCGCACGAATTCCTGGTCAAAATTTCTGGACACCATGGAAAGGAAAGTCAATCCGCACAAGTTTAAATAGTGAATAAAATTCACGGAAACCTGACCGGCCTCGCACCGGCGCAGATCAAAGGGATTGAACAGCTCTACCGGCGGCGGGTGCCGCCTGAGCGTATTGTCACCCATGATTTGGCGAGGCAGTTGACAACCCTCTCCCGGGAGATCAACCGGCAAATTGGCCTCCTCATCAGCCGCCGGGGAGAAATTGCCTTTGTGGTGGTCGGTTCCCATAAGGATATCCTGATTCCCGGTCTTGACAGTTTCCGTTCTTCATCCAGCCGCTTCAGAGGGCTTCGGTTGATTCACACCCATCTGGACGGCGAAAATTTGACCACCGATGATTTGACCGATCTGGCGCTCCTGCGTCTTGATCTTGTGTGTGCGATCGATACGGATCCGGATGGTTTGCCGGGCAAGGCCTATACAGCGCACCTGATTCCCGAAAATCTTGAAGGCACCTTCTGGATGCAGCTTCCCCCTGCGCCGCCTTCCGAACTCACCCTGAACTTTTTATCCTTTATCCAGGCCCTGGAGGGCGAATTCACCAAAAAGCAGAAGACGAGGAAGGTGGACGCCACCGACCGCGCCATCCTGATCCGGGTTGAAACCAATCCACGGGCTGAATCAGAGTATGCTCTTGACGAATTGAAAGAGCTGGCCCGCTCTTGCGGTGTCGAAGTTTTTGATACCATCATGAAATACCGGACGCAGATGGATCCGAAATTTCTCCTGGGCAAAGGACAGCTTTCGGACCTGGTGATCCGGGCATTGCAGATGGGTGCCAACCTCCTCATTTTTGATCACGAACTCACCGCGGCCCAGATCAAATCGATTACCGATTTCACCGAAATCAGGGTAGTCGACCGGACCCAGGTCATTCTCGATATTTTCGCCCGGCGTGCCCATAGCCGGGAAGGGAAGATTCAGGTGGAGCTGGCCCAGTTGCAGTATCTGCTTCCGCGGCTGGTAACGAAAAATACCGCCATGTCGCGGCTTACCGGTGGGATCGGGGCCAGAGGACCGGGTGAAACGAAGCTTGAAATCAACCGGCGGCGTGTCAGAGACCGCATTCACCGACTTCAAAAGGAACTGCAAACCGTACAAAAGGCCAGGGGAGTGCGGCGGGTCAAACGGGAAAGAATGGGCCTTCCCGTCATCTCGATTGTNNCCCAGAGACCGGGAAGCGATTATTACCGATACGGTTGGATTTATCCGGGACCTGCCGAAGGAACTCTTCGCCGCCTTCCGGGCCACCCTCGATGAACTTCATGAAGCGGACATCCTTCTCCATGTCATCGATATCAGCAACCCGAACTTTGAAAACCATATCACCGCCGTGGAAAATATTTTGCAGGAACTTGAAATCACCGGGAAGCCGACAATCCGCGTCTTCAATAAAGAGGATCATTTTCCCGATAAAAGCCTTCTGAATACTCTCTGCCAGCGCTTTGGCGCCACGGCAATTTCAGCTCTTCACCCGCAAACACTTCCATCTTTGATGATCGAAATTGAGAACTTGATGACAAAGGGCCAGATCAGCCATTCTCATTCCTATGCAAAACCTGTTTAAACAACATCAGCGGTTATGGATCTGCCTTTTGCTTGCCCTCCTGACAGCACTGATCTACTGGCAGGTCCAAAATCATGCGTTCCTTGATTATGACGATGGCACCTATGTGACGGAAAATCCCTATATCCAGACCGGCTTCGCCATGAAAAGCCTGGCCTGGGCCCTGAGTGCCACCTATGCCAGCAACTGGCATCCCCTGACCTGGATCTCCCATCTGCTGGACGTTCAGCTCTTTGGTCTCAAACCGGCAGGGCATCATCTGGTCAATCTCCTGTTTCATATTGCCAATACCCTGTTATTGTTTCTTGTCTTGAGCCGGATGACCCGGGCGCTCTGGCAAAGCGCTTTTGTCGCGGCCCTCTTTGCGCTGCATCCTCTTCACGTGGAGTCGGTGGCCTGGGTCGCTGAACGTAAAGACGTGCTGAGTGCCTTTTTCTGGATGCTCACCCTCGGGGCTTATGCTTTTTACACGGAACGTCCGGGTCTGCGTCGCTACGGGGCGGTTCTGCTTTTTTTTGTCCTGGGGCTGATGGCCAAACCGATGCTGGTGACTCTTCCCTTTGTGTTCCTGCTGCTGGATTACTGGCCATTGGGCCGTTTTCCCCAGTTGCATCCGCAGGAGAAGAAAAAAGTTTCCGGATCCCTGAAATCGTTACGACCGCTGCTCCTTGAAAAAATACCCTTCTTCCTTTTGTCGGCTGCCTCAAGCGTGGTCACCTACGTTGCCCAGCAGAGAGGGGGTGCGGTTGAATCGTTCCAATCTCTTCCCCTGTCGGAACGGTTAGG
>PMNM01000069.1:0-16753 GCA_003161855.1 Syntrophaceae bacterium | reverse complement strand
GCTCAGGCGATGGCCGACCGCTATACCTATCTGCCGCTCATCGGGCTTTTCATCATGGCGGCATGGGGTGTTTCGGATCTGACGGTTTCGTGGAAATACAGAAAGGAAAGCCTCATCCTGCTGGCTGGAACGGTGCTGTCCATCCTGATGATCAGCACTTGGTTTCAGGTGCAACACTGGAAAAACAGCATCACCCTTTTTGAAAATGCCCTGCAAAAAACAAAAAACAATGCGGTCGCCCACAGTGTCCTCGGCATTGTTTTATATAAACAGGGGAAAGTTCCTGAGGCCGTTGGCCATTTCCAGGAGGCCATCCGTATCGATCCTGCTCATAGCTCTTCCTATAACAATTTAGGTCTTGTTTTAAGAAATCAGGGAAAAATCGAAGAAGCGATCGTCTACTATCAGGAGGCGGTCCGGAATAATCCGCGCAACACCGAGGCGCTGAACAATATGGGGAGTGCCCTGTATGCGTTGGGGAGAAAACAGGAGGCCGCCGACTATTATATCCGGGTGATCCATATCAATCCGGATCATGCCACAGCTCATTACAACCTGGGCAATGTTTTCGGCTCACAGGGTAAAATCACCGAAGCCATCGCCCAGTTTCGTGAAGCCGTCCGGGTTAAACCGAATTATGCGGAAGCCCAGAATAATTTAGGGTACGGATTGCTCCTCTCCGGTAAACCGGATGAAGCCATCGAGCCTTTGCGCAAAGCCCTGGAGATACAACCGGATTCTGTTCTGGCCAGACGCAATCTGAACGAAGCGCTGGCCAGACAGAAAGAATTGCGGTGAACGCAAGCGCTGCTACATGATTCCCTTATACCAGCCGCCGTCGATCTGGATGGCGGCGCCCGTAATGTAACCGCTGTGGTTGGAAGCCAGATAGGTGACCAGGCTGGCGAATTCTTCCGGTGTGCCCAGACGGCCCATGGGGATGGAAGATTCCCAGCGTTTAATGATCGCCTCGGGCGTCGTTTTTTCTTTTTCCGCTGTCGCTTTGGCGAGATTCCGCACCCGGTCCGTCAGGGTATAGCCGGGGCAGACACTGTTGACCGTGATATGGAAGGGTGCCAGCTCATTGGAGAGCGATTTGGCCAGACCGATCACGCCGGAGCGCACTGTATTAGAAAGAATCAGTCCGTCAATGGGCTGTTTGACCGCAATCGACGTCATGTTGATGATCCGGCCCCATTTCTTTTTCTTCATAACCGGCACGACCTCCCGCGTCATGACGATGGTGCTCATGAGGTTAAGCCGGAATCCATATTCCCAGAGGGTGTCATCGATTTCGAGAAAGGTCGTTGAAGGAGGACCGCCGGCGTTGTTGACCAGAATATCCACCGTGCCGTAATGGGCAAGGGATTTCCGCACAAATTGTTTCGCCTGTTCCAGGTCGGTAACATCGGCAGGAATGGCCAGGATTTCGCTTCCTGTGGCCCGGCGGATCTCCTCTGCCGCTTCCGGCAGATAGGCATCATCCAGGGAACCGATGGCCACTTTCGCCCCCTCTTTCGACAGCATCATCGCTACGGCTTTCCCCAGCCCCATGCTTCCCCCGGCAACCAGGGCGACCTTGTTTTTCAGTCCTAAGTCCATCGCTCCCTCCTTATCGTCATTTTTGAATCGTCAATATTGAGAACCGGTTTGAAGAAATCCTGTATTCGTAACTCTTTTATTATAAAAAAAAACATTCGTCAATCCCTTGAAAAAAAGAAACATTTATAGTAATTAGCTGTTGACATCTGATTTGTTTTGTCTTAAAGTCACCGAAATTTCTTTTGGATTTCCTGAAAATGACGAGTTTCATGAAGAGAAAAAATCTTAATCTGAGCAACCTGTTAGGGCTGTTGTGCCTCTCTCTTCTACTGGTGGGAATAAACCCATCACCCGTCGTTTTTAGGAAAATGTAATCGATCAGAAAATAAGCAGAATCCTAAAGGCCATGGGTGGAAAATCCATGGCCTTTTTGTTTATCCGGCGTAATATTTTGAGTCTGCGGAAATCATCCGCGAAAAAGGGGAGACGACAATATGCATGAAGTGATCTGGCATGGCCGGGGAGGCCAGGGGGTAGTCGTTGCGGCGCATGTCCTGGCCGAAGCCGCCTACCTGGAAGGTTTCAAAGGTGTGACGTCGGCGCCCACATTCGGTCCCGAAAGGCGAGGAGCGCCGCTAACTGCCTCTACGAGAATTGCCGATAACCCGATCCGGACATTCTCACAGATTGAACTGGCCGACATCACGGTTGTTCTGGATGACAGCCTCTTTGGCGTGGTAGACATCCTGGGCAAGGTGAAAAAAGGCGGGATGGTGATCATCAATACCGCCAAACCAGCGGAGACATTTAATATCCCCGCTGGTTTCAATCTGGCCACAGTGGATGCCGCGAACGTCTCCCTCAAGCAGCATCTGATCAAGGAAGGGGCGCCGGTGGTTAATACCCCGATGCTGGGCGCCTTCGCCAAGGCCGCGGGCATGGTTTCCCTGGAAAATCTGGAAAAGGCGCTTCGGAGTAAATTATCACGGGAAGCGATTTTCAAAAATTTTGCGGCAGTGAAAGCCGCCTACGAAGTGACCATTACCCGTGAGAAACGGAATTCCTGAAGAACAAGGAGACCCATGATGGAAGAAAAGAAAGACGATAACATATCGGCTATGTGTACCGTTGCCGTCGGCGAGGCCGGTAAAACCGGCGACTGGCGGAGTGTCCGCCCGGTTATCGATCGTAAAAAATGCATCCCGTCCCTGAAAAACAAGTCGGCCTGTTTTCTCTGCTGGCTCTACTGTCCGGAAGGGGTGGTCAAACCCGGCATCCCCGTGGAAATTGATCTGGAATACTGCAAGGGGTGCGGCATTTGTGCGGAAGAATGCCCGCCCAGGGCCATTAGCATGGTAAGGGAGGACAAGATCAATGAGTAACGTCCAGATTATGACCGGTAATCAGGCGGCCGCTCTGGGGGCAAAACTCTGTAACGTGGAAGTGGTTGCCGCCTATCCCATTACCCCGCAGTCCCAGTTGTCCGAAATCTTGTCCCAGTATGTGGAAAGCGGCGAACTGAAGGCCGAATATGTCCGGGTGGAAGGGGAACATTCCGCACTGACCGTCTGTATATCCGCATCCACGGTCGGCGCCCGGGTCTTTACCGCCACCAGTGCGAACGGACTTCTCTATATGCACGAACAGCTCCACTGGGCGGCCGGTTCTCGTCTGCCCATCGTCATGTGCTGCGTCAACCGCGGTGTCGGTGCCCCCTGGACGATCTTCAACGATCAGCAGGATTCCCTGGCCCAGCGGGATACGGGATGGATGCAGATCTACTGCCGCAACAACCAGGAAATCCTGGATACGGTCATTCAAGCATACCGGATTGCCGAAGCCGTCTATTGTCCAGTCATGGTCTGTTACGATGGGTTCGTCCTGTCCCATACCATGATGCCGGTGGATATCCCCGACGCCGCCGACGTCAAGGCCTTCCTGCCTCCATACAAGCCTCACACGATTCTGTCGCCCGATGATCCGAGGAATCTCAACCCCGTTCTTTTCCCCGGGCAGAGGCGGGACAGCGAAGGCGTCCTCCGGGACGGCTATATGGAAATGCGTTATAAACTGCAGGCAGCGCTGGATAAAGCCCCCGAAACCATCCGGTCTGCCAATACGGCCTTTGCCGAAGCCTTCGGCAGAAACCACGGTGGAATGCTCTGGGAATACCATGCGAATGATGCAGATCTGATCATTGTCGGGATGGGGTCCCTGGCCAGCGAAGCCACGGCCGCAGCGGATATCCTCCGGGCGGAAGGTATAAAGGCGGGAGTCGTGGGAATCCGCGTCTACCGGCCTTTTCCAAAAGAGGACGTCCGGGATGTCTTCCGAAACGCGAAGGCCGTCGTGATCTTTGAAAAAAGCATCAGCTATGGTTATGAAGGCGGCCTCTGCTCCGATCTGAAGGCGGCCTTTTACGGGACGAACATCAAGGCGCCCATTCATGGTTATATCGCCGGACTGGGCGGCCGGGACGTCAAAGCCCGGGAACTAGTGGCGGCGGCAAAAGATTCCCTGGCCAGTTTCGACAGGGGAATGGTGGAACCAAAAACAACTTGGCTCAGTACATTTACAGGGTGAACCTATGCCGGAAAATCTTTTTAAACTGAATGCAAAAGAATATATTCTGCCCGGAACCCGGGCCTGTCAGGGGTGCGGTCTTTCTCTGGGCTATCGATACGCCCTGAAGGCACTGCGTGAGAACACCATTGTGACTCTGCCCGCCTGCTGTCTCTGTGTTCTGCACGGGATCTATCCCACGACGCCGGTTATGGTGCCCTGTCTGAACAATTCCTTTGCCAGCACGGCGGCGTCCGCGTCGGGTATCGTGGCCGGTCTCCAGGCCCTCAACAAAACGGATACCACCGTGATGGCTATTGCCGGCGACGGCGGGACCTTCGATATGGGGATCCAGGCCCTGAGCGGGGCGGCGGAAAGGGGAACAGACTTTATCTATGTCTGTTATGACAACGAAGGCTACATGAATACGGGCACCCAGCGGTCCAGCGCCACGCCCATGGGTGCTCTGACGTCCACCACCCCGATCCTGACCAAACAGCAGCATAAGAAGGATTTCATCAAGATCATGGAAGCCCATGATATTCCTTATCTGGCTACGACATCACCATCCTATCCCATTGATCTTTATGAAAAATTTGTCAAAGCCAAGAAGATCAAGGGAACGCGGTATATTCACATGTACGTCCCCTGCCCGCCCGGCTGGGGCTATGCCCCCAAGGACACCATCAAGACAGGCAAGCTGGCCGTGGAAACTGGACTCGTCGTCCTGTTCGAAGTCGAAAACGGAAAATTCCGCTTCACGGGCCGGAGCAAAACCCTGGCCGAGCGGGGCAACCGGCTGCCTGTCATCAACTACCTGGAAAAGCAGGGACGGTTCAAGAAGATGAATATCGAACAACTGCATCAGTTGCAGGTCTGGGTGGATACCAAGTGGCAGGAGTATCTCAAACGCGCGGAAGGGTAGAGACGGCTTTGTAAAAAACCGTGAAAAAGCGAAAAAGATTTCTGAGCTGCGGCGAACCCATTTTTATGGATCTCAAGATATCCGGTTTTTACTCATGAGGACTTCCTTGATCAGGGATGCGTAGCGCTGGGAAGCGCCGCGGTTGGCAGCGATGACCTGACCGGCTATTTGACCTTTCCGGGTAAGTGTTTCAGGATCTCGCAGCAGGGCAAGAATTCTATCAAAAAGGTCGTGGCTGTCCGTCACCGTTATCCCGGCTCCTGCCTCTTCCAGAAGGGTTTTCTCATCTCTGAAATCTTCCATGGATGGTCCATACAGGACCACTTTTCCCCAGGCGGCAGGCTCGAGAATGTTTTGCCCTCCTTTCCGCACCAGCGATCCCCCGCAGAAAACAATGGTTGCCAGGCTATAGATCTTGAAGAGCTCGCCGATAACATCCACGACCAGGACGCGTTGGTTTCGTCTCGACAGGCCCTGGTTGATTTCAGTCATGGTCAGGCTGTCCTGGAATCCATATTGTTTGACCAGGCGAATGACCTCCGGGCCTCGTTCAATATGGCGGGGAATGAGGATCAGCTTGAAATCCGGATAAAGGTTCAGGAGCTGTTTATAAACATCGAGAATAATGATCTCCTCGCCCTCATGGGTACTTCCAGCCACGAAAACCCTGTCCGTGTCCGCTATATTCAAGCGATGGGCGATATCCTCCCGTAAGACAGGTGATACCATTGCCGCCAGGCCGTCATATTTTGCATTTCCGAGCACATGAATCTTCGTCTGGGCCATTCCGAGCGCGCCAGCCCGCTGGCCATCAATTTCTGAAATAACACCCATTTCATCGATATCTGCCAGGAACTGCTTCCAGAAAAAACGTGTACGGTAATATTGCCGGAAGGACCGGGGGGAAAGGCGCCCATTGATTATCACGATTTTGATCCCCTGCCTTTTGCAGATCCGGAGAAAGTTGGGCCAGAGTTCTGTTTCGGTAGGGATGAAGATATCCGGCTGGATTTGGCGGACGACCTTCCGAATCACAAAGGGAATATCAAGGGGGTAGTAGATCAGATGGACGGATGCAGGTACAATCCGGCGGGCCATGGCCTGCCCTGTTTCTGTACTTGTGGACAAAACGATACAGGCACCGGGAAAATCTGATTGCAGAGAAGCAATAATNNGGCCGGTTGATGCCGAATTTCGGACCTAAGCTGTGCCGGTACTTGCCGGTGAACAGCATTTTCAAACCATAATAGGGAATGGCAAAGAGTGAGAAAATAAAAAGAAGGATGTTATATAAGAGCAGCATTTTTCAACGAATCCAATGACGGATCAAAGAGACTGAACCTATTGACATCCTGACAATAATCATATATGAATGAACCATGAAAATCATTGCCCCCTCCATTCTGTCGGCTGACTTCAGTGTTCTGGGTGAAGAAATCGCCGCCGTTGAAGCAGCCGGGGCGGACTGGATTCACATCGATGTCATGGACGGCCATTTTGTTCCAAACATTACGATGGGTCCCGGTGTGGTCAAGTCCCTGCGGAAGATGACCGTATTGCCCTTCGATGTCCACCTGATGATCGAAAGTCCCGAACAGTATATTCAGCCCTTTGCCGAAGCGGGCAGTGACAGAATTACGGTCCACATGGAAGCGTTGATTCACCTGCATCGGACGGTCTCCCAGATTAAAGAGCTGGGCCTCAAAGCCGGTGTGTCCCTGAACCCGGCAACGCCGCTGAGTTTCGTTGAATCCATACTGACCGACATTGACCTTCTACTCATCATGACCGTCAATCCCGGTTTTGGCGGTCAGCAATTCATCAAGACCATGCTGCCGAAAATCCGACAGGCAAGGGAGCTCATCGACCGCTTCGCCCCTGCTGTGCTCCTCGAAGTGGACGGCGGTGTGACCCTCACGAACCTGCCTGCGATTCTGAAGGCCGGCGCAGATGTGCTTGTCGCCGGAGCATCCATATTCGGCAGCGGTAATTACCGCGATACGATCGGCAAGATGAAGGCTTCCATGTCAGAATAATCAGGCCATCTTCGCCGCCAGCTTCTGTTGGACCTCTTTCGCCTCCGCTACGATCCGTTCAAAAAGCTCAGCCACCGTCGGCTCGTCCTGGATCAGTCCCATAACCTGCCCCACCGGCAGGATGCCCTTCTCGACATCCCCGTCTTCCGTGGCCAGTTTGAAGGCCTTGAACCCATTGGCCATGAAGGCCATTTTATAGGCATTGTTCAAGCCGGACGCCAGAATGCCGATAAACAGTTTAAGGTAGGGCATCTTCATCTGTCTGGCAATATCCTGGGAGTTGACAAAGGCAGCAGGAAGATCGAGCCCCTTTTTGATGGCTTTTACCGCTGCGTCGGTCTTCATGACCCGGCACCAGATCCCGTCTACACGCGTCGAATAAAGGGTATCCGTCACATCTTTTTCAATGGACAGCTTTTTGAAATTCTCATGGAGGGGGCTCTCCTGTGTCGTCATCAGCCTTGTCCCCAGGGCTACGCCTTCCGCACCCAGGGCAAGCGCCGCTGCCAGCCCCCGGCCGTCGGCAATGCCGCCCGCCGCAATGACGGGAATATGAATAGCATCCACCAGGCTCGGGATCAGCACCATGGAGGTCAGTGCTTCACCGTGGGCTGCGGCTTCATTTCCCGTGGCAATGACGCCATCAGCCCCGTAATCCTGCGCCCGTTTGGCGTGCCGGGCGTTCACAACGGTCGCGATGACTTTGCCGCCATATTTATGGGCATCCTTGACCAGCCAGTCTCCTTTGCCGAGGGCGAAGTTTATAACCGGCACCTGTTCCTCCAGAAGGACCTTTGCGTTCTCGGCCGCTCCGGGCATCAGCAACGTGGCGTTACAGCCGAAGGGTTTGTCTGTCAGTTTTCTGATTTCCTGAATCGCCTTTCGGGTTTGTGGCGGGTCCATGGGTCCCGTAGCCAGAATACCCAGACCGCCGGCGTTGGATACAGCGGCGACCATTCTGGGAACACTGATCCAGCTCATGCCGGACAGAAGGATGGGGTATTTGATGCCGAAAAGCTCGGTAATACGTGTTTTCACTAAAAAATTCTCCTTGCGATGAAATATAATAAGCAGGCAGGGTTTATAAACCCCGCCTGCTTATTTAAATCCGAAACGCTTTGTCTGTCCATCCGCTGGCAAAGATGGTCGTTTGCAAAATGATTATGCTTGCAGCGTTCGGCCGATGGTTAGAATTTCCGCTTCCTTCGTTCCTTCGTACAGCTCCAGGATCTTGGCATCGCGGTACCATTTCTGCACGCTGTATTCGTCAATGTAACCATAACCGCCGTGAAGTTCGACCGCATTGTTGGCGCAGAAAACCGCTGTCTGGCCGCTGTAGAATTTCGCCATGGCGGCCAAATGATAATCAGGCCGCCCCACATCGATCAACCAGCCTGCCTTATAGACGAGCCCCCGCAGGGCTTCGATCATAATGGCCATTTCGGTCAGCTTCTTCTGCGTCAATTGATAGGCGCCCAAGGGAGCCCCGAAAGCCGTTCGTTCCTTCACGTATTTGATGCTCGTTTCCAGACAGGCTTCCGACAGGCCCAGTCCCTGTGCCGCAACCATGACCCGGGTCGTATTAAAGAAATGCATCAACTGGATGAAACCGCGCCCTTCCTTACCGACGAGGTTGGTTTGGGGCACGCGGACATCTTCCAGCGCGATCTCTGCCGTATCGCTGGAACGTATCCCCAATTTTCCACGAAGCTTGTTTCTTGTTACCCCCTTGGCATCAGCAGGGATAATGATGAGACTGAAACTGTTGTGTTTCTTCTCCTCGGGGTTGGTAATGCACTGGGTCACCATAAAATCGCAGACTGTGCCGTTGGTGATAAACATCTTGTTGCCGTTGATGACATAGTCAGCGCCATCTTTCACGGCCCGGGTCTTGTAACCGGCAACATCCGTTCCCGCATTAGGTTCCGTGAAGGCACCGGCACTGACCCATTTTCCATTGCACACAGGGGGCAGATAAGCTTTCTTCTGCGCTTCCGTCCCATACTGAAAAATCGACTCACAACCGAAGGTCGCCGCTACGACATTCAAACCAATTCCCATGTCTATCTTGGAGAGTTCCTCGGTAATGATGGAATTTCCCAGAATCCCGGCGCCGGCACCACCATACTCCTCCGGAATCCAGGCGCCCACCAGACCGTTTTCCGCGGCCTTCTTTCGGATCTCCGGCGTATACTTCTCATGTTCATCACACTCCTTTGAAACCGGTGTGAATTCCGCCGCNNTCAAAATCCATCTTATCTTTCCTCCGTTCTTTGTAATGATTGTATTAAATCAACAATATGCCTTCCTTAATTCGACCTTGCTGATCTTGCCGACGCTGGTTTTGGGGATGGCAT
The DNA here is from genome assembly GCA_003161855.1 of Syntrophaceae bacterium. Taxonomy (GTDB): domain Bacteria; phylum Desulfobacterota; class Syntrophia; order Syntrophales; family Fen-1087; genus Fen-1087. Next base: position 7,331 of record PMNM01000069.1, on the reverse strand, counting down.
CGACGAAAAGGATCTTGTCGGGCACCCCGTATTTGGGAATGCGCCCCTCATCGGCAAATTTCATCAGGAACGACCGGACCTCTTCCTCGGTGACCTTGCCCTTGTAATCGGGCTTGATGACGGCCACAATGAAGGGCCTCTCACCCCACTTGGCATCGGGAATGCCGATGGCTGCCGCTTCCAGGACCGCTTCGTGCTGGCTGATCAGGTTTTCCAGCTCCAGCGAGGAAATCCACTCGCCGCCGGTTTTGATGACATCTTTGATCCGGTCCGTGATTTGCACGTAGCCTTCCTTGTCGATGTAGGCCACGTCGCCCGTATGGAGCCAGCCGTCACGCCATAGTTCCTTGGACCGCTCTGGATCCTTGAAATAGCTTTCCGTCAGCCAGGGGGCGCGCACGACGAGTTCACCTGTCGTCTCTCCGTCATGGGGCAGGAGCTGACCCGAGGGTCCCATAAGCCGTGCATACACCAAGGGCGCCGGCAGGCCCGTTTTGATCAGCGTATCGACCTGTTTTTCTTTCGGATCGGCCAGCATGTGAGGCTTCAGACTGACAATGGTAAGCAGCGGGCAGGTTTCCGACATCCCATAGGCGGCATAGATCTCAATTCCCATGTTCATCGCCGCCAGGGCCAGTCCTTTCGACAGGGCGGCGCCGCCGATGATGACCTTCCACTTGGACAGATCGAATTTCTTGGCGACAGGGCTGCCCACGAGCATTTGTATGATCGTCGGCACGCAGTGGGACAGGGTCACCTTTTCCGTCAGGATCAGCCGCAGCAGCATCTCCGGTTCATAACGGCCGGGATAGACCTGTTTGACCCCCAGCATGGTCGCCGCATAAGGAACGCCCCATGCATGGACATGGAACATGGGGGTCAAGGGCATATAGACGTCCGTGGACCGGAAGCGGCCGGGGGTATCATAAGAGCCCGTCACCAGCAACAGCGCCTGTGCGTGCAGGACCAGTTGTCGATGGGAAAAAAAGACGCCCTTGGGAAGTCCGGTGGTCCCGGTGGTGTAGAAGGTGGTGGCCCGTGTGTATTCATCAAAATCGGGGAAATCATAAGAATCGGCGGACCCGGCGAGAAGTTCTTCGTATTCCCCGTCAAAAGCAATCTTCGACGCCGGCTTGTCCCCGTCATCGGCGATCAGGATAACCTTCTTGACCGTTGTCAGCTTATCCCGGATGGCTTCCAGGACAGGGAGAAAATCCTTATGAATCAGGACAATTTTATCTTCCGCGTGATTCATTGTATAAAGAATCTGTTCCGGCGACAGGCGCCAGTTCTGCGTGTGCAGCACCGCCCCCATCATGGGAATGGCGAAGAAGCACTCCAGATAGCGATGGCTGTCATAATCGAAGACGCAGACGACATCTCCCTTCCGGACGCCTAGTTTTTTGAGGCCGTTGGCCAGCCGGTGAATCCGTTCGTTCACTTTCCGGTAGGTGAGGCGCACCTTGTCGCGGTAGATAATCTCCTGATCGGGCGCAAAGAACAGCGGCGTTTCCAGGATGTGCTTGATCAGCAGCTGATACTTGTAACTTTCACCTTCTTTATAAACTTTTTTTGCCATAGTCTTCTCTCCTTGATACCGTCATAAATGGTAAGAAATGTTATTTGGTGTATTCGTAGACGCCCTTCCCGGTCTTGCGGCCATAGCGGCCGGCCCGGACGAGCTTTTTCAGTAACGGCGCCGGACGATACTTGTCGCCCAGTTCCCGGTGCAGACCTTCCATAACCCGGAGCAGCGTCTCGTTTCCCACCAGATCAGACAATGCCAGAGGTCCGATGGGATGATTGCAGCCCAAGACCATCCCTTTGTCAATATCCTCCGCCGTGGCAATTCCCTCATCCAGGGCAAAAAAGGCCTCATTGAGCATCGTGCATAAAATGCGGTTGACCGCAAAAGCCGGGGCTTCGCGCACCACAATCACTTCCTTGCCGATCTTCTTCCCCCAGGCCTTGGCAATTTCCAGCGTCTCATCGGAGGTCTCATAACCCCGGATAATCTCCAGCAGACGCATCACCGGCACCGGATTAAAGAAATGGGTCCCGATGAACTTTCCCGGCCGCTTGGTGATCGCCGCCATCTCGGTAATGCTCAAACCGGAGGTGTTCGTGAAAAACAGGCAATGGGCCGGGACAATCTGCTCCAGCTCCTTGTAAACCTGTTTCTTTACGTCCATCACTTCAATGACGACTTCCACGACCACATCAGCGTTTGCTGCCGCTTCTTTCAAATCCAGGGTCGGTTTGATCCGTCCCAGAATGGCGTTCATGTCCTCCTGCGTCCGCTTTTCCTTTTCCACGTCACGGGCAAGATTTTTTGTTATCGTTTTCATGCCCCCGTCGATAAAGCGCTGTTCAATGTCCCGCATCGCTACCTGATAACCCGCTTGGGCACAAACCTGGGTGATCCCGTTTCCCATCAGTCCGGCACCTAAGACACAAATCTTTTTAATTTCCATCGTTCCACTCCTTCCTTATGTTATTTTTATGCCTGTCACGGCATATGAGGCAAGGCCAAGGTGTTTCGAAAGGAAAGTTTGACTCAAGAGTCAACTTTGAAACGCCTTATAGCATATTCCAAATATCGTTACAATTGATTCCTGATGCGAAATATCGTAGAAAGAAAGAAAATATTTCCAGCGGTTTCTTGATTATGCACCTTATCATTGATGGATACAATCTGATCCGCCAGTCCGGTACTTTCCGACGCTTTGAAAAGATCAGCCTGGAAGAGGGACGTAACGCCCTGATCCATCGTCTGTCGATTTATAAGAAACAGACAGGACACCGGATTACCGTCGTCTTTGACGCTTGGGAAAGTGGTTCTCTTACGGAAGAGCGCGACCGTTATGGGGGGATCGATATTCTCTATTCACGAAGGGGGCAAACAGCCGATGAGTTGATCAAACGACTTATCCAAAGCCGCCGGGAAGAAATGGTTGTCGTCACATCGGACCGAGATATTGTTGATTTTGCCTTCCGCAGAGGGACCACCGCCATTCCGTCACCGGAATTCGAAATCCGCTTACTGGAACCGGAAACAAGACCAGCCTATGCCCAGGAGGGTGGGGCATCGGATCGGGATGAGGAAAAACAGGATAGAGAAAAAATGACCCCGGGAACGAAAAAGAAAGGCCCGTCGCGGCGTCTTTCCAAAAAACAGAGAGCGATTTTATCCGTTTTCAGGAAGCTCTAAGAATATCTCAAAGGAATGTTTATGAGGAGCATACCTGCAGTAAAAACCGCTCCATCATCAGTCGGGGTGCTTTCGATGTGGTCTTCAAGGCAAGATCAATATCCACGAGGGTATCCAGATATTCAACCAGACGCTCCTGTGAGAAATGAGGGGTGTGGATCAACGCCTGATAGATGACGTAAGGGTGGGGGGTCGAGGAACCACCCAGATGTTTGATATCCGGATAAACGGTTTTCTGAAACCGGTTGTAGTCCATCTTGGGGTGATAAGAGGCCAGTTGACCGGAACTCAGCAAAAGTTTAGCATGGAGAAGGAGGCGGATTTCCCGGGCAAGAATCGCCAAAATCATCAGGGGGTGGTCTCCCTGATCCAACAGGTCTTTCAGGGTTGAGAGGCTTTTTGGCAGATTCTTTTCCATCATTGCTGCCGTTAAATGAAAGACGGTTTCTTCTTTTGTTATTCCAATCACCGCCTCCACATCCTCTGCTTCAATCATTACTTTTTCCCCGACAAAAGTCATGAGTTTTTCGAGAGCAATCATGGAGGCTCTGAGCGAGAATCCGGTTTTTTTACCGAGAACCAGCCAGGCGCCGGGGCCGAGTTTCTTTCCCTTCGCTGCGAGGATATCTCGCGCTGTTTGCATGAGAACGTTTTTTAGTTTTGATTCACTTTTAATCTGAGAAAAATAGAGAACTTTGCCCTGTTCCGCCAGAATTCTGAAAATCCGCTTCCGCTTGTCTACCGTATCGGCAGTCAGAATGAGACAATTTCCCTCGGGAAGGCCGGCTGTCAAGGTATCACCCAGGCGATCGGTGCCGTCTCTGTCATGTTTTGCATCTAAGCCTTGGCTGACACTGAATTCGACCATCACCGGCAGCCATGTCTCTCTGCCCTGGCCGTCATCTCCATCCACAGTTTGGTGCCATGCCTCGTCGGAAATTTTTCTCCAGCCATCATCTCTGAGATCATCAAGATGCCATCCTGTAATTCGTAAAAAAGTTATAAAATCCCGGGCTGCCTTGGCGGGGTCCTGTTTTATATGGTTGCGGATTTTCTGGACAAGTTCAGAAAGTGTCTTTTTGGAATGAAAAATACGGGTATTTCTGACGACCATTATTTTTCGGCCGGGAATGAGGGGGAGGGTCATCAGGGATTCGCAAAGACGGTCGATATCCTCGTGCTCACCATCCATGTAAAAAAGATTCAGTTCCCGGTCACTGGCTGGCAGGATGCAGGCAATGATTTTATCAAGGGCATTTTGGATCAGGTATTCTTCGTCGCCATAGAGAAGATAGCAGGAGGCTATCTGTCCCTTCCCGAGTTCATTGAGAATTTTATCCAGGGATTCCCCTGTATCACCGGATGGCTGGTCCATGGCGCTGGTCGATGGGATCTATTTGGCTGTTTTGTCTATTAGGCTGAATCGGTCTCACGGTATAAAACAAATAGACGAGAGAATATTTCAGACAATAACAAATTTCTGGATATGCTTGACCGCTTCCTCAGGATCATCAATAATCTGAATGAAATCGAGATCTCCCGCCATGATTTTCCCTTCGTTAACCATCGTGTTCTTTAACCAGTTTATCATTCCTCCCCAGTACTCCTTGCCGATGAGGATGACGGGAAAGCTTTTGATCCGTTTCGTTTGGATCAGGGTCAAGGCTTCAAAGAGTTCATCCATGGTTCCGAAACCGCCTGGGAAAATCACATAGGCCACCGCATACTTGACAAACATCACTTTGCGCACAAAGAAATATTTGTAGTCAATCGTGATGTTGGCATAGGGATTAGGCTTCTGTTCAAAGGGAAGCCGGATATTCATCCCGATAGACTTGCCACCGGCCTCTGCAGCTCCTTTATTTGCCGCTTCCATGATGCCCGGGCCACCGCCCGTGATAATACTGAATCCCTTCTGTGCCAGCCGCTGCGCCAGAATTTCTGCCTTTTTGTAACAGGGATCTTCAGCTTTTACCCTTGCTGAGCCGAAGATGGTCACCGCGGGCTGAATTTTTGATAATGCATCAATGGCTTCGACAAATTCCGCCATGATACGGAAAATNNCGCCAGGACTCCTCTATGGAAAGGGCATCAACGAGGTATTGTTTTTCTTCCACAGACACTATTCTCAATTAAGCGCTCTTGCGCCGCTGGACCTTGGCCAATCTCCGACGGGCTTCAATCGCCTTCCTCTTTTTTTTGACAGAAGGCTTTTCATAAGCTCTGCGCAGCTTCAGTTCTTTGAACAGACCGCTCTTAGAGAGCTTATTCTTCAGAATTTTCAACGCTTTTTCAACATCATTGTCAAATACTTTAACCTCCAAACGATTCCCTCCCTTCTATTGTATATTTTTATCACAAGAACGTTTTAATATTCTTCTTATTTTTCTTCAGCAGATCCGGTTTAGATCAGCTGGCATAAAAAAAGGGCAGTACGGCGCCGCACAATAAACTGTGCCGTAATCTACCCATCCCTGTTGCCTATTTTAGACCACGCTCCTTACTTGGTAATGACGCTTTTTAATGCTTGGATAAACGCCTCATTCTCTTCGCACTTTCCTACCGTTACCCTTATGCAGGTCTGACCGCTCCGGGGAAGTTTTATGGGTTTGATCAGAATTCCCTGTCGAAGGATTTGCTTACATACGTTATTTGCATCCAAAGTGCAACTAAAAAAAATAAAATTTGCGTCCGAAGGGTAGGGCTGAATGCCTTCGAGATTGCTTAACTTTTCCAGAAGACTTTTTCTCTCGCGGATAATCTCATGGATCTGATCTAAAAACATCTCTTCATGATCGAGAAAAAAAATGGCGGCAATCTGTGACAGGGTATTTAGGTTATAGGGGAGCCTAACTTTGTCCAGTTCAGTAATCAGTTCGGGGGGACCGATTAGAAATCCGATGCGCATGGCGGCAAACCCGACTTTTGAGAGCGTCCGCAGAATAACCAGATTTTCATAACGATTCAGAAGGGGCAGGAACGTTTTTTCGGAAAAGTTGAAATAGGCTTCATCCACAACCACGATGCCCGTCGATTTATCGAGGATGGTTTCAATCCTGTCTGCGCTGAAGCAATTCCCTGTGGGATTGTTGGGATAGCTGATAAAGGTCAATGTCATCGTTTTTTTTGAGATTTTTTCGACTATGGCTTTGACATTCAGATCAAAAGCGTTGTCCAGGGGTACCTCCCTGACATGATATCCGTTATTCAATCCCAGTATCCGGTACATGGCAAAAGTCGGAATGGGAATCAGGAGGTCGGATACCGGACCGGCTAGGGCCGTGCAGAGAATTTGGATCAATTCATCCGACCCATTTCCGATCATCAGCATATTTTCGTTCACACCATAGTATTGCGCAAAACGTTTTCTGAGTAATGGTGCTCCAGCATCAGGATATCGGTTCAGGGGTACAGCCTTCATTCGCTCAAGAAGCTTTGCCTGCAGGGGAGGGGAAAGGGCAAAGGGATTTTCATTGGCATCAAGCTTGATCTGGCAGTTGATGACATCCGCAGCATAGGCCTGCTGTTCTAGGATTTCTTTCCTGACCCATTTTCTTACATTCATTTTTTACCTCGATAATCAAAAAGACCGCGACGGGGTTCCCTTACCTTTTAGAGTCCATTCCTCATTTTGATATTTTTGATCCAGCAACAGGGTTTTCAAGTTTGCCTCTTCCTTGGTCAGATGATCCTCCACCAGCTGGATGCCGAGGATGGTTTCGAAGCCTTTTTTCATCACCCGGCAGATTTCGGCCATGGTGGGTGGGGGATCTAAATGATCACAAAGCGACGTGACCGACTGCTGCAGCCGGGCAATCTGATCGTCCCGGTCCTGATCATGGGGGATCATTAATTCATACGTCCGGAAAGGATCAAAATCGACCAGGAGGGAGCCATGCTGAAGAAAAGTCCCCTGTGATCTGACCTGAGCACTTCCGCAAAGTTTCCGACCTTTTACAAGGATCTCATACTTTGAGGGCAAGGCAAAGCAGGAGGCCTTTGCTGGGATATCCTCCCGGGTTCGTCCCTCAACGGCCATGTCTGCTTCGATGCCCAATTCCGCAAGCCCCCTGAATAAGCATCGACTGATCAGTCTGTATGTCCCCAGAATATCAGGAGG
>PMNM01000175.1 GCA_003161855.1 Syntrophaceae bacterium | reverse complement strand
AGCCTGTCATCTGTGCTGAAGCCTGCATGACCGGATCATCTAATATGGGGTGGCTCAGGAGAGTCCCATGATCGAACAGCCCCTTTATTTCAAGTCCGACGCCCTGCAGATTGAAGGGCTGTATGCCCCGACGGCCGGTGAGCGGGGCGCCGTCATTTCTCACCCCCATCCCCAGATGGGCGGGTCGATGCAAAACAATGTCGTCGAGGCCCTAGTCTCGGCATTCTATCAAAATAATTTTTCAACGCTGAGGTTCAACTTCAGGGGGGTGGGTCGGAGTGAAGGTATTTATGACGAGGGCAGGGGGGAACAGGAGGATTTGATCGCAGCGATGAGCTGCCTCGCCGGCAAGGGCAAAAAGAAAGTAGTGCTGGCCGGCTATTCCTTCGGTGCCTGGATCACGGTAAAGATCCTGAAACGTTTTGAGGATTTTTCCGATGTAATTCTTGTGTCTCCACCGGTTGATTTTCTTAATTTTGACTGGTCGGGGTCGGAGGATAAAATCGGCTTGATTGTCTGCGGAGACAGAGATCAGTTCTGCTCTCCGGAATCTTTGAAAACTCTGGTTGAGAAGATTCACTGCCGCCTCGAAATGGTGCGAGGAGCTGATCATTTTTATTTTATGAAAGAAAATGGTATGATTGACGTCATCGATGCCTATTTGAAAATCTGATTTTCACTAAGGTTAAAATCTTCTGCAGTAGCTGATAAACTCTGTGTATGCCATTATCGAGGATCCTTTTCATTTGCAAAAAAATCTTTAAAAAAAGCTTGATTTTGCAAAAAATGAATGTTATGCAAACAGCGACTTGTCAGATCATCGTATTCTAACTATATGTTAATGCGACGATTCAAGATCTGCAAGGCAGGGGATAGTTGGGTGTCAGTGATTTGCAGTCTAAAAGAGTAGCCACCGCCAACTCGGCATGAAGAGTTGAAAGTGGCTTTTTTTATTTCTGCCATGCTTGATGTCCAACGTTGAAAAAAATTATGAAAGGAGGGTACAGCTTTGGCAGAGGGTAAAGTGAAATGGTTTAATGAAAAAAAGGGGTTTGGCTTTATCGAAAATGACGAGGGCGGGGACGTGTTTGTTCACTACAGTGCCATTCAGGGGGCAGGATTCAAGACACTTTACGAAGGTCAGCGAATTCGCTTTGATATTGAACAGGGCAAAAAAGGCCCGGCCGCTGCAAACGTCCAGCCAATATAATTCCGTTGGATCACTCTTAACGCCCCGGTAGCAAGCTTTGCCCGGGGCGTTTTTTTTATGTGATTTTCTTGAGGTAGCCTCGAATTTGTCTGAATGAAATCGTAAGAATCATAAAAAAGGCCAGAACAGTGGAAAGAGGTTGGGCGAGCCATACCCCATTGACTCCTAAATACGGGGGGAGGATCAACAGCATGGGAATCAGGAGTATGACATCGCGCGTGATCATGAGGAGCATCGCCGTCAAACCTTTTCCAAGACCGATAAACATGTTTATCCAGACGATGGAGGGACCGACCAGAACAAGTGTGGCAATGAAAAGTCTTAATGCCGGTATTGCCATGAATAGCAAATCCATATCTTTTGAAAATGCCGTCAAAATGGGACGTGCAAAAATGATGAGCACCATGGAACTGATTCCGGAAAACAGGGCGGAACATCTGACTGCAACCCTGACCGTCTCGACAAGTCTTTTATAGTGACCTGCGCCCTCACTGAAGGCAACCATTGGCATGACGCCGTGACCAATGCCAAAAAGGATCATGGTCACCAGTCCGTTGATACGAAAACACAGGCCAAGCGTTGCCAGTGCGAGAGGACCAAAGTTTGCCAGGATGTGGTTGTAAACGATCATGACCAGGCTGACGACCAGATTCATAATCACAGAAGGAAATCCTGTCTGGTAAATGGAGCGGCAAATGGACAAACTGGGTACCAGGTGACGCCGGGTGAGATGATATCTGGAAGTGCTGAGTTGGAGGAAATAGAAGGACACCGCAGCCGATATCATTTGCGAAATGACCGCTGCCAGGGCAGCACCAGCAATACCAAGTTTCGGGAAAAACCCCCACCCGAAAATCAGAAAAGGTTCCAGGACCATCAGAACGAGAGAAAGGGTCAGGACGACATACATGGATAACTGGGGTCTTCCTTCGGCACGCAGGAGATTGTTCACCATCATTAAAAAGTATAAAAAGGGAGAGCCGAAGACAATCAGGACAAGGTATTGACGGGCTAATGGCATGATGTCGTCTGTTGCGCCGAAGCCCCTCAGGATAGCGTCGTGGCCGATCAGAACAGGGATCATGGTGAGAATGCCCAATGCGATCGAGAGAAGGATAACTTGGCCGGCTGTTTGCTGAGCCTTTTCATGTTGTCCTGCGCCAAACATCCGTGCAGCGAAGGAGCCAGCCCCCACTCCTGTTCCAACGCCAATGGCGCCGAAAATCATCTGGATAGGAAAACAGACCGTCAGGGCGGCGAGGGCCTGGGTACTGAGTCTGGCAAGCCAGAAAGTGTCGATCAGGTTGGCAACTGCCATGGCGAGCATCGCCGTGATGGAAGGCCAGCTCATTTTCAAGAGTAAAGGGAAAATCGGCCCCTTGCCAAGATCAAGGACTTTGTTCTCAATCATGCCCTTTTCCCTATATGGATTAAAAGTCAATTTCAAGACAATTTNNGCCTTGGCTGCACGGCTGGCGAAGGATATCGGTTCGGAGATTATTTCCGCTGATTCCCGCCAGGTCTACAGAGGCATGAACCTGGGCACAGGCAAAGACCTTGGCGAATATGTCGTGGACGGTGTTCATGTTCCTTATCACCTGATTGACATTATGATTCCTGACGAGGACTTCAGCGTCTTTGAATATCAGAAACGATTCTACCGATGCTTCTCTGAATTGTCCGGAAGAGGAATTCTGCCGGTTATGGTCGGAGGAACAGGCCTGTATATAGAATCTGTCATTCAAGGTTACAAAATGTGCACTGTCCCTGAAAACATGTCGCTTCGCCAAGAACTTTCAGGTCAGGACACAGAATGTCTCATCCATCGATTTTTAAACAATCATCCAGGGGCGCATAACACGACCGATTTGCTGGACCGGTCACGGCTGATTCGGGCGATAGAAATTGCCGAGTATACGGAAAGACATCCACCCCGGGTATCATTACCCCGCATAGAGCCTTTGATCATTGGTATTCACTGGGATCGGCAGATCATTCGCTGGAGAATAACGGAGCGGTTGAAGCTGCGGTTGTCTGACGGCATGATTGATGAGATCAAGAATCTCCATGATTCTGGTCTCGACTGGAAAAGACTTTCCTATTTTGGACTTGAATATCGATACATCAGCCTCTATCTGCAGGGGGAACTCGATTACAGTGATATGTTCCGGACACTCAATACAAAAATTCATCAGTTTGCCAAGAGACAGGAAACCTGGTTCAGGCGAATGGAACGTCAGGGAATGATGATACACTGGGTCCCGGGGATGGATTATTCTGCTGTTAAGAAAATCGTTGATCCCTTTGTGAGAGGATGACATCCGGATATGAAGATTCCGAAACATATCGAAAATTACATTAGTCGCTACGGAGAGATCAACAGACGATTCGTTGTGTCCGGTTTACGGGCACAGATCGATCAGATTGTCATCATTCCCGCTCTGGCGGAAATGAATTCAATATTCGACACACTGGCCAGCCTTTCCCAAAATCCGCCGGAAGACATGAACAGAACGCTGATCGTCTGTGTGATCAATAACCGGGAAGAGGGTATTGCCCATCCGGATGATATCGAAAACAATCAGCAGACCCTTGCCCGCCTCGATCAGTTGATGCATCGAAATCAGGAAGAAACCCGTCATGCGGAACCTGAGAGAAACACTCAAGATCAAATCATCCGAAACGCCTGTTCGAATCTGGCTTATGTGGACGCTTCCTCTCCAGGCATGGAAATGCCCGCGCGCGAAGGAGGGGTCGGCATGGCCAGAAAAATCGGTATGGACATGGCACTTAGACAGTTTAATTATGAAAAACCGGGTGTAAAACTTCTTCTCAATCTCGATGCGGACACACGGGTTGAATCCAACTATCTGGCCGCGGTCCGACGTTTTTTCGAAGAGCAGAGAATGAAGTCCGCTGTTGTTAACTATGTGCATCAAATGGATGGTGATCCGGCTGTTCAGGCTGCCATTTGCTGCTACGAAATTTTTCTCCGCTACTATACGCTGGGTCTCCGATTTTCCAAGTCACCCTATGCCTATCATTCCATTGGGTCGACGATGATTTGCACGGTCGACAGCTATATCGCTGTCAGGGGAATGAACAGACGTGAGGCGGGCGAGGACTTTTACTTTCTTAATAAACTTGCGAAGTTAGGTGATATCGGTCAAATTCATGCCACAACGGTTTACCCGTCTGCGCGTCCTTCACGCCGGGTTCCCTTCGGTACGGGTCAACGGGTCAACCGGTTTCTGGAAAAACGGCAGAATGAATATCTTCTGTATCATCCCGAGGTTTTCACGATTCTGAAGAAGTGGCTGGAGATGATATCTGACGGTTCTGATTGGGAAGCGAAGAGTATCCTGAATAGGGCGGCAGATATCCATCCCCTGCTGGTATCTTTTTTAGAACGCAATCATTTTCACGAGGTGTGGCCGCGCATCATGCGGAACCATCGCAACACCCATGCTCTTCTCAAGCAATTCCATGTGTGGTTCGACAGCTTTAAAACTTTGAAGCTTGTTCATCATCTCACTGAAAATGGGTTTCCTCTTGTGGATATGTTCAAAGCGCTGAAAGACCTCTTCAGGATGATAGATCACCCCTATCCCGCAGAAATAAGAGAGAAAATAGCGCCATCCATCGCTGAACAGCTGAAAATCCTCAGTTTTATACGGCAGCAATGCCGTTCACCTGTTTTACCTTGACGTATCCGATACTTTCATATAACTCAAAACTCCTGAAAAAAGAATTTTCCCCTATCATCAATTTACTGGAGGACTCCGTATGACTTGTCAAAAAGCTTTTTGTTTCATTTTATTGACGATCTGCCTATTTTCCGGACTGCTGACCGGTTGTAATCCCAGAGAAGAAAAAGCATCGATCCCGCAGGCGGATTCGCAGCCAGCCGTTCAACCTTCACAGCCGCAACCCTCCACGCCAGAAGGCTCAGTTCCTGCATTACCAGCAATCCCGGCCAATCTCGTCGCTGATGTGGATGGAAGCAAACTGACCCAGGGACAACTGGATGCGGACGTTCAAAAGCGTTTTACTCAGATGAAGGATCAGATTCCTGCCGACCGTGTGCAAGAGGTTAAAGCCGGCATCAGAAAACGTCTGATTGATGATTTTGTAGTTCGCACGATTCTGACCAATGAGGTGAACCGTCAAAAAATAATCGTTACGGACAAAGAGATCAGCGAAGCTGTTGATCATTTGAAAAGCAGCTTGCCTCAGGGTGTAACCATTGAGGAAGTCATGAAGAGGAATCAGATCAACAAAGACCAGATGAACGAGCAGATCCGTTTCGGAATCAAAATTAATAAACTGGTCCTTGCCTCTATGAACGGTAAGACAAAGCCCACCGACAAAGAAATTTCGACCTTCTATCAGAAAAACAAGAGTCAGTTCAAAATGCCAGAATCAGTTCATGTCCGTCATATTCTAGTGGAAAAGAAACCCGGGGATGACGATAAGACCAAAGCCGAAAAAAAGGCAAAAGCGGAAAATATCCGAAAACAGATTCTTGGTGGAGCTGATTTTGCAGACATCGCCAAAAATCAATCTGACTGTCCCAGCAAGCAGGTTGGCGGTGATCTGGGAACTTTCACAAGAGGTCAAATGGTTAAGCCCTTTGAAGATGCCGCTTTTTCCCAGAAAAAAAATGAGATTGGACCTGTTGTAGAAACTGATTTTGGTTATCACATCATTCAGGTACTTGAGAAAAACGGTCCGAAAACCATGAAGCTGGATGGAGATGCGAAGGGGAAAATTTCTGCTTTTCTGACGCAACAGAAACAGCAGCAAGCCTTTGATGCTTTATTAAAAAACTTGCGGGAAAAAGCCCGGGTTGTTTACTATCAGAAATAANNCCTGTAAATCCATTTTTCCTGCTTCTCATAGAAAGGAATGGGCGTCGTCCGGAAAAACACCCGTTCGGACTTCCCCGATATACTGAGTAACGGCTTCTTTCATCTGAAGGTTCAAATTCGCATATTTTTTGACGAATTTAGGTGTAAACCGTTCGAAGATCCCCAGCATGTCGTTGATGACCAGAACCTGACCGTCGCAGTGGATACCCGCCCCGATGCCAATGGTGGACATTGTCAGAGATTCGGTAATCTCCTTGGCCAAGAGCGTTGGAACGCATTCCAGGATAACCGAGAAAGCACCTGCGTCTTCAAGAATTTTAGCGTCTTCAAGAATCCTTTTCGCTGCTGCATCGCTTTTGCCCTGAACCTTGTAGCCGCCCAGTTGATGGACGGATTGAGGCGTCAATCCTAGGTGGGCCATGACGGGAATGCCGGCCGATGCGATCCGTCGTGTGACTTCTGCGACTTCCCGGCCGCCTTCCAGTTTCACCCCCTGTGCGCCGGCTTCCTGCAGGAAACGACCGGCATTCCTGACGGCATCTTCAACCGAAACCTGATAAGACATGAAAGGCATATCGCCAAGAACCATCGCCCGTTTTGCACCCCGGCAGACTGCCTTGGTGTGATGAATCATGTCTTCCATCGTGACCGGTAGGGTGCTGTCATAGCCCAGGACAACCATACCCAGCGAATCTCCGACCAGGATAATGTCGATGCCCGCCTCATCCACCACGGCCGCGGTTCCGTAGTCATAGGCGGTCAGCATGGTGACTTTTTCCTTTTTTTTCTTCATATCCTTGATGACCGCTGTCGTAATCTTATTTAACTTTCCCTGGGTGCTCATCTTTTGAACCTCCTTTGAGTAATGTTTTGATTGTTTCTGCCCTGTCTGAGGCAAGGGTTTCCTTTTGTAAGGCGATGTCGATGGTCATGAGTCCCAATTCACAATAAGAGTTCAGGAGATCGGGCAACCTCTCCCGAAAGGCCTGGAGATGCTTTTCAATGGTGCCGGCGTCGCCCCGGGCGATAGGACCGGTCAATGCCCGGACGGTACCCTGGGTTTCAATGTTGATCAGTGTGCCCTTAACAAGCGGCCAGAAGGCGCGAATCGCCTCATCACGACTCAGACCAAGAGTCTGGTAGGTTGTTTCCACCATATGCATGAGTGTGGTTAGATAATTGGAAGCCATGCAGGCAGCGGCATGATACAGGGCCTTATCCTTTTCTGAAACAAAGAAAGGGGTACCCTTCAAAGCCTTGACCATGGCGATGGCCCAATCTTTGAGTTCATCATCGGCGGTAATGCCAAAAGTACTGCCGGGAATATGATGGATGGCCCCTTCCACATCGGCAAAGGACTGAATGGGATGAATGCTGGCTACCTGCGCTCCTGCCTGCCTTGCCGGTGCCAGCAGTTCGAGACCTCCCGCACCGCTCATGTGAATGACTTTATCACCNNATGCCGCCTGTAAAGGAAATCCCTTTTGTGAGGGCAGCGGAGGATGGATCGGCAACAGCAACGATGTGGTATCCCGCCGATTTCAATAGATATCCGACCGCTGTACCCACTTTTCCGAGTCCCAGAATGGCAATTCTGTCTTTGACGGTATGATGATGAACCATGATGTTCCGGCGGTTATCCCTCCATGAAAAAAGCCTCCCGGACAAAATCCGGAAGGCCTGAAAATCATGACCAGACAATGATTGTGATATCGACCGTTCCGTCTCAGTCCACAGTTGGATCCAAGCGGTGAGTCTTACCTATCACAAATAAATGCCGTTAGTCAATACAAACTGATGATTGTCGCAAAAACTATGAAAAATGAGTCCACCGCCATGCAATTCTTTTTCGCTTTCATAATCATCAGGTTCGCCATGATGTTTATCGAAGGGGAATCTTTCCTTCTACTCAGGCTACCCAGACGAAAAACATTTGATTTACCGCCTGCAAACCATTTTTTTCGCAGGTTATGCGAAGTTATCGAAATGTCTATCTCTCCGGTTGTAAATAAAGGAGGATTTTAATATAGTCTTGAAAAATTTGAATAAACGGGATGATGAAATTAAATGAAGGCCATTGACTTGATGATTTTTGATCTGGACGGCACACTGGTGACTTCGGGGAATGATATTGCAATGTCCGTGAATTATACGCTTGAAACATTAGGACTGCCTGTGGTTGAGTACCGAATCATTCTCCAATTTATCGGAGATGGTGTCCGGAAACTGATCGAGCGGTCTCTCGGGCCGGCTTCGCAGGATCGTTTCGATGAGGCAATAGCCCTCTTTTCGGCCCATTATCATGATCACATGCTGGATACCACGACCCTTTACCCGGGTGTTTCTGAAGTTCTCCAGTATTTTCAGGATAAAAAAAAGGTCNNGAGATTATGGGAGCGGACAGCACATTCTATATGAAACCCGATGCCCGTCTAATTTATCCACTGCTTAGACGTTTCAGTGTTCGTCCGGAGCAAACCGTCATGATCGGAGACGGCGTGAATGATGTTCTCCTGGCAAAAAATGCGGGGGTATTAAGCTGTTCTTTTCTGAACGGGTTGACGGATCGTCATGTTCTGCTAAAACTGAAACCAGATTTCAGTTATGAGAATTTATTGGAGCTAACAAAGCTGTTCTGTTGAAAAACTATGCCCAGCGATGTGATCAAGAAAATAAAACAGACCGTCGAAAAGTACCGGATGTTGAATACCCGTGAACGGGTCATTGTTGCTGTTTCCGGCGGGCCTGATTCTATGGCCTTATTGGGGGCGATGAGACATCTGCTGAAAATATACGAGCTGACCCTGATTGTGGTCCATTTCAATCATGGTCTCCGGGCTGAACGGGCAGATGAGGAGGAAATATTTGTCCATCAGGTCAGCGAAAGCATGGGACTGATCTGTGAATCCGTGAAGTCGGACATCGGGATGATCCGTCGGGAACGAAGAAAGTCCATCGAAGAGACTGCCCGGGAGGAGCGATTTCATTTTTTTGAACGGGTCCGGCGTCAATACCATGCCCATAGAATCGCACTGGGTCATCACAGCCATGATCAGGCGGAAACGGTTATGATGAACCTTTTAAGAGGTAGTGGTCCAGAAGGCTTAAAGGGGATGCTACCGGTGCGGGAGGGCATGTATATCCGGCCGCTCATAGAACTCTCAAAGGATGAAATCATGACCTTTCTCCTGTCGCAGCGTCTGCCCTTCATGATTGACGCTTCGAATGCAGATGACTGCTATCTCCGCAACAGGATCAGGCATCATTTATTGCCNNAGGCTGGAAGATGATTTCCTGCAAATGGAGGTCAACCGGATATGCGCTGACCGGAAGATTGTTAAGGAAAATCAGGATAATCCGGAGATCGGGATCAGAATACCAGAGTTCCTGTGCCTTCACGAAGCCGTTCAAAACCGGCTGATCAAACACCTTTT
>PMNM01000124.1 GCA_003161855.1 Syntrophaceae bacterium | reverse complement strand
CAGGGTCACCGAAGTGGCGCCCACGGCGTCAGGCTGGAAGGCGTCCAGTTCCGCTTTCAGCTTTTCCGGCGTATAACAGTTTACGATGTAATCCAGTATTTTCACCTCGGCCCCGGCTGCCTCGAAGGCGGCCGCCACATAGGTGACGCCCAGCGGCGGGGCGGGCGCTTCTTCCAGCGGATAAGGGGGCGCAATAATGGCAACTCTCATGAACTCTTTTTAATCTCCTTTGACCGGATGAATAAGGGATCGCAGCCAGTCCAGCCAGGTATTGTTTTTCATTCGATCGTGGTCGATTTCCGCGAACTGGGCGGCCAGTTCTTTCGGGTCGGCCAGCCAGTCTCCGCGTGTTTTCATGGGCCGGCCCGGATCCAGTTCCCGGACAACGGCGGCCGGATNNCGTTCCGGCCGATGTGAACGGGGATCGATTCTCCCACCGACAGGCTGCGGTCATAGACGCCGTGCCAGTCGGAATCGGTAATAAAGGCGCCCTGCGCCATCATGACACTGTCGCCGATCACAATCTCACAGCCTGCGCTGATGCGGACGCCGGGACAGAGAAGGCAATATTTCCCGATAACCATTCGTCCCCTGCCCTCCAGTGTGGACCAGACCGTCAGCCGGACCCGCTTGTCCGGCGTTGCGATGACATGGGTGCAGGCGCCGATGGAAACGGGTCCTCCGAAAACCTCGACATCCCAGGGCTTCATGAAGGTGCATCCTTCACCTAAATATTCCAGCTGGGGACGGAGGAAATAATCGGCATACCATTGCTGGAATCCCTGATCGAGACGCTTGAGGATATAGGGGCGATGATCTCTTCTCATGAATGGCTATTTCACCGGCATGCCCGGAGAGGACCAGAGCCTGTCGTTTGCTTTCCGGCCCGGATAAATCTGTTTTGCGGGAGTGGAGAGGACCGATTCACAGGCGTCCCAGTATTCATGCCGGAACAGACAACTCGCCGGCGTCAATTCGTACAGGGCGTCATAGGCCAGGAGGATCGCGGCGGTCGTCCAGGCGGTCTTTTCTTCCGGCCAGATGACGGAATCGGGAAAGGTCACGCCCATCCAGTAAGATCCGTCATCATACTTTTTGTCCAGGAGACAATTGAAGACGATCCGGGCCTTTTCCGTCTCTCCGATGGCCGCCAGTGCCAGCACCAGCTCGGAGGTCTCGGCCATCGTCACCCAGGGCCGGTCGGAAACACAGCGAACCCCCCAGTCCGGAACGACAAATTTTTCCCAGTACTTATCCATGCGCCGGTGGGCGTCCTCGCCGGTGACGGCGCCGCAGAGAACCGGATAGTACCAGTCCATGGAAAAACGCGATTTGATCATATTAAACCGGTTCGGCCGGTATCGAATCGCATGACCCAGCTTTTCCAGCGCTTCCTCCCAGTCGGAGCAGCTTCGTCCCAGACGCGACGCGATGGCCAGGGCGCATTTGATGCTCATGTAGATGGAGCTGGAGCCCGTCAAAAGAGCCATGGGATCCACCACGCCTTCGCCGTTCCGCGCCCAGTGAATTTCTCCCGTCGGCGCCTGCATGCTGACGGCGTAATCCACGCCAGCGCGAAGGGTTGACCACATCCGCTTGAGAAAGCCGAGATCATCCGTGATCAGGTAATGGTGGAAGACGCCCACGGCAATATAGGAGGACATATTGGTGTCCCGGGTGGTGTCTTCCGGGGCGTTGTTCCGATAGGCGGCATACCAGCTGCCGTCGCTGTGCTGAGTTTTCCGCATCCATTCGTAGGCCCGCTCCGCCTCTCGCCAATAGCCCGCCACAGACAAGCCCATGGCGCTCTCCACGTGATCCCAGGGGTCCGTTTTTCCGCCGATGGACCAGGGAATTTCACCGTCTGTCTTCTGCACGGAAACGATGAAATCGGCCATCTGTTCCACATCCATTCGCGATGCCGCAAGGACGGCCGATCTGTTGAGTTTCATGTCCATCAGGTTCCTTTTTTGAGGTAGAATACAATACTTTTCGCAATGAAGGGGTTCAGTATCCGCTCCAGCATCCGGGTCAGCTTCGGGCGCTTGATGATATCCCACTCCAGAAATTTTTTATAGAGGTTCACCGGCCGGGACGTTTCATTCTTATGACCGACCAGGCATTTCAGCCACCAGTAAGGCGCGTGCAAACCATGCTTGTAACGGATACCCCGGCAGGTCGTACCGGCCGCTTCCAGCAGCGTCTGTAGTTCTTTTTTCCTGTAAATCCGGATATGGCCGCCTGGTTCATGCTGATAAGCTTCGGAGAGCGCCCAGCAGATCCGTTCCGGCAGAAATCTCGGCACGCTGACGACCAGGTTGCCACCGGGCTTCAAAACCCGGACGAGTTCCCCGATCGCTGCCCGGTTATCCGCGATGTGTTCAAGCACCTCTGAACAGATCACCGCATCAAAGACCCCGTCACGGAAGGGTAGTGTTGTCACATCGGCTCTGGAAATCAGGCACCGGCCCTGCCCGCCACCCTCCGCTTCGCGCATCAGATAGAGTGTGGTTGCCGCCTTGCAGAGATCCTCCCACTTGAGATCGATGCCGACGACGTCGACTCCACCGGCCCGGAATGCCTCACAGACATGGCGACCCGTACCGCAGCCGGCATCGAGGACACGATTCCCCGGTTTGAGATGAAGCTTTTGAAAATCAACGGTTAGCATCGATCGCTTCCCGGTAGACATCCACCGTTTTCTGGGCAGCATGCTGCCAGGTAAAAGAGCCTTCCACCCGACGCAATCCGGCCTGTCCCAGTTGCCGGCGCTTTTCCGGATGATCGAGGAGATAGCAAATGGCTTTTTCCAGGGCCTCTTTATCTCCCGGCGGGACGATCATGCCGGCATCGCCAACGACTTCCGGCAGGGCACCGCCGGATGTGCTGATGACCGGCACACCGCAGGCCATCGCCTCACCGGCAGGCATGCCGAATCCCTCATAAAGGGAAGGAATCACGGCCATCGTCGTTTCCGCATAATAGCGGGCAAAATCCTCATATTGAATCCGTCCGGTAAATCTCACGGCGCCATTCAGTCGCAGCTCCCGGGCGAGTCTTTCAATCACGCCTTCCTTCTTCGGTGCCCCGATGACTGTCAGATGAATCTCCCTTTTTTTAAGAATGGATGCCACCGCCTCCAGAAGATATCGTAAACCTTTCAGCGGGGTATCGGCGCTGCTCGTCACAAGAAGCTGATTGTCCGGCCGTTTGACGCCCGGCAGCGGATAAAAATAATCTGTATTGATTCCATTGGGAACAACGCGGAAGTTATTCATGGAAATCCCGAAATCACGGCTGATGTCTTTCCGGGAGCATTCCGACACCGTAATGATCCGCGGCAGGCAGCGGGATACCTTTTTCTGCATCCCCAGAAAAGCGTACCAGCGCCTGACCTTCAGCTTTTTAAGAAATGTGGGCGCGGCTTCAATCTCCGCGTCACGATCCACCGTAATGGGATGGTGAACGGTCGCCACCGTCGGATAACCGATGCGGGGCAGTCCCAGCAACCCGTAAGCGAGACACTGATTGTCATGAACAATGTCGTAAGCCGGGCGGGTGGAACGCAGATATTTATAAACCCTCATCCCGAACGTCCAAGGCTCCGGAAAACCACCCAGGCACATGCTGAGAAATTCCAACTGGTTCACCGGCGAAACAAGATCCCGATATTTTCCAGGTCTGAACAGGTGCTCGGGGTTGTACAGGTCCAAGCCAGGCATTTTATAAAGACGGACATGCTCGACCGGCTCCGGATAAGGCGGGCCGGAAATCACATCCACCTGATGGCCCAGGTCACGCAGCGCCCGGCTGAGATATTTGATATAAACGCCCTGCCCGCCACAGGTCGGATTACCCCGGTAGGTCAGAAGGCATATTTTTAATGGATCGGAGTATTTTTTTTTATTTTGTATTTTGGAACCGGTTCTTTTTAACACGTTGCTGGGGGACCTTGTCTTTCCATACTTTCTTGACCAGATTTTCTGAATTCTTAAACATCCTGTCCACCTCCCGTGGACTGAGACCTGCTCCTATAGCGATTTTCCGGGCCATCTCCAGGGAGGTGAGGTCCTGAGGACCATGTGTATCTGTATTCAGAACAAGAAACGCACCATACTGACGAGCCATCACAGCCACATGTCCATTGGTCAGACTGTGCCCCTTGCGGGTCGTAATTTCCAGATAAATACCCTTTTCAGCGGCCAGCCTGACCTCCCGTTCGCTGATCAGTCCCGGGTGAGCCAGGATATCGATGGGCGATTCCAGTGCGGCCGCATTGGTACCGGGAGCAACCGGTTCGACGATGGTTTCGCCATGAACCACAATGAGCCTGGCCCCCAGCTTTCTGGCTTCCACGGCCAGCTCCCTGATGAACACCGGTGGTACATGGGTGAGTTCTATCCCCGGAATGACCTGAATCCCGCACGCCTCTGACAGCTTCTTACATACACCGGCAACCCGGGGAATAATAAAGTCCAGATTGGACTGATCCCCGTGATCGGTAATAGCGATCGCGCGATAACCTGCAGCCCCGGCGCGTCTAACAAGTTCAGACGGTATCAGTTCACCGTCACTGAAGATAGAGTGGGTATGAAGATCAATCATGGAGCGGGCTCCTTATCAGGGAATCTTTTCATGGTAAGGTTGATTTAAAAATCAATACAACGGGTTCTTCTTTAACAGATTTGTGACCGGCGGTCAATTACAAACTTATTGACACTCCCTCAATTATATGTAATTTTCCGCTGACTTCAGATTGAAATCGCAAGAGATCCCTTTTGCATCTCTCTGCATAAATTCACGTCACAGGAGGAATTAATGTCCATTCTTGAATGGAAAAAAGATGGAAACGTTGCGGTCATGACGATGACGAACGGGGAAAACAGGCATAATCCGACCTTCACAGACAGCATATTGAATGCCTTTGATGAAATTGAGAAGGATGAAACCATCTCCTCGGTCGTTATTGCTTCGAATGATCCGAAAAACTGGTCCCAGGGAATTGATCTGCCGTGGCTCATGAGTGTTTTCAATAGCAAGGACTATCAGGCCATCAAAGACTTCATGTACGGTCTCAATAAAATCTTCAAGCGGATCCTGCTTTACCCGATGCCGGTGATCGCCGCGATCAATGGTCACGCCTTCGGAGACGGCGCTATCATGGCCTGTGCCTGCGATTTCCGTTTCATGAAATCCTCCAAAGGATTTTTCTGCTTTCCCGAAATCGATATCAGCATCCCGTTCCTGCCGGGTATGATCTGTCTGGTGAAAAAGGCATTTCCCTATTACAAGGTGGAGGAAGCCGTGTATGCCGGCAAACGATTCGGCGCCAAGGAGCTGGAGGAGCATCATGTCATTATGAAAGCCTGCGAAGACGATGAAATGCTGATGCGAGAGGCCATTGCCTTTGCCAGAACGTTTACGAAAAAGAGATCCATCTTCGGCGAAATGAAAAGGCGATACCATAAGCAGATCATCGAAGT
>PMNM01000117.1 GCA_003161855.1 Syntrophaceae bacterium | reverse complement strand
GCGATCCTCAAGCCCTCTTTTTTCCCCTTTTTTTTCAATGCGGTTGCTTTTGTCGTGGCCAATGTCAAAAAGATGGGATTATCGAAGGTCTTCCCGACCGTTCTCACGATTTGGAGGGTAAGGTCCGCTTTATTGACCAGATCATTGTAGAGGGCCCCATGGAGCTTGACATGCTGTAGAGGCATTCCGTACAGCGAGAGAAATCCTTTTAAGGCGCCCACCTGATAAATCACATCATGGGTTAACTGCTCCGGACTGATATCCATGAAACGTCTGCCAAACCCGATCCGGTCAGGATAGCCGGGGTGTGCGCCGGCCATGACATGATGCTCCCGGCAGAGCCGGACGGTCCTGTCCATGGTCATCGGGTCAGAAGCATGGAAACCACAGGCAATATTGGCTGACGTGATATGGCGGACGACCTCTTCGTCACGGCCGATGGTATAAACCCCGAAGGATTCGCCCATATCGCAGTTGATATCGACCCTAGCATGCATGAGAGAAACTCCCGTGGATCGGTTCTGATTATTTTCGGAAAGGCGATATGAAATAACATATTAATTTTTTGTGGGCAACCCTTTTTGCGGGCCTGTTTTTCGTTGACATCCGTGAGATGCAGACGTTATATCTGCCGAAATAAAAAAGCAACGGGCCAAAGGAGGGAAGTACATGCTGGAAATCAGAGATTCGGTTGCAGTGATTACGGGTGGCGGCGGCGGTATCGGTTTAGAAGTTGCCAAATACTGGGTGCGAAACGGTGGCAAGGTAGTCATTGCGGATGTGGCGTCCACCCTTCTGGAACAGGCGGCAGAGGAATTGAAAGCTCTGCAGGGGGAGGTCCTCACGGTCGTCTGCAATGTGACCCGGGAAGAGGATTGCGGCAGGCTGGCGGATGCAGCCATCGAGAAATTCGGAAAGATCAATCTGGTGGCGCCCTTTGCGGGTATCATCAAGGATGGGCTCGTGCTGTCCACGGACAAGACGACCGGAAAAGTCGTTCGGAAAATGTCTCTGGATCAGTTCAAAGCCGTCATTGATATCAACTTGACCGGGGTATTTCTGACCGTACGGGAATGCGCGGAGCGGATGATCAATCACAACTGCAAGGGGCTCATCTGCCTGGTGTCCTCGACCGGTTCGCTGGGAACAGCCGGTCAGATCAATTATTCCTCTTCCAAGGCAGCCATGTCGGTTATGCCCAAAGTCATCACCGCGGAATTTTTTCGGCGCGGTATTGCCGATCGGATCCGCTGTGTGGCGATTGCCCCAGGCTATGTCGGGACCGCCATGGTGAAAGGGATGGATCAAAAGGCCCTGGATAAGATTGTTCAGGATGTTCCGATTGGCCGTCTCATTGAACCTGAGGAGGTGGCTTCTCTGGTCGGTGAACTTTATCGGAATGAGGCCATGGCCGGTGATGTCTTCTTTATCCACGGGGGATTGCGTCTGGGTTCGCGGGGGTAAAAGACCGGGAGGAATCTAACAGGGTCAGGCCGTCTATATTCATCTTGTCGGCCTGACCCGGGTTTTTTCTATTTCATGGATCGGTTCTATGCCTTTTTCAACGTCAGAATCAACAGAGCCGCACCGGTAAGCGTTAAAATATTCAATTGCCAGACGTAGGTGTAGGATCCGAAGGTATCGAAAATCAGCCCCCCCAGCAGAGGGCCGATCGCACCGCCGATTCCGATCAGAAATGTCACGAGTCCGTAAACCGATCCCATCACATGACGTCCGAAACGATTGGCCACCAGGATCGGCATCATGGGGGCCACAGAGCCATAGCCGAAGCCAAAGATGAGGGCATAAAAATAAAGGCTCTTCGTTGTCGTGGCATTCAATAAAATCATCATCCCGGCCGCCATGATGATCAGCCCCAGGCATGATGCATACTTGGCATCTCTGAGATGGTCTGAAAGCCATCCGAAAAAAAACTGCCCGCAGAAGCCTGTTAGACCGATTACCCCTAAAGATGACGCCGCAGCGATCTTTCCAATCTGGTTATCCAAGGCATAGGCCACCTGGTGGACGAAGACGGTCATCATGGTCATTACAGCCAAGCTATAACACACCCCAATAATCCAAAAGCGGGAGTCCGTCACTAATTTTTGGAGGGGGAGCATGATGGGATGATGTTGTTCGGAATGAATTTTGATGACCAGGTCAGGATTTTTTTCGCCGTCCGGGAGGAGACCGTAGTCTTCGGGTCGGGTTTTCCCCAGCAGNNCTGCCACCCATGATTCTTGACGATAAATCCGGACAGCGGTGTCAGGGCAATGGTGCCGAAACTGATTCCCATGCTTGTGATTCCGATGGCCAACCCCCGCTTGCGGATAAACCATTTGCCTACGGACGGGTTACAGACGACCACCCCCATCCCTGCTGAACCGATTCCCAGTAAAACGCCATAGACCAGGTAAAATTGCAGGGGCGTTTTCACAAAACTGGTCAAGATAAAGCTCAGCGCCGCCACGGAAGCCCCCACGGTAATGATCCAGCGGGGAGCCATTTTATCAAGAAGCCGTCCAAGATAGATGGCACAGGCCGAATAAACAAACATNNGACATGGGTTTTACGAAAATGCCAAAACAATAGCGGGCGCCGTAATTGATACTCAAGACCAGAAAAGCGCCCGCGACAACGAACCAGCCCCAGTAAATGTCCCGTTTTAGAATCTTCATTCTCCTTTACGTGTATGCTATTTCTCCGGCGGGTTAAGGCCTTCAGAACAGATGGATCAGCCGTTCTGCATACAAACATCATATCAGAACATCAACCCGTCAAAAAGCAAATTAATCATCAATACGGCCTTGAGCTTATGTAGNNGGGAGTCCCCATTCAGCACAAGGCGATGAGAACAAAAGCGGTTTGCCATATCCTTCCATTGCTCGTACTGGCCCTTTTCGTTTCTGCAGGTTGTTCCGGCCGGACCGGCGTCTATCCTCGCACCCCGGCGAAGACCGTCAAAGTCAAGGAGAAAGCCCCACAGCAAATGGCCAGAAAAGCGCTTCCCAGACTGGGCTATGCCATTCAGGCCGGCGCCTTTACCAAAGTCGAGAATGCCGCAAGACTCACCGAGACCCTTCAGAAGGGCGGGTTGAATGCCACTTACTTTGTTGCTCAGAAGGGTCTCTACAAGGTGCAATTCGGTAATTTTTCATCTAAAGAAGATGCTCGGGAGCACGCGGAACTGCTTCAGGCCGTGGGCGTGATCGATGCCTACTATATTGTCAGTCCCAGCGANNCTCGTGAAGACCGCACAGAGTTTTATCGGCGTGCCCTATCTCTGGGGCGGCATATCCCAGGAAACGGGATTTGACTGCAGCGGACTCACGATGGCGGTTTATCAGTTGAACGGACTCGATCTGCCCCGTACTTCCCGGGAACAATTTGAAGCCGGGATATCGATTGAACAAAGTCTCCTGTTGAAGGGGGATCTCATTTTCTTTTCAACCGTGAAGGGAAGCAAGGTTTCCCATGTCGGTATCTACGCCGGAGAAGGGCGGTTTATTCATTCGCCCCGTAAGGGCAAGAAGATCCGTATNNAAAAGGAGGCATGGTGGCCATCCATACGTTTAAGGCGGAATCGGTATTAAAAAGCGGTCTCTCTGTGGAAAATAAATCGGGAAAGTTCACCATCATTGCGGATGAACCACCCAGTATGCGGGGTACCCATACGGGGATGAACCCTGTGGAGATGCTGCTCTGTGCACTGGGAGCCTGTCTGTGCATTACCGCCCGGTTCTTTGCAAGGTCGCAGCAGATTGACCTGCAGGATTTCCGGGTGGAACTCGAAGGGGATCTCGATCCGGCAGGGTTTATAAAAGGAACGCAGGGCGTCCACCCGGGATTTCAGCAGATCCGGACCACTATTTATATCAAGGCCAAAGCCCCAGAGGAAAAAATTAATCAATTTGTAGAGTTTGTTAAAAAACGATGTCCCGTGGGCGATACCCTGCTCCAGGGTGTCCCCATTGTCGAAAACTTTGTTGTCCAGTGCATCGGAATTGATAAAGAACCGGCATAGGATCATGACGGACGGGAAACTATTCTTATCGCCACTTGAGTTTCTGCGATTTATGGGTATGCTATGGTCGTGAGGGGGTAATAGACCGCGGGAGAGTAACTTCTGTCTTCGTTCCTTGCAGGGTATTGGATTCCTGCTTGCGATAATAACTTAAGGTAATTAGTCCCGTTTTG
>PMNM01000122.1:257-3994 GCA_003161855.1 Syntrophaceae bacterium | reverse complement strand
GAAAAGCTGGGGCTGGTCCATGCAGAGAAAAAAGAGAAGTCCTGATGACCGATGATCATGATTTTGAAAGGGCGAAACAAAAAGCCTTTCGCTTGCTGGCGTTACGGGCAAGAAGTGAAAAAGAATTACGCGCCAAGTTAAAAGAAAAAAAATTTGACAATGAAGTTATTGACCGCGTGGTGTTCAGGCTTCAAGAGCTCAATTATCTGGATGATGAAACATTTGCCAGGCAATGGGTCCGCCATCTCGCCGTTGACAAACTTTCCGGCAATCGAAAGATCGAATCCAGCCTTCGCGAAAAGGGCATCCCGAAAGCCCTGAGTGAACGGATGATTGCCGAGATTCGCGAAGATTTCCCGGAAAGACAGGCGGTCAGAAAATCGATTCACAAAAAGTTGAGGGGTGAGAAACACCGAGAACTGGACGTCAAGGAAAAGCGACGGCTGGCACAACACCTGATGGCAAAGGGTTTTACACCGGGTATCATTTTTGAAACGATAGCAGGATCAGAGGAGGAAGAGATTGATGCGGACAGGCAGTGAAATCAGAAGAGCGTTTTTAAAGTTTTTTGAGGAACACGGACATACCCTTGTGCCCAGTTCAGGGTTGATTCCCAAGGATGACCCGACGCTACTGTTTACGAATTCAGGCATGGTCCAGTTTAAAAACTGTTTTCTCGGCCTGGAAGACCGGGGTTACACCCGGGCGGCAAGCTCCCAGAAATCCGTCCGGGCGGGAGGAAAACACAACGACCTGGAAAATGTTGGTTTCACGGCCCGTCATCACACCTTCTTTGAAATGCTGGGAAACTTCTCCTTTGGAGACTATTTCAAGAAGGAATCCATCTCCTGGGGTTGGGAATTCCTGACGGAAAAAATGGGGCTGCCGAAGGAAAAGTTATGGATCACCATTTATCAGGAGGATGATGAAGCCTTTGAAATTTGGAATAAGATCATGGGCGTCCCGGCGGATCGAATCGTGCGGATGGGAATGGACAGCAATTTCTGGATGATGGGAGAAACCGGTCCCTGCGGTCCCTGTTCGGAAATTCTCTATGACCAGGGACCCGGCGTGGGATGCGGCCGGCCCGAATGCAGCGTAGAATGTAACTGTGACCGCCATCTGGAACTCTGGAATCATGTCTTTACCCAGTTCGACCGTGACAAGGACGGCCATTTCCATCCACTCCCCAAACCCAACATCGATACGGGCATGGGGCTGGAGCGCCTGGCTGCGGTCATTCAGGGGGTCAGCAGCAACTATGATTCCGATCTCTTCACGCCCATTATCCGATTTGTGTCAAAAATAAGCGGGAAAGCCTACGGCACCTCTGAAGACAGCGATGTTTCCATGCGGGTCATCGCCGACCACAGCCGGGCGGTGACCTTTTTGATCGGCGACGGCTGCCTGCCCAGTAACGAAGGGCGCGGCTATGTCCTGAGAAGGATTTTGCGCCGGGCGGCACGTCATGGAAAACTCCTGGGGTTGGACAAGCCCTTCCTGAACGAAGTGGTTTCTGTGGTGGTCGAGACCATGAAAGACGCCTATCCCGATCTTTCGGACAAGGAATCATTCATCCGGAAAGTTATTGTCAATGAAGAACAACGATTCATAGAAACCCTTGACTCCGGGCTGAAAATTCTGAGTGAAGAAGTGGCCACCCTCAAAAAATCCGGTCAACCCATTGTTCCCGGGGAGGTCGTTTTCAAGCTTTATGATACTTTTGGTTTTCCGGTAGATTTGACGGCAGATATCGTCAAGAAAGACCGGCTTACCCTGGATATGGAAGGCTTTGAAAAAGCCATGGAAGCGCAACGTGAAAAAGCCCGTGAATCCTGGAAGGGAAGCGGAGAGCAGGCCATTGCGGACAGTTATAAAAAACTTGCCGTCNNTTTGTGGAAGAAACGCCCTTTTATGGAGAGAAGGGCGGCCAAGTGGGAGATACCGGTGTGATCGAAGGAGAGGGATTCCGGTTCGAAGTCTGGGATACACAGTGGCCTCTGGATAATCTGATTACCCATATCGGCAAACTGAAGAAGGGTGCCATCAAGGTTGGGGATCGGGCCTTGATGAAAGTCGATAGGGCCATCAGAAAGGCGACAGAAGCCCATCACTCCGGAACCCATGTCCTGAACGCGGCTTTGAAAAAAACACTGGGGGATCATATCAAACAATCCGGTTCTCTGGTCAATCCGGAACGGCTGCGTTTCGACTTTACCCACTTCTCCAGGATTGATGAAGCGGAGATGGACAAGATTGAAATCATCGCCAATCAAATTATCCGTGAAAACGCGGCGGTCGAAACCCGCCTCCTACCCAAGGAAGAAGCCATGAAAACGGGGGCCGCAGCGGTTTTTGACGAAAAATACGGAGACGTCGTACGGCTTGTCAAGATGGGCGATTTCAGCATGGAGCTCTGCGGCGGAACCCATGTGGAAAGAACAGGGGACATCGGGGCGTTAAAGGTGATCAGTGAATCGTCCGTTGCGGCGGGCGTCCGGCGTATTGAAGCGGTGACCGGAGAAGAAGCCCTGAAATACTTCAAAAAAGTGGAGACAGAGCTTAAAAAATCCGCGGCCCTCTTAAAAGCAAATCCCATGGAACTATCCGAACGGATTGAGAAAATCCAAAAACATCAAAAGGAGCTGGAAAAAGAGATCGATAGCTTGAATAGCCGACTGGCCACGAAGGACTTATCCGATCTTTTCAAAAAAGTTAAAGAGATCAAAGGCATCCGTGTTTTAGCCACTGTGGTTGATGCCGCCGATGTCAAGACCCTGCGTGATTTTGGTGACAAACTGCGGGATAAAATTCAATCGGGCATTATCCTGATTGGCAGTAAGGCGGGTGACAACGCTATGCTGCTGTGCCTGGTCACCAAGGACTTGACGGATAAATACCATGCGGGGAATATCATCAAGGAAATCGCCCCCATTGTGGGTGGAAGCGGCGGCGGGCGGCCCGATATGGCGCAGGCCGGAGGACCGAAACCCGAAAAACTGAAACAGGCGCTGAAGAAACTTCAGGAAATCATTTGAGGCATATTCAAGATTTTCGGCGGTATGCGGCAGGATGATCAAAGCCAAAGAGGCGGGTTTTAAACCCGCCTCTTTGGCTTTGCTGACAGTGGTTTATGAAAGGCCAGACCCTGACATTAAACTATTTTCAGCATTTTCAGCGCGAATTTCTGGGCATCTGCCAGATCCGCTGCATCGGGATGCCCATCAGCACTTTGCGCTTCTTCTGCCCAAGCCCTGTTTTCCAGGGTTTTCATCAGGAATTCAATGATTTTGGGATCAGCCTTCCCCCGGCACCCAAAGTGCCCGATCACTTTAGCCTTGGAGGCCAGACCGATGGCATGTTCGAAGGCCTGCTTCGGCAACTGGCCGCCTCGAAGGGAGCCATGGGTGGAAAAAAAGGCCACCTTCTGATTTTCCCCAAGCCCCTTTATAAAAGGCTGCGCTTTACCGGGTACGCTGTGGACCTGAACCGGNNATCAACTCCTTATCAAGGGGAAGTGCCTCAAATATCGCACGTGCGACTTTTTCTGTATTGCCTGTTTGCGTGTAGTAAGTGACCAAAGCTTTCATCCCTTCCTCCTCATTCAGAATCAAGAACCCCTTGGGGGGATGGGTCACCCCTTCAGTCAAAGTTCTCGTGTTTTATATAGGTATCGATATCGGGCGTATAAATCTCAACATGCTGATCATCTTTCATCAGCACGGGCGTCCTGGCCA
>PMNM01000122.1:0-139 GCA_003161855.1 Syntrophaceae bacterium | reverse complement strand
AAACATGAAAACATCAGCAGTATAGCCATGATGAAGAACGACGATAAAAATAATTTTCGCATGCTCCTTTCCTCCTATCGCTTTTGATGTATGTCCGTAAAGATCATCCCTGTGCCTTGTCCTACATCTCATTCTACGA
>PMNM01000113.1 GCA_003161855.1 Syntrophaceae bacterium | reverse complement strand
AGAAAACAGCTCATTCCGGTCTTTTTTGTCATCTTGACGATCCTGTTCATCTTCGGGTGCAGCACCCTGCCCCGTGACAAGGGTCAAAAACAAATCACCCGAAAGATGCTGGTTACAGCCTACGATGCCGGCCAGAAATCGACCGGTTGGAAGTACAAATACGGTTGTTGCCTGATGCCCCCGGTCTATGCCTACGGACCCCGCGAGGGTGAAAGAAAAAAAGTGGGCGTAACCTCCTCCGGAACCAAAGCCAAAAAAGGCACCATCGCGGTGGATATCAGCCGCTATCCCTATGGCACCAGGATATACATCCCCGGTTATGGTTGGGGGGAAGTGCAGGATATCGGCACGGCCATTAAGGGCGAACATATTGATATCTTTTTCCCGGATATCGATGATGCCAAAAAGTGGGGGAAAAAGTATCTCGATGTGATCATCATAAAACCATAAGGAGCAGCCATGGACTTCTTTTTCAATCCGAAAGCCATTGCAGTGGTGGGCGCAACCCCGAACCCCTTCAAGGGGGGATGCTCCATCCTTAAAAATCTGATGGCCGGTTATGGGGGACGGATCTATCCGATCAATCCCCGCTATGAAGAAATTGAGGGGTTACCCTGTTATCCTTCTGTCAGCGTGATACCGGACCCGATCGATCTGGCCATTGTTTTCGTCCCCGCAAAAATGGTTCCTCCCGCCGTCGAAGATTGTATTCGCAAAAGTATCTCCGGCGTCATGATCGAATCGGGCGGCTTTGCCGAAGCCGGGCAAGAGGGCAGGATTCTCCAGCAGGCCTTGATCGACATGGCCAAGAAGTCAGGGATCCGGCTTTGGGGACCGAACTGTATGGGGCTGGTCGATGCGGTCCATGGTCATGCCTTCTCCTTCCTGGATCCAAAGGCATTACAACTCGGCCTGGTGCCGGGCAATGTCTCCCTCGTAGTCCAGAGCGGTATGCTTTCTGCCGGTTTTTTGGTGGATATCATGACACATGGGATCATGGGGATCAGTAAGGTATGCTCCGTGGGCAACAAAATGGATGTCAATGAGTGCGATCTTCTCCCCTGGCTGATGGAAGATCCGGATACGGCGGTCATCGGTTTTTACCTTGAATCGATCCCAGATGGTCGGCGCTTTATCGATCTTTGCCGGAGCAGTCATAAACCGATTGTGGTCCTGAAGGGGGGCAAAAGCCAGAAGGGAGCCCAGGCCGCCATGAGCCATACGGCCAGTCTGGCGGGGAATCAGCGGATTATTGCCGGGGTCCTGGCGCAGGCTGGTGTCATCGAATCCTATGATTTCAAGCAGATGATGGACCTCTGCCGTTCCCTTGCTATTGTTCCTGAAAAGCCCGTGGAGGCCAAAGGTCGCATTGCCATTCTGACCTTTAGCGGCGGTGCGGGGATTGTCTCGTCTGACTTCATCGAAGAGATGAATCTCACGGTGGCCGAGCTTTCCGATGAAACCAGAAAGAAACTGAAGGGCATCTTTCCCGATTGGATGCCGGTGGCCAATCCGGTCGATTTATGGCCGGCCATGGAAAAACATGCCGCCACCGATGTGGATATCTACAGCGCAGCGATGAAGGTGGTTCTTGCCGATCCGAATGTGGATGCCGTACTTTTACACGTCTTTGTNNGCCGGCAAGCCTGTTTTCATCTGGCTGCTGGGCAGACGGGATGAAGCCTTTCAAACGCAAATCACCGCCCGTCAATGCGGTGTCCCGGTATTCCAGGAACTCTACCGGGCCGTAGAATGCCTTTCTACCGTCATGCACGGAAAAGAACAGGCGATACCGGCCACCTCCGCTCAAAAACCCAACAGATCATCGCCATTAGCAGCCCGAGCTTCAACGAGCTCCTCAATGAGGCCACCGGACCGCTGGATGAACATGTGTCAAAACAGATCCTGAAGACTTACGACATCCCCATCGTGGAAGAAGAAATCGCGGCAAATCAGAAGGCGTGCATAAACGCAGCAGCCCGGATCGGCTTTCCTCTGGTTATGAAAGGGCTGCAAACAGGGGGTGTCCACAAAACAGAGTTGGGATTGGTCTATCTGGATATTCACAACAAAACGTCAGCAACCCGGACATTTAAAACGCTCATGAAAAGGATGAACGACAGGGGGCATGTCCTCGTCCAGAAACAGATCAAAGGCAGTGTCGAGCTGATCCTCGGGCTTATGAGGGATCCCCAATTCGGACCCTGTGTGATGATCGGCCTGGGCGGGATGATGGCCGAGGTTTTCCGCGACGTCGCTTTTGCTATGGCCCCTCTGCACCATCAGGAAGCGCTGGCGCTCATTAACCGCCTCCAGGGTCAGAAGATTCTCAATGGATTCAGAGGATTCCCACCGGTCAACCGGGACGAGATTGCCCGGATTCTTGTAGCTCTGGGGAGCATCGGCCTGACCTATCCCCGGATTCAGGAGATCGATATCAATCCCCTGATCGTCCATGCGCAGGGCGTCGTTGCCGTCGACGCCACCATTGTTCTATAAAGAGTGTCAGATGATTATGTGATCTTCTGGATATCCTTTTCCTTGCCGATGACCACCAGGACCTCACCATCCTTGATCACAAAATTGGCCTGGGGAACCATGTGAATCCGGTCGGACAGAATGTCCCGGATGGCGATGACTTCGATGTGATACTTGCTTCTCAACTGCAGGTCGGCAATGGTCTTACCGAGAAAGCTATTTGGAGGAGCCATTTCAAAAATCATATAGTCGTCGGATAGGGGAAGGTAATCCAGAACATTGGGAGAAATCAGGCTCTTGGCAACTTTGCCGGCGATTTCCTTCTCCGGAATGATTACGTCCGTTGCCCCTACCTTCTCCAGGATCTGTTTGTGCTCCTCATTGGGGGCCTTGACGATGATATTTTTAACCTTCAATTGCTTGAGGTGAAGCGTGATCAGAGTGCTGGCCGCCAGATCCTCGCCAAAGGAAATGATGACCACATCATCTTCGTGGATACCGATCGCCTCCATAACCTCCTTATCCATACCGTCAGCCACAATGGCTTTGGTCGAAAAATCCCTTATTTTCTGAATCGCCTCTTTATTTTTATCGATCGCAATGACTTCAAATCCACTTTCATAAAGTTCCTTAACGATATTTAACCCGAAAATACCCAATCCGATAACAATAATACGTTTCATGATTCCTTTCTCCTTATCCCGAACTCTTTATCATTACCCGACCATAACCGACTCTTCCGCGTAAGTAATGCTCCGTCGAGAAGAATACCAGGAAAAGGCCAGGGTCAGGGGGCCAACGCGCCCGGCAAACATCATGAGAATAATCGCCAGTTTTTGAATATCATCCATCTTTGCGGTAATCCCCATGGAAAGGCCCACCGTTCCAAAGGCCGAAATAGTTTCAAAAAGATACTCCACAAAAAAATGGCGACTCTGGGTGGGTTGGAGATTCCCAACGCCTCCGGTAAATAAAAGGACAGACGTAATCAGGCAGATAGAAAAAGCCGAGGCAAAGATAATCGCAATCGTCCGCGTCAAGATTTCCCTGGGAATGGTCCGATTAAAAACATTCACATCCTCACTGCCCTTGAAGCGGTTCCAGATCATCAGCATGAGCAGGGCAAAACTGGTCGTCTTGATCCCGCCTCCGGTCGATCCGGGAGAAGCTCCGATAAACATGAGGATCATCATGACCAGAATCGTGGCATTGGTCAGTTGTCCGATTTCAACGGTACTAAAGGCGGCTGTCCGCGGGACCACCGACTGGAAAAAGGATGTTAGGATCTGGGTTTTGGCAGAGGCGCTATACAAAATGTGATTCATCTCAAAGAGATAAAAAAATAACGCCCCGGCAATGATCAGGGTGGCTGTGGTGATCAGAACGATTTTGGCGTGAATGGAAAGTTTCTTTTGCAAGCCTCGCCACCTTGCGATGACTTCATACTGAACGATAAACCCGATCCCGCCGAGGATGATCAAGCCGGCGACGGTCAGATTGACGATCACATCGGATTGATACGTCACCAAACTATTGCTGAAGAGAGAATATCCGCAATTGTTGAAGGCAGACACGGCGTGATAAAGGGCCTGATAGAAGGCATGCCCTGGAGAAAAGTCCTGAGAAAAACGGACAAACAGAAAAAAAGTCCCCATCCCTTCAATGATAAACGTCGACAGAAGAACCCACTTGACAATCACGATAAAATCCCGGCGGGGGGTATGCAGAAAGGTGGACTGGACAATTTCCCGGCCCCTGAAGGAAATACTCCGCCCCATGAGGCCGAAAAGGACGACCGAGAAGGTGATAATTCCCAGACCGCCGACCTGGAAGAGAAACAGAGTCACGATCTGCCCGCCGAAGGTCAGATCTCTGCCAATATCCAGAACGGTCAATCCGGTCACACAAACCGCCGAAGCTGATGTAAAGAGCGCATCGACAAAGCTGATGGGATTTCTGCCGGCTGAAAAGGGCAACCAGAGCAGAATGGCACCGATCAGAATCACAACAGCAAAACTGAAAATGAAGATCCTCGCCGGGGAGAGCTGCCTGGCAAGAAAAGTCCTCGGGTTAATCTGCATATTCACATCCTTGGACCCTTGAAATCCATATCCCTTTCTTTCCCTCGCCTGACAAGTTCGACGAGCAGGAGGACGGCCCCGACGGATATGGCCGAGTCGGCTATATTAAAGGCCGGCCAGTGGTAGGAGCCAATATAGACATCCAGGAAATCAATCACTTCCCCGAAGCGGATGCGGTCCATGAGATTACCGAGGGCACCGGAAAGAATCAGAGAGAGGGAAAACGTCAGCAGCAGCTCCTCGGCCTTGCTTTTCCGGATATAATGGAAAATCAGGACAATCGCCGTCACCGTCACGGCCACAAAAAAGAGGTAACGAAAAGGTGGTGCGGCCGTGGCCAGAAAACCGAAGGCCGCCCCGGGATTCCGGACATAAGTGATGNNTTGGTGAGCTGATCCATCAGAATGATCAGGAGTGTGGTCACACCAAAAAGGACGTATTTTCTTTTCAAAGATTTTTCACACACCTTTCACAGACCGTCGGATGGTCCGGATTCGTACCGACTTTTTCACTATAAATCCAGCACCGGTTGCACTTCTGCCCCCGGGCCCTGGACACACCGATCGTCAGCCCCTCAAATTCCGTGCTCTGATAAGGTGCCTGAATATCGTCTTTCTCGACGAGATTGACCTGCGACACGATTAACAGGGTCCTTAGATCTTCCTGATGGCGTTCCAGGAAAGGGCGAAGCTTCTCCGGCGGGCTGATATCGACGGCAGCATCCAGGGGATGTCCTACGACTTTGTTCTTTCGGGCCATTTCAACCGCCTTGGAAATCTCACCCTTCAGCATAATCAGGGTCTTCCAGCGCTCACCCAGTTCGGGATTCAGATAGGCCTCGTTCACTTCAGGGAACTGGGTCAGATGAATACTCTTTACTTTTCCCCCGTAAGCCGGCAGGGCCGCCCACACCTCTTCTGCGGTGAAAGTCAGGATGGGCGCCAGAAGCCGGACCATCGTCTCCAGGATGATGTGCATGGCCGTTTGGCCGGATCGCCGCTCCCCGGAGGCTGCTTTCGCGGTATAAAGCCGGTCTTTGAGGACATCCAGATAAAGGGCGCTCAGATCGACGGTACAAAAATTATAAAGGGTATAATAAACCACATGGAACTGATATTTTTCATAAGCCTCTCGGACCCGCTTGATCACCTCCTGAAGCCGGTGTAGAGCCCAGCGGTCAATTTCTTCCATATCCTTCAGCACCACGGCATCCTGCTGACAGTCAAAATCGTAGAGATTCCCCAGAATATAACGGCTGGTATTGCGAATTCTGCGGTAGGCTTCCACCAGCCGCTTCAGGATCTCATCGGAAATACGGATATCAACGGTGTAATCCTCGGCAGCAACCCAGAGTCTCAGGATCTCCGCGCCATACTGATCAATAATCTCCTGGGAGTCAATAACGTTCCCCACCGACTTGGACATCTTCTTTCCTTCGCCATCCACAACGAAACCGTGCGTGAGGACGCTCTCGTAAGGCGCCCGGTTGCGCGTGCCCACCGATTCTAAAAGGGATGAGTGGAACCAGCCCCGGTGCTGATCGCTCCCCTCCAGGTACATATCGGAAGGCGACCGGAGATTGGGCCTGGTTTCCAGCACAGCCGCATGACTGACACCGGAATCAAACCACACATCCAGAATGTTCGTCTCCTTTTTGAAGGTGTTATTCTGACAATGAGTACAGACAGTTCCGGCGGGAATCAGGCCTTGGGCCTCCCGTTCAAACCAGACATCGGCGCCATGCTCCCGGACCAGTGCGACAATGTAATCCATCATGGGCTTCGTCATCAGTTCCTTGCCGCAATGGCTGCAATAAAATATGGCAATCGGAACCCCCCAGAGGCGCTGTCGGGAAATACACCAGTCGGGCCGGTTTTCCACCATGCCGTAGATCCGGTCCCGGCCCCAGGCAGGAATCCAGTGGACCGCATCGATGGCCTGAAGGGCTTTTTTCCGCAGGTCATTTTTTTCCATGGAGATAAACCACTGCTCGGTGGAACGGAAAATGATCGGCTGCTTGCAGCGCCAGCAGTGGGGATAGGAATGCTCGATATCCACGAGCCCTAACAAGGCGCCCACTTCTTTCAACTTATCATTGACAGCGTCATTGGCGTCAAAGACAAATTGTCCGGCAAAATCCTTGACATCAGGGGTGAAATTGCCGTCCTCGTCCACAGGGGCATAGTTGTCCAGCCCGTATTGCATCCCGATTTCGTAATCCTCCTGGCCGTGGCCTGGGGCGATATGGACACAGCCCGTCCCGGCATCGAGGGTGACAAAGGGCGCCAAGATCAGCACGCTCTCCCGGTCGATCAGAGGATGCCGGCATTTGAGTCCCTCCATAACCGCACCCGGAAATTCATCCACAATTTTATAAGGTTTCCCCTGATAACCGAAGGCATCAAGGCAATAATCGAGGAGATCCTTGGCGAGGATCAGGACTTCGCCTTNNGTCCAAGGAGTTGTAGTCCAGATTATGACATTGACCTTCTTGTCCGCCAGCTTCGGACGGACGGCCGCAACATCCGAAATCATGGGAAACTTTACGTAAATCGACGGGGTATGGTGGTCAGCGTACTCCACCTCCGCTTCGGCCAGGGCCGTTTTACAGGTGGCGCACCAATAGACCGGTTTTTTCCCCTTATAGACGCTGCCGTTCAGGAAGAGCTTGCCGAATTCGGCAACGGTAATCGCCTCATAATCATAGGTCATGGTCAGATAGGGATGATCCCATTCCCCGAAGACACCGAGGCGCTTGAACTGCTCCCGCTGAATGTCCACATATTTTTCCGCATATTTCCGGCAGAAACGGCGTTTATCCGCCTGGGACAGGTCATTTTTCTTCTCACCCAGTTCCTTGTCGACCTGATGCTCGATGGGCAGGCCGTGACAGTCCCAGCCGGGCACATAAATGCTGTCGAAGCCCGTCATATTCTTGGCCTTGATCACCATATCCTTGATAATCTTGTTGAGTGCCGTCCCCAGATGGATGTTGCCGTTGGCATAGGGGGGACCATCATGCAGGATATAGACTTCCCGTCCTTTCGAAACATCGCGGATCTTCTGATAAATGTTTATTTCCTCCCACATTTTCAGCATCTCCGGTTCTTTTTTAGAGAGATTGGCTCTCATGGGAAAGTCGGTTTTCGGAAGATTCAGACTGTCTTTGTAGTCCATAGGACACTCCTTAAGAGTTGTTTACGAATTGAGAAAGCTACCACAGATATTGACCACTTTCAAATAAAAAAAGCCCCCTGCCGGTCTGGCAGAGGGCTTTTTTAAAATAGGTTACATCTACAGCGATATTACATCATGCCGGGGTAACCGCCGCCT
The DNA here is from genome assembly GCA_003161855.1 of Syntrophaceae bacterium. GTDB lineage: Bacteria > Desulfobacterota > Syntrophia > Syntrophales > Fen-1087 > Fen-1087. The sequence continues at coordinate 20,944 of PMNM01000113.1, read as the reverse complement.
CCGGGAGGCATCTGGGGCATACCGCCCGCACCCTTCTCTTCCGGCTTGTCTGCAATCATGCACTGCGTGGTCANNGCGGCGATCATCTTGAGCGGCTCTTCCAGGGACTTCTTGACAATCGTGACACCAATCTGCTGATCCCCATCCAGCTTCAGTTTGTCGAGGGCAGGCAGGGTCCGGAGGTAGGCCACACCACCGCCGGGAACAATGCCTTCTTCCACGGCCGCGCGGGTCGCATTGAGGGCGTCTTCCACTCTGGCTTTTTTCTCTTTCATTTCGGTTTCCGTTGCCGCACCGACTTTAATCACGGCGACGCCGCCCACCAGCTTGGCCAGTCTTTCCTGAAGTTTTTCACGGTCATAATCAGAGGTGGTTTCATCAATCTGGGCACGAATCTGTTTCACCCGGCCTTCGAGGTCGGCCCGTTTGCCGGCGCCGTCGATAATGGTTGTATTGTCCTTATCGATGGTGATTTTCTTGGCGCGTCCCAGATCTTCCATCTGGGTGTTCTCCAACTTGTAACCCATATCTTCGGAGATCATTTTGCCGCCGGTAAGAATCGCGATGTCTTCCAGCATGGCCTTGCGGCGGTCACCGAATCCGGGAGCCTTTACGGCTGCCACATGGAGGGTCCCGCGCAGCTTGTTGACCACCAGAGTCGCCAGCGCTTCGCCTTCGATGTCTTCGGCAATAATCAGGAGGGGTTTGCCCATCTTGGCAATCTGTTCGAGAATGGGCAGCAGGTCTTTCATGTTGCTGACCTTCTTCTCATTGATCAGGATGAAGCAGTCTTCCATGTTGACTTCCATCTTTTCAGCGTTGGTAACAAAATAGGGAGAGAGGTAACCCCGGTCGAACTGCATCCCTTCTACGATTTCCAGTTCCGTTTCCAGACCCTTGGCCTCTTCTACGGTGATGACGCCTTCTTTGCCGACTTTGCCCATCGCTTCAGCAATGATCCCGCCGATCGCCTCATCGTTGTTGGCGGAAATAGTGCCAACCTGGGCGATTTCCTTCTGGTCTTTCGTCGGTTTGCTCATCTTTTTCAGCTCGGCTACAACAGTTTCCACCGCCTTGTCGATGCCGCGCTTCACATCCATGGGGTTGCTGCCGGCGGCGACCGTCTTGGCACCTTCCCGGTAAATCGCCTGGGCCAGAATCGTGGCGGTCGTGGTGCCGTCACCGGCCACATCACTGGTCCGGCTGGCCACTTCCTTCACCATCTGGGCGCCCATATTTTCAAATTTGTCTTCCAGTTCAATCTCTTTGGCAACGGTCACACCGTCCTTGGTCACCGTGGGGGCGCCAAAGCTCTTATCCAGGATAACGTTCCTGCCTTTGGGACCGAGGGTAACCTTAACGGCATCCGCCAGGGCGTTGACACCCCTGAGAATCGATTTTCTTGCTTCTTCATCGTACTGAAGTACTTTTGCTCCCATCTACTTAATCCTCCTTATGATATGATCTATAATTTATTTTTCAATGACACCCAGAATATCGTCTTCTCTCATGATGAGGTGCTCGACACCATCAATTTTGACTTCCGTCCCGCCGTATTTGCTGAAAAGGATCCGGTCACCGGCCTTCACATCCGGTTTCACCAGAGTTCCGTTTTCCGTAGCTTTACCCTTGCCNNGTCTTTGCCTCTTCTTCTACACGCTTAACAATAACTCTGTCCTGTAACGGTCTGATTTTCATGCTTTAAACTCTCCTTTCACGATTATATTGTTAGTTTTTTTAAGACAATATAAGACGCCTCTGATTAACACCGACATAAAATAAACATGAATTCCCCCGTGTCAAGTTTTGTATACGATTTTTTTCGGGCGGAAGGTTATAGATGAGAGGGGTCAGGCGACCAGTAATCACAGTCCTTGGAGGTCTCATGGATCAGATGATCGACAAACCGGGCAAAGCGGGAACAGTTATCCCGGCTATTGGCGTCATTGTGATCCCGATAAAGACAGGTCTGGCAGCTTTGACGCTGTGGATGCTGCTGTAAAGAATCACCGCCATGAATCATATTGCTCATCCCTATTCCTCCTTTTGGGTTTGCTTCATCATGAAAAATGGTTCGCGAGCGGCGAATCCATTTTTCAAAGGCGATCAATGATGGCGGTGAACAAGGGACGTGACGACCCCCTCCAGGTGATGCAGGGTGTTGCATTCCTTGATCGTGCTGCAAAAAGGAGCGTATTTCTTCATTTCCGAATCCCCCGTCCCCCAGAAGGACGGCGTCTCCGGGTTGAGCCAGATCAGGCGTTTGCTGCGTTCATACATCGACTTGAGGATGCCCGTCTGCGCCTCGGCGTAATTGTTCCGCGCATCGCCCAGAATGAGCACGGTGGTCTTTCGTGTGACGCTGCCCAGGTGGTTTGTCTTGAAATCCCGGAAGGATTGGTCATAATCGGTCCGGCCCATGAGAATCGGCAGGTCCGCCCCGAGACGGATCTTCTCGACGGCCACCTCAACGGGGTATTCATCGAAAATCGTGGTGATTTCAATCAGATTGGAGCAGAAGATAAAGGTCCTGATCCGGACGATGGCCTTGTTCAAACCATAGAGAAACAGCAGCAGAAACCGGACCGTCCGCATGACCGACCGGCTGACGTCGCAGATGACCACAAGATCGGGCCGTTCAACCTTGCGCTTCTTCCATTTCGGATCGAAGAGGAAGCCCTGATAGGTGATGTTCTGCCGCAGGGTTTTCTTGAAGTCCAGTTGTCCCCGCTTCGCCGTCTTTCTGCGCCGCGAATGAAGGTCGTTCAATCGCTTGACCATTCGCTGGATGATGACATGCATGTCCTGAAAATGCTGCTGTTCCAGCATGGACAGTTTGGCATGGCGCAGATAGGATGTGAGGATGTTCTCCGTTGCCGTGGGCGTGTTGAGGGCCAATTGCTGCTCCACGTACCGCCTGACGTTATCCACCAGCATGGTTCTCGCCTTTTCCAGCGCGGCCGCTTGCTGCGCTGCACCGGGCGATCCGGTGGCCTGCATAGACTGCATCTGCCCATCCATCGCCGGCAGCCCCATCCGGTCCAGAATCCGCAGGGCATACAGGCTCCGCTGCGTGAAGAATTGAATGTCCGTGAGGTTGGCGGCACGGGCCGCCTCCCGCATGGCCATGACGAGAGCAGACTGATCGCCGTTCAACAGCATCCGGCTCAGGGGATCGTCTGCCGCCGGCGAGACGGGCCTTTGTTGCGGGTTCGGGGGCGATTCGGCGTCGGTGAAGTAATCAAAGGAGAAAAAGTGATCGAAGCACCGGTTGAAAATCTCCTTTTCCGGCGCTGATTTGGGCAGTGCGGCCATCAGGGCGTCCCGGAGGGATTCCCGGTCCTCATAACCGACCAGCCAGACGGAGTGCAGGGCGTCCAGGGTCTCCGAAACGGAAATGCGGACGCCGGCATGGCGGAGCGAAACGATGAACTCGCTCAGGATCCGGTCCATCCTCAGTCTCCCGCAGATCTGACGGCGTTCGTCGTCAGTTGATGGAGCCGTTCGGTTACCACGGCAATATCCTCTTCGAATTTCAGGAAGATATTCAGGGTGTCCCGCACCAGATCTGGATTCAGCTCTTCCCCATGAAGGATCAGCAGGACCCGCGCCCAGTCGATGGTTTCGCTGACGGAGGGCGCCTTCCGGACGTCCAGTTTTCTCACCGACTGAATGAAGGCGACCAGTTGCCGGCCCAGCTTTTCCGAAATCCCGGGCACACGGATGCGGATGATGTTTCTTTCCAGTGCCGGTTCGGGAAAGGGGATGAAGAGATGGAGGCAGCGGCGCTTGAGGGCCTCGCTGAGTTCCCGGGTGTTGTTGCTGGTGAGAAAGACGATCGGTTTCGTGACGGCATGGATGGTGCCGATTTCGGGAATGGAAACCTGAAAATCGGAGAGGATTTCCAGCAGAAAGGCCTCAAACTCATCGTCGGACTTGTCGATCTCATCCACCAGCAGCACGGCGCCCCCTTCCTGCTGCAGGGCTTTCAGAAGCGGCCGGGGTTCGAGAAAGTGGCGGGAAAAAAAGATGTCGTCGTAGCGGTGCAATTTATCAATCGACTCGGCAAATCCGTTTTCCCGGTTGATGATGCTGTCCAGCTTGTCTTTGAGGAGCTGCGTATAGAGCAGTTGCTTGCCGTACTTCCACTCATAGAGCGCCTTCGATTCATCCAACCCCTCGTAGCACTGCAACCGGATCAGGGGCAGGTCAAGATAGGCCGCGGTAGTCTTGGCCAGCTCCGTCTTTCCCACGCCGGCGGGGCCTTCCACCAGCAGCGGTTTCTCCAGGTGGTAGGCCAGATAGGCCGTCGTTGCGATCTGGCGGCTGGCAATAAACCCCTGTTCCTGAAACCCCTGCCGGATAGCTTCGGGGGAGGAAAATTTTTCATCATGGATGGTCCGCATGATTGCTATCCTTTCTGAAGGAGAAGCGCTTCTCCTATTTTCTTCTGTTTGATGAGCGCAACATTTTCCGCCAAGCCGATGGTCATGGTCAAATCCTTTGTCAGGATCGCCCACGACGGGTCGGTTTGAATCCCGCATTGATCGAGAAGTTGGGCCACACGGGATTGAAAATACCGGGCTAAGAACCGGAACGATAGCAGAAGAGATGAAAATTCGGGATGGCGGCTGCCGCTGTCAAGCATGGCGGCGGCTTCATAGGCCAGAATTCTCAGCGCGTCGAGCTGAAACTGCAGCTCACCCATCGCCGTTTTCAATTCTTCGGTGTAGCTCTCCTGTCTTTCGATCAGGATCAGCAGAGAGGCCATCTGGGCCTGCATCCCGCCCGCTATGGGTCCCATGAGCATCACATCTTCCAGTTCCCGGAACGGTTTGGAGATCTGCTCGAAAGCGGCATCCCGTTCACCCAGAACCTGATCGGAAGAAACCCGGCAGGCATCAAGCCTGATCCCGCAGTGGGGAGAGGGTTTCAGAAAATCAAGATGGATCGGATCGGTCAGGGAAAGGCCGGGGGTCTCCCGGGGCACCAGGAAAGCGGTCAGTCGTTTCTTATCGCCTTCCGTCGCCGAGACGGCCAGAACTACAAACAGAGCTGCCCGGGGTCCGTTGGTGAGAAACGATTTTTCCCCGGTCAGAACCCAGTCATCACCCTCGCGGGATGCGGACGTCTGCAGATATTTGGGATGCGCTCCGATACCAGGCTCGGATATCGCCAGGGACAGGGTGATTTCCCCGGTGGCCAGGCGCGGCAGCCATTGCTCGATCTGCCGCCTGCTGCCGTAGCCCAGCAGGGCAAAACGCGAGACGATCAGATGGATCAGCCAGGACAGGGCCATGCCCATGTTGTGACTGCGGCGGACAAAGGCTTCACCGGCTGCCAGGACGGAAAGCCAGTTCCCTCCCGACCCGCCATAAGGGACGGGAAGTCCCAGTCCGAGCAATTTAGCCTCACCCATTTTCTGCCAGAGCGTGAAGGGAAATTCATCGGTCCCGTTTAACCCGGGAACCACTTCCTTTTCCACGAAGCGGTTGATATGATGTTGCAGCTTTTCAAGTTCCCCGTCAAGATGAGTTGCCATGATTACCTTGTCTTTTTGTCCGCTGACATCCCCTCCCCTTTATTCCCTCCCATCGCGGGTGGAGACATCGACGCGGGACTTTGGTTTTTTGCATTGCCATTGCGCTGAAATTTATCAAAAAATCCGTTGAGCACCCGTTTGAATGCCTCTATTTCTTCTTCGGAAAAACCCGTTTTGATTTCTTCATTAACTTGGCGAATGACCCGCTTCGCTCCCTCTACCTCTGCAAGTCCCTCTGAAGTAATATGGATGTGCGAGGCACGGCGATCCCCAGTGCTGGCCTGACGTTTAGCAAAACCGGCTTTTTCCAGACGGTCGGTGAGTCCCGTCATGGTGGAATTGTCGATGCCGAGAATCTGACTCAATTCCGTCATGGTGCGACCGTCTTTCTGTTTCAGCAGGAACAGGATCCCCGCCTGGGCGACAGTGACACGTCCGCCTGCTGCTGACAGGGCATTATTCAGATAAATTCTTAGCTTCTGCTGTGCTGAAAAAATTAGGAATATTAGACGATTATCCATGATCATCGGCGTCACGCTCCATATATTTAGTGCACATACATTTTGCATACAAAGCAATTGCTGTCAAGAACTTTTTTGGGATTTTGTTATTTTCAGGGGAAAAATGAAAGGGCACCGGCCATAGGTTACGCAGACACAATCGGTTTGATTTCGACGTGGATTTTGCAGAGATCCTGGAATTTCGTCGCATCATCCAAGGTGCCGATCACATCCCCGTAGTGGATAGGAATAGCTGCTTCCGGCCTGATCAGATTGGCAATTTCGGCCGCTTCCTTTGCGGTCATGGTGTAGGTCCCCCCGACCGGCAGGATCAGGATGTCGGCTTTGATCGCTTTCATTTCCGGAATGACATCGCTATCCCCGCTGTAATAGATCCGCTTGCCTCCCACGGTAATGAGAAAACCGATCCAGTTGTTGGCCTTCGGATGATAAAGCTTACCGATGTTGTAGGCCGGAACAGCCTCGACGGTCACACCGTGAACCGTCACCTGTTCACCCGGCTTCAGGGGACGCACATCGCCGGAAAGTTGCGACAGGGTATCGCTTGCCGCGAGGATAACGGTATCCTCTTTCTGGATTTTCTTGATGTCCGCCGGTGACAGATGGTCGCCGTGGCTGTGGCTGATCAGGATCAGATCGGCCTTCTGGTTGCTTTTGAGCTTCCAGGGATCGATGTAAATGATTTTCTCCGCTTCAATCTTAACGCTCGAGTGACCGAGCCATTTGATTTTTTCCAGCATCGGGTAACCCTCCTGTCAAAATAATCAGAAAATGACCTTGAGAGCGGCATAAAGGACGGCGGACATCAGCGCAGTCATGGGAATCGTCAGAACCCAGGCCCAGATGATGGTTCCGGCCACTCCCCAGCGGACGGCCGTCCACCGCTTCGTGGCGCCGACGCCGACAATGGCCCCGGTGATCGTATGAGTCGTGCTCACAGGGATGCCTCCCAACGACGCTCCGATGATGGCGATGGCTGCTGCCGTTTCTGCACAGAATCCTCCCATGGGTTGCAGTTTCGTGATCTTGGTTCCCATGGTCTTGACAATGCGCCACCCTCCGGACATGATACCCAGCGCGATGACGGTATAACAGGTAATGATCACCCAGACCGGAATATAAAAATGGGATCCCAGGAGGCCTTTGCTGTAAAGAATGATAGCAATAATGCCCATGGTCTTCTGGGCATCGTTGGTCCCATGACCCATGCTGTAGACCGCGCAGGAAAGAAGTTGCAGTTTTCGGAAGATTTTCTGCGAGCGAGCCACATTGGAATTCCGGCTTAAATTCAAAACCAGAATCATCAGGGCCAGACCGAGGATCAAACCAATGGCCGGCGACAGGACAATAAAGAGGGTTGTTTTGGTAATCCCACCCCAGACCAGAACCTGGGATCCCCCTTTCATGACCCCGGCGCCGATGAGCCCGCCGATGAGAGCATGAGAAGAACTGCTGGGCAGACCCAGCCACCAGGTGATGAGATTCCAGAGGATGGCTCCGCTCAGAGCAGCAAGGATGAGAAGGTTGTCGACAATGTCCGGATGGATGATCCCCGTACCGATGGTATTGGCAACCTGCACTCCCACAAAAAAAACAGCTGCAAATTCAAAGAAAGCGGCCCACAGCACGGCATTGCGTGGTGACAACACCCTGGTGGAAACAATCGTCGAGATGGCATTGGCCGAGTCGTGAAAGCCATTGAGAAAATCAAAAACCAGGGCCACCAGGATCAGAAAAACCACAAAAGCGAAAGAATCAACCATTTTTCAGGACGATACCTTCTACAATGTTGGAAACATCCTCGCAGACATCCATGGCCTCTTCAAACCGTTCAAAGATCTCTTTCCACTTGATCAACTCAAAGGGATCCTTCTCACGTTCGAAGAGATTGGCCATTGTTGATCTCAAAATTTGATCCCCGGCATTTTCGAGCGTGTTGATCTCGATACAGGCATCCAGGATCATCTTGGCGTTTTTCATATCCCGCAGACCGCGTACAACTTGCTTCACCTTTGCGGTGGCCTCGTTGAGTAACTTAGCCTGCTGAATCAGTTCCTCTTTCGGCGCCTTGATCTTGTAAAGAGACATCCTGATGGCAGACGCTTCCGTCATATCCAGGATGCTGTCCATCTTATTGACCAAGGCATAGATATCTTCACGATCGATGGGGGTCAGGAAGGTGGTATGCATCTTCTCATAGGTGCGGTGGGTGATAATATCCGCCTCATGTTCGATTTCTTTGAGCTTGGAGAGTCTCTGTTCAAAGGAATCATAATTCAGAAGCATATCCAGAAAAAGGTTGGATCCTTCTTCGATCTTGTCCGCCAGTTCTTCAAACAGATCATAAAACTTCTCTTCTCTGGGAATAAATCGCATTGGCCACGGCCTCCATATGAGCGGCGCTGCCCCATGAAACAGGAATTTTCAAGATCCCATGCGGGGTTAAAATATTCGCGTGTCCTCTACCTAATTATTTCAAAAAATGCAACAGAATTAGTTGAAAGATCGATAGATAAATTTAACGATTTGAAAATAAAGCGAAACGTTACTTCTGCAGACCGTTCCTGTCCGGCTTCACGCCGATATATAGATAGGTGATACCCAGGGTCAGCGGATGCTTTCCCACAGCCGTCAGCCCGGCTTCCCTCATCATCGCCGCAAACTCAACAGGCGGCGGGAAATGCATGATCGAATCGGCAAGATAATGATAGGCCGCCGGATTCCTGGAAAAGGCGCCGGCCATGACGGGAAGAATACGGTTCAGATAAAGATCATAAAACAGGCGGAACAGACGATGACGGGGGAAATTCATTTCCAGAATGATGACTTGCCCCCCTGGTACGACAACTCGTTTCATCTCCCGCAATGCCTGAGGCCGGTCCGGAATATTGCGGATTCCGAAGGCTATCCCCGCAACATCGAAACAGTCATCGGGAAAGGGTAGAATCATGGCGTCACCCAGCATGAACCGGATCCGGCCGGAAAGGTGTTTTTTTTCAATTTTCCGACGACCGATCGTCACCATTTCCGGGACAATATCCAGCCCCATCACCTGGATTTCCGGATGCTGTCGGATGGCCTCAATGGCAAGATCGCCTGTCCCCGTGGCGACATCAAGCAGGTGCTTTGACTGAAAGAAATGCATTTTCTGGACGGCCGATCGGCGCCAGACGATATCCCGCCGGAGGCTAAGAAAATGATTCAGGAAATCGTACCGCTCCGTGATCGTCGCAAAGATTTCCCTGACCATGCGGCTATGCTCAGTGGATGTAACCTTGCTAACTTGTCGGTATTTCTGCATTTTATGTTTTTTTACCGCCACATCACCTGATTATGTTTTCGACCGCTGATCCTCTTCCTTTTTATGTCTGAGCTCCTGCTTTTTATTCTTTTTTTCAATCTTCTTCTTATTTTTCAATTGTTCCTGTTGTCGTTTCTTTTTCAGTTTTCCCTTGACCCGCTTTTCTTCCCTCTTTTTTAATGACTGCCTTTCTATCTCCTGTTCGCGCTTAAGTTCCTGAGGGCGATTTCTCTCCGATGTTTCCAGAAGGGCTTTTTCACGGGGGGTCAATTGATTGGGATTTTTTTGCATTTTATAGGCGATTTTGCGGTAATCATCGTTCTTCTCACTTTGCGGATCCAGCACCACGGCTCTATCCAGATCCCGNNTTGGGCTTCAGCACGATAACCTTCTCATAGGCTCTGGCTGCTTCCTGATATTGACCGGCCATATTGTAAGCATGCCCCTTTTCGAACCAGTCCGTGGCGATCAGTTGATTGACTGCTTCATCATACTGTTTCTGTTTCTCCTGATCAGCGCTCACCTGAACCAGTTCCTCTTTCAACAACTCCACTTCTTCCAGCGCCTCCACTGCCTCCTGTCTGGCCTGCGCCAGTTCCCCGGCCATCTGGCGGTTGTTTCTCAGCCGATCCATCGAGACCGCTACCTCATCAGGATCAGCAACAATTTTCGCTTTGAGCCAGTAAGTTCGGCCATTCCATTTTTCTTCCAGGATGGTTGTCTGGACGATGCCAGCGGTCAGAGATGTGATCTTATCCTGATCCAGCCGGTAATCTTTCACAACGGTTTCACTTTCGAGATAAGTCCCCAGTTCCTCAAGCAGCAGCCGCTTGACCTGCTCCAGGGCAATGGCCCGGGAGGATACCTTGCTGTCCATTTCACCGGCTTCATAGGTGTATTCCTGAATAAAGGTCTGGGGCTCTGCGAAGACCGGCAGGGTATGAAACAAAAAGAAGATCAAGGTCAAAAACAGACTGAAACTTTTCACGTTCATGGAAGTAACCTGAAGGGGATCATAGATGGAACCGTTTTCCCAATGGTTGTTGCCGGCAACTGCACAGATTATTCCTGCCTGATTTGAAGCACGGAACGGATCAGGTTCTCTGTGGTGTACTGCCCGTTTGTTATCTGCGCAAAGTTGTGTTCACCCCCAAAAAGTTCCTGAATGATGTCGGTTATAGAGAGTCCTTTTGTTTCAAGGCTTCGCACCTTTGCGGCCAGGTCTTCCAGATAATGAATACACGTCTGCAGGGCCTGCCGGCCATCTTCCACCACCCTGCCGACAGATGTATATAAAATCAAGGGGTCCGCACGGAGATGCAGGAGCTTTTTCATCGAGTGAATCGTTTCCCCCATATCTTCTTCCGGCCTGATGAATTTCGGCATTTCCCTGGCAAAGATGTCCCCGGAAAAACACCATCCCTGCGAGCGCTCAAAAAGAATGACATGTCCTTTGCTGTGGCCCGGTGTTTCCATGACTTCAAATTCGAAGTGATCTGTCCTGATCCTGTCCGGTATAGGCTCGACATCCGTCGGTTCCGGATAACCCCAGATGAATTCCTGATAGGGATAAAGCTTCAGTTTCTGATGGATGAGCGGAACAGAATCCGGATGGGCGCAGATGGTAACAGGAAACCTTTTTTTGATTAGATGGTTGCCGCCTACATGGTCTTCATGAAAGTGGGTATTCACAACGGCATTTAGTTTTTTGTCATCCAGATAGGAAACAAGTTCCCTCCCCGTATAAGAGCATCCCGTATCGATGAGGAGACCGTCAACATAATAGGCGGCCACCCAGTACAGGGGTTTGCCATCCACTTCCCGGCTCATTTTAATCTGGGTAACGACCCCCATGGGGTTGACTTCGATCAAATATTCTCTTTTCCTTTTACTGATATTTTTTTAATTCTTCTTCCCCCCGCAAGACCCGTAGGGCCCCTTCCGCCATGGCCGTCATTTCATCTTCGCCCGGGTAAATGAAAACCGGCGCGAGAAAACCAACCCACTCTTTAATCCAGCCGGTCAGCATCTCCGAGCAGGCCAGACCGCCCGTCAGGACGATCGCGTCCATCCTGCCCTTTAAAACGGCACTCATGGCACCGACGTCCTTGGCAATCTGATAGGCCATGGCCTGATAAATCAGTTTTGCCTTTTCGTCACCCTGCCGGATCATGGCTTCAATTTTTTGGGCATCCGTCGTTCCAAGGTAGGCCACCAGCCCCCCCCGACCGACGAGCCGGGCCTGAAGCTGTTTTTTGTCGAATTTTCCCGAAAAAGCGAGGTCCAGAAGTTCCTGCGTCGGCAGACTTCCTGCCCTTTCGGGCGTTAACGGTCCTTCGCTCAATCCATGGGTGCAGTCGACCACCTTGCCGTTATGATGAGCGCCTATGGTGATCCCTCCACCCAGGTGGGCAACAACCAGATTCAGGTCTTCATATTTTTTACCCATTTCCCCGGCAACCCTTCTCGCCGCGGCCTTCTGATTCAGGGCATGGAAGGCGCTTTTTCTTTCCAGTTCGGGCAGACCGGAAATTCTTGCCCAGGGTTGAAATTCATCGGTGCTCGGCGGATCGATAATGATCGCCGGTTTATTGTATTTTCCGGCGATGTCCCGAACCATAGCCGGCCCCAGCGCCGAGGGGTGTTTGCCATATTTGCCCTCAAGCAGGTCCTCGCACATCGGGGCATCGATTTTGTAGGCTCCGGCCGGGCCCGGCTTGCCCAATCCTCCCCGNNTGCAGAAGGTCATCCGTTCGGAGAGACAGCTGATCCCGGAGTCCCGCGTAACGGGCCAGTTCTTCGCTGCTGTACCGGATCGTTTCACTGACCACCGCATGAGTCTCTCTAAAAAAGGCAATCTTGGTTGATGTTGATCCCACATTGATGGCAAGCAAACAATATTCTTTATTCATGGCTGCCTTCCCTTTCGGCCATCAGCACGGCCAGGGCAATCTCAACGATTTTGTTTTCGACGGAAACAAAGGGTAAATCCAGAATCACCGGCCTGGCCGTCCCCATCAAAACCCCTGCCATCTGCATTCTCCCGATAAAAACAAGCAATTGTGCCAGGGCATAACCCGTATCGATCTCCGGGGTGAGATAGATATCCACATTTCCCGTCACGATACTGTTGACACCCTTCCGGGCCGCCGCCTCCTGGTTCAGGGCGCAGTCAATATCCAAGGGTCCCTCGACCATGACATCGCCGAATTGTTTTCTTTCCCCCATCTTGGCGAGAATGGCGGCATCCAGTGTGGACGGAATACCGGGGTTGACCTGCTCGATTGCGGCCAGTACGGCCACCCTGGGGGAGGCGATTTCCAGGATGCCGGCCAGCCGGAGGGCATTTTCCAGAATCATCTGTTTGTCCGGAAGAGAAGGCGTGTTGTTGATATAGGTGTCCGTAACCAAAATCAGTTTATCCCGCTTCAGCAACTGAAAGACGGAAACAAAACTGGCCAGTTTACTGCTCAGCAAGCCGTTTTTTGTATCCAGAACGGCATGGACGAAGGTTTGCGGCTCAATGCCCCCCTGCATCAATATATCTGCTTGATTTTCTTTGATCATGCCGATGGCTCTTGACAGGCTTCGGCTTTGATCTCTCTCATCGATTATTTCGTGATCTCCGGACAGAAGCGGCACCGCTTTCACCAGGCCCTCGATCTTTTTCCCGTCTCCGATCAGGACAGGAAAAATTAAATTTATTGCCACAGCTTTGCCCATGATATCGATCTGTTGCCGGTCCGGGGAGGGTAAAACAACCCGCTTTCTGGATGTCCGTTTTTTTGCTGCCGCGATGATTTCTGGAAAAGTACCGATCATGACCATATTCCCCCTTTCATTCTCTCCGCCACCACCACGCCCATGGCGATCTCACCCAGAATGGAATCGCAGAAATCAGAACGCGACGGAATCAGGAAGGGTCCCTTTGAGGTCACGACCAGTGAACGTCTGTGCACCGGCAGAAAAAAATCAAGTTTAACCAGGACATTCCCCGTATCCAGGTTCGGCACGAGCAGAATATCGGGCATTCTGGACANNATTTCCCGCAGTCCGGAAAGGACAGCAATCTTCGGTCTGGGATATCCCAGGACATGAAAGACAAAGACGGCGTTTCTGATGACCTCCGCTTTTGCCTTATCATCCGGTTTGATGTTGACGCCGGTGTCCGTAAAGGCGATGAAACGGTTGAGCTCCGGAATCTCCCAGAGGGAAACGACGCTGACCGTTCGTCCAGTTCCGGCTCTGGCCTCTTCCCGGATGATGGCACGATAAATAAAAGAAGTGGGAATTTGGCCCTTACTGGCCATATCCACACTCCCGGCAAAAAGCATGGCCGTACCCAGATTGGCAACCACCTGTCGGTCCGCCTCGAAGATCTGTTCGACCCGGCTGATGTCAAATCCCACTTCCGCGGCGATTTTTTTCATCTTTTCGGGGTGGCCGATGAGGACAGGTTCGATGTATTTCCTCTCCCATCCTTCTTTTACGGCCATCATGAATTCCCCGTCTTCGGGGGCAAGGACCGCCAGTTTTTTGGGACCTTTTTCTTTGGCCAGTTTGGATACCTCATGGAGTGATCTGATCATCATAACCTCGCAGATATTCAGGTTGTAGAAACCATCGCTTCGATGAATGCCCTGACAGGTTTGACCTCTTTGAGGAGCGCGCTGACCTGTCCCGCACCGGCCGGAAAAAGATCAAAATTTCCCTTCGTCCAGGCCTCCGGGGCATTCATGAGATTGTACACATGGGCCGGGTCGACTTCCGGATTACGGAGTTCGTCCATAACTTTGGGATTCATGATGACTCTCATGTTCATGTTGCCCAGCGGCAGCAGGACCGTGCTGCCGTCGCTGCATTTGAGAATGGCTTCTTTCCATGCCTTCGGGGCAGGGCTTTCCTCGCAGACGATAAAAGCCGTGCCGATTTGCACCCCCTGGGCACCGAGGGCCAGAGCGGCGCGGTAGCCCCGTGAATCGGCAATACCCCCCGCAGCAGCAACCGGGATCTTGACATGATCAGCCACCAGAGGAATCAGGACCATGGTTGTCGATTCCGGTCCGGTTGACCGAAGCCCGCCCGCCTCCAATCCGGAAACACACAACCCGTCGACACCTGCCTCTTCTGCCTTGACGGCATAAGAAAGAGACAGAACCGAATGAAGCCCTTTCATACCCAGCGCGTGGATTTGCGGATAAATGCTTTTTGGAGAACCGGCAGAGGTAGTCACCGTTTTCACACCGGCCTCAGCCAGGATCTCGAGAATTTTTGGATTGGCCGGATTCATAATCATCAGGTTTGCCCCGAAGGGTTTAGCCGTCAACGCCCTGACCTCACCGACCAGACGCTTTGCCTCATCGGGATTGCTGAATCCCAGGGCCAGCATTCCAAAGGCACCGGCTTCGCAGATGGCGGCGATCATCTTCGGGCTGTTCAGCGCCGCAATCGGCCCCTGAATCACAGGATAACGGCATCCCAACATCTCCAGCAGAGTCGACATGGTCCTCACCTCCAAAATAAAATATTTTATGGATCTTACTCTTTTTTATCACTGATTTTTTGAGTGTCTGGCGCGTCATCCGGCTTCTTTTCCGGCTCATCCATGGCCTTTTTGAAGCCCCTGATCGCCTTGCCGATGGTGTTTCCCAGTTCAGGAAGCTTTCCCGGCCCAAAGAAAATCAACGCAATGACCAGGATGATAATCAATTCCGGCATTCCGATACTTCCAAACATACCCATTCACCTCCTCTGCGGACAGAGCCATGATATTTTTCGAACCTTGTCTAGGGTTGAGATTCCACATTCTAAAAAAGATGCGCTAAAAGTTCTCTCAAATTACTGATTTTTATGAGATTCATTTTTGATCCGACCGAAACATCCCGCGCAAGGGTTTTGGGAAGGATACAGCGGTTGAACCCCATCCGGGCCGCCTCCTTGATCCGGATATCCATCTGGGAGATTCCCCGGACCTCACCGGTGAGTCCCACCTCACCGAAAACGACGGTCTTCGCATCCACTGGCCGGTCAAGAAAACTGGAGGCCAGGGAAGACACGATTCCCAAGTCGATCGCCGGCTCATCCACTTTGACCCCGCCGGCAACATTGATGAAAATATCATGATTACTGAGATGCAGACCGCAGATCTTATCCATCACGGCCACAAGCAGAGAAACCCGGTTGTGATCGACTCCGATGGCCGTCCTCCTGGGCATCCCGAAATTGGTTGGACTGGCCAGTGACTGAATTTCAATGAGAATGGGCCGCGTGCCTTCCATGCTCGGTACCACCACGGAACCGGCTGCCCCCTCCGGTCTTTCTGACAGGAAAAAGGCTGATGGATTCGATACCTCCTGGAGCCCGTTATCCCGCATCTCAAAGACACCAATCTCATTGGTTGGACCGAACCGGTTTTTCATCCCGCGGATGATCCGGTAGGCGTGGCCCGAATCTCCTTCAAAATAGAGGACCGTATCTACCATGTGCTCCAGCACCTT
This sequence comes from Syntrophaceae bacterium, assembly GCA_003161855.1. Lineage (GTDB taxonomy): Bacteria > Desulfobacterota > Syntrophia > Syntrophales > Fen-1087 > Fen-1087. The sequence goes on along the minus strand of PMNM01000113.1, from coordinate 5,083 downwards.
CGGGCCGGCGATGGAACCGTCCTTGGTGACATGACCCACCAAAAAAACGGGGATGCCCGTCTTTTTTGACAGGAGAATGAGCTGTGCCGATGCCTCACGCACCTGGCCGACACTGCCCGGGGCGGAAGAGAGAGCGGACGAATAGACGGTCTGAATCGAATCGATGACCACAGCCTGCGGTGCAAGGCTCTTGATATGCTGGATCATGCTTTCGAGGGCGATTTCAACGAGAATCAAGAGGTTGGGCGAGGCGGCCCCGATCCGCTTTCCCCGGAGCTTGATCTGCTTTGCCGATTCTTCCCCGGAAATATAGAGAACTTTTGATCCATTTTCGGCAAGATTCTGGAGCATTTGCAGGAGCAGTGTTGATTTTCCGATGCCCGGATCCCCCCCCACCAGAACGGCGGATCCTCCCACAATACCACCCCCCAGCACCCGGTCCAACTCGGCAATGCCCGTTGTCATCCGGTCTTTTTCATCCGCCGTAATGGCGGCAATGGATTGTGGCAACTCATTCAGTTGCAGCTCCAGGCGTGCACCGGGATCGCTGGAACGGATTTCTTCTTCGACGAATTGATTCCACTGCTGGCAGGAGGGGCATTTGCCCAGCCATTTTGTAGACTGATGGCCGCAATTCTGGCAAAAAAACAGTGTTTTTATCTTTTTCAACGGCTTGCCCCACGCAGCGCTTTCATTAAATATAACATGTCATTTTTTTGAAAGGCCGTCAATACGAAACACGAAAATGTCTTGAGAAAACATTTTAATGTTGCTATAAATTACGTCTTTGAAAAAAGTAGGAGAGGAAATCCTTATGCACAACCCTAATTTCAGTTCCGGCCCCTGCAGCAAAAGGCCCCAATGGCGTCTTGATGCCTTAAAGGACGCAGCCGTCGGAAGATCCCATCGCTCGGCTCTGGGTAAGGAAAAACTGGTCAGGGCGATCACGGAAACCAGGAAAATCCTTCAGATTCCGGAAAATTATCTCGTGGGGATCTTCCCGGGATCAGATACCGGCGCTTTTGAAGCGGCCCTGTGGACCTTCTTGGGGGCGAGACCTGTCACCGTCTTGGTCTGGGAGAGTTTCTCCGAGGGATGGGCTACGGATGTATCGAAACAGCTTAAATTGAACCCAATGATCCTGAAAGCCGATTACGGGAAAATTCCCGATTTAAAAGCAGTGAACTGGAACAGTGATGTTATCTTTGTGGCCAATGGCACCACCAGTGGTGTAAAAATCCCCGATTGGGACTGGATTCCTTCCGACCGGGCCGGCTTATCACTCTGTGACGCAACCAGTGCGGCCTTCGCCATGCCTATTGACTGGACGAAAGTCGATGTCCTGACCTTCTCCTGGCAGAAATGCCTGGGCGGCGAGGCAGCGCACGGCATGCTGATTTTGAGCCCCAGAGCTATTACCCGGATTGAAACCTATGATCCCGCCTGGCCGCTACCCAAGATCTTTCGCATGAAAAAAGGCGGCACCATCAACAAGGGAATCTTTGAGGGCGAAACCATCAATACCCCGTCCATGCTCTGCGTTGAAGATTATCTCGATGCGCTCAAGTGGGCTGGCGAAATCGGCCTGGAGGGGCTTTTCCAAAGAAGCCAGGCTAACCTGAAGATGATTGAGGAATGGGTTGAAAAAAACGACTGGGTCAATTTTCTGGCCGAATCCAGGGACATCCGGTCGAATACCTCTGTCTGCCTGACGGTCACCAGTGAAAAAGTGAAAGCTCTGCCAAAAGACAACCAAGCGAAATTTCTGAAAGGAATCGCCGGCGTCCTGAGCAAGAAAAATGCGGCCCATGATGTCGGCTCATACAAGGATGCCCCGCCGGGCTTCCGTTTCTGGTGCGGTCCCACGATTGAGGCTGCAGACATCAAAGCGGCTGTCGCCGAACTGGAAAAGATTTACCGTCAAAAAGTTGCAGAGCTGTAAAAGTAAAATCATTAAAGGAGAATCGTTTCATGAAAAAGGTACTGGTCAGTGATTCCCTGTCCGCCGAAGGGATCAATGTATTGAAAAACACACCGGGGATTGAAGTCGACGTGATGACGAACCTGACCCCGGACGAACTGAAAGGTGTGATCAAGGAATACGATGGACTGGTGATCCGCAGCGCCACCAAGGTAACGCAGTCCATTATTGACAGCGCCGAAAATCTTAAAGTCATCGGACGGGCGGGTGCCGGTCTCGATAATGTGGATATTATCAACGCCAGCAAAAGGGGCATCGTCGTCATGAACACGCCCGGCGGCAATACCATCACCACCGGCGAGCATGCCATCGCCATGATGCTGTCCCTGTCCAGAAAAATTCCCCAGGCCACGGGATCCATGAAAGCGGGAAAATGGGAGAAGAACAAATTCATGGGCAATGAAATCTTTAACAAGACCCTTGGAATCATCGGGATCGGCCGGGTGGGAAGCATTGTCGCCGACCGGGCTCAGGGTCTCAAGATGAATGTGATCGCCTATGATCCCTTTATCTCCCCGGAAGCGGCCGAAAAGATCGGTATCGGTCTGGTCAGTCTGGACGAACTGTTGAAAAACTCCGACTTCATCTCCGTCCATACCCCCATGACCAAGGAAACAAAAGACATCATCAATAAGGGTGCCTTTGCCAAGATGAAAAAGGGCGTCTATATTATCAACTGCGCCCGTGGCGGGATTGTCAGTGAAAAGGATCTTTACGATGCCATCGTCTCCGGAAAGGTCGCCGGCGCCGCGCTGGACGTTTTTGATGAAGAACCGACCAAGAACAAAGAGCTCGTCGCCCTGGAGAATGTAATCTGCACCCCCCATCTGGGTGCCTCTACCAATGAAGCCCAGATCAACGTGGCCATCGCCATTGCCGAACAGATTGCCGATTACCTGACCAAGGGAGAAATCCGCAATGCCGTTAACTTCCCCTCCGTGAGCGCCGAGCTGTTGCACGTGATCCAGCCCTATCTCGACCTGGCGGAAAAACTCGGCAAGTTTGAGGCCCAGGTGGTCTCCGGNNATTTCCCTCTTGAAAGGGCTTTTGACGCCCGTCCTCAAGGACTCCATCAACTATATCAACGCCCCGGTTGTGGCCAAGGAACGGGGGATCAAAGTCGTTGAATCAAAAAGCAGCGAGGTGGGAGACTATACCAGCATGATCGCACTGACCCTCAAGACATCCAAGGGAACTTTTTATGCGGCGGGAGCGCTCTTCGGGCGCCAGGATCCCCGCATCGTCCAGATTGATAAATTCACGCTGGAAGTGGTTCCGGAAGGTTACATGCTGGTCCTTTCCAACTATGACCGCCCCGGCGTCATCGGCAACATCGGGACGACACTCGGACAAAATAACGTCAACATCGCGAGACTTCATCTCAGCCGTGATCAGGTTGACAATCAGGCCCTCGTTGTCCTGAGTACGGACAGCATCGTACCCGAAACGGTGCTGGATAAACTGCGTAAGCTGCCTCATGTGATTTCAGTCATTCAACTGGAAATGTAGCGGTTTTCTTCAACGGACAATAGGGAGGATTTTTCATGACAAACGTCGTGGTGGTTGGAACCCAGTGGGGTGATGAAGGCAAAGGAAAGGTTGTCGATCTGTATGCGGAAGATGCGGATGTGATCGCAAGATTTCAAGGGGGAAACAATGCGGGTCACACCCTTGTCGTCAATGGGGAGCAGACCATTCTCCATCTGATTCCCTCCGGCATCCTGCATGACCATAAGATTTGTATTATCGGTAACGGTGTTGTTGTCGATCCTGCCGTTATGGTTCAGGAGATCGACCGTCTGCAAAGCCGGTCGCTATTTCCCGCCGATACGAAACTTCTGGTCAGCGAAAATGCCCACCTGATCATGCCTTACCACCGCAGCCTCGATATGGCACGGGAATCCCGTAAAACTGGCAAGAAGATCGGGACAACCGGCCGGGGCATCGGACCTGCCTATGAAGACAAGGTGGCCAGGGTCGGCATCCGGTTCTGTGATCTCCTGGATGATATGATATTCCGCGAAAAATTAAAGAGCAATGTGGAGGAGAAGAACTTCTTCCTGACCAAGCTCTTCGGGGAAGCTCCCCTGGACGAACAGCAGATCTATGATGAATACCGGGTCTATGCTGAGAGGCTCGAACCCCATGTGGCGAATACCTCCCTTATTATGGAAAGAGAGATGAGAATGGGAAAGAAAATCCTCTTTGAGGGAGCCCAGGGGTGCCACCTTGACATTGATCACGGCACCTTTCCCTATGTGACCTCGTCCAATACCGTCGCCGGCAACGCCAGTTGTGGAACCGGTATCGGTCCGCTGGCGATCGGCGCAGTGGTTGGAATTTGTAAGGCCTATACAACGCGGGTTGGAGAGGGCCCTTTCGTTACAGAATTAACCTGTGAAATCGGCCAGAGAATCCAGAACATGGGACAGGAATTCGGTGCCACAACCGGCAGAAAGCGACGCTGTGGCTGGCTGGATATGGTCCTCGTCAAGCAATCCATCCGCGTATCCGGTATCACGGGTATTGCCGTGACAAAACTAGACGTTCTGACCGGGATTGAAAAATTGAAAATCTGCGTAGGCTACAAAAACCACGCCGGTGAGGAATTTACCGAATCTGTTCCCCCGAACCTTCGCATTTTGTCGGAATGTCAGCCGGTTTACCAGGAATTGGACGGATGGACCGAGGATATCAGCCATGCCAAGCTGATCAGCGACCTCCCCAAAAACGCCAGACGTTATGTGGAACGGCTCGAAATGCTGGCGGGTATCCCGCTGACGCTCGTCTCTGTCGGAGCGGGCAGAGAAAGTACCATCGTTCTGAAAAATCCTTTCAGCGACTGATTGCTTTCTTCTTGACAAGCAGAGGGACTTGTTTTAAGACGGCAAGCCTTTCAAACATGATAGTTCATGGGCCGTTAGCTCAGAGGTAGAGCAGCGGACTTTTAATCCGTTGGTCGTGAGTTCAATCCTCACACGGCCCACCAATAAATCAAGGGGTTGCAAGTCTTATCCATTTGCGACCCCTTCCTTTATGTAAAGATTAAATGAGGATAATGTCTATCCATAAAATCCCAGTCAATAAACTCAGTCCTGAAGC
>PMNM01000191.1 GCA_003161855.1 Syntrophaceae bacterium | reverse complement strand
TTATCAACGAGTAAGGGCAGTGGTGATGATAACGATCAGCAAACAGGGGACCCGCTCAACAGGAGCGGGTCCTCTGTTTTATTTTACAATCTTGAAAATCTCCTTGAACTTCGGATCCCCGGCAGTTTTCAGCAGTTCGAACAGTGCCATCTCCGTGCTGGTGAGGATGGCGCCGCTGTCTTTCAGCTTCTGGATGCCGATCTCCCGGTTCCGTATGGTTCGCGAGGAAACGGCATCCGCCACCAGGTGAACTTCATAGCCCTTTTCGAGTAGATCCATCGTTGTCTGGTAGGCACAGACATGGGCCTCAATTCCCGTCATCAGAATCTGCCTGCGGTTCAAAGCCGTCAGTTCTTTCATGAACCGCTCGTCGCCACAGCAGCTGAAGCTATCCTTCACAATGGGCTTCACACCTTCCAGGTACCGTGCCAAGGCAGGAATCGTCGGCCCCAGTTTAACCTGCTCGGTCACCAGAACGGGAATGCCGAATACCTGCACACCCCGGATGATCTTCTCCACGTTTTCGAAGAGGAGTTCCTTTTCACTCATGGCTTGGGCGAGGTTGCCCTGGATGTCTACGACGATGAGGGCCGTCTTTTCTCTGTCCAGCATTATATGCCACTTCCTTTCCGGCGTTTATTTCATGGTCGTTCTTTGAGCCGTGGAAATCCGTTGCCATCAATCCGCTTCGGAAGCCCGGCATGGAAAAGGGCACTGGTCAGCGGCATGTCGGGAAGAATGTCCTGCAGATACTGCGTCGCATCCAGCAGCTTCTCGAGGTGGACCCCCGTTTCAACACCCATTTGATTGAACATGAAGACAATATCCTCCGTCGCGATATTGCCCGAGGCCCCCGGGGCAAAGGGACACCCTCCCAGCCCGCCGACGGCTGCGTCAAAAATCCTTATCCCGGTTTCATAAGCCTTGAGGGCATTGGCGAGTCCCAGCCCCCTCGTATTGTGTAAATGGACGCCGAAAGTCACTTCAGGAAATTTTTCCATGCAGGCGCGGGTGATCTCTTCAACCTGTCCGGGATTACCGAAACCGACGGTGTCGCAAAGGGTCACCTCCGTGATGCCCATGTCGGCTACCGCCTCCACATATCGGAGAATGGCATCCGTCGGAAAGAATCCTTCGAAGGGACACCCGAAAACTGTGGCCAGAGCGGCACAAATGGTTGTATCAGGATGGGTTGAAAAGATTTTCATGATCGACGCCAGTGTTTCGAGAGAAGCGGCCGTCGTCTGCTGAACATTGATCAGATTGTGAGACCGGCTGATGGAAAAGAAAAAAATGAGTTTCCGGATGCCGCTTTCGAAAGCAGTCTGTGCACCCCGGAGGTTCGGAACCAGCGCGGTCAGGGTGACGCCGGGGAGATCCCGGACGCAGGCGGCGACCTCTTTTATGTCCCGGAACTGGGGAATGGCTCCCGGGTTGACGAAAGCGCCGATCTGGATTTCTCGCAGACCGCTGGCAGCCAGCCATTCGATCAGACGCACCTTATCTTCCGTTTTCACCTGGGTGGTAAGATTCTGGAGTCCGTCCCGCGGCCCGACCTCAACGATGGTAACGCCTGATCCGGGTTTCATGCCTCGCCATCCCTGTACATAAAGATTTTTTTAAGAACTCTGGTTCAAGATAGGAAATCATCCGGTTAAAGTCAAGGATGACGTTAATCTCCCTAACGGCTTTTGAAAGGATGCATGAAGAGAAAGAATGAAATATTCTGTCAATTTAGGCTTGACATGATCCGGAAATTCATATACAAGAACGCCCCTGTCTGAAATACAGATCAGCAAAGGAGGATTTTTTTGGCCACACATCAATCCGCGATCAAGAGAAGNNTTATCACCAAAGCAGCAGCGAAGGGCGTCTTTCATAAGAAAACCGCGTCCCGCAAGATATCCAGATTAACGAAAAAGATGAATACTCTGAAGGCTTAAAGCCGGGGTCATGTGTGAGATTCCTGTTTTCTTTCCCCTTGTTTTTACCCTAGAAACCAGACATCATCAACCGGTATGCCCTCTCAGCTGTATCGTTGGACAGCTTGACGAAGGCATTCTGTTTGTTGGTCTGAGTCACCGCCGGGTCGGTACTCACAAGATAATCTTGAATGGATGAAATGCCCGGATAGGACCAGATGATCTTTTTGTTGACACGCTGCTCAAAGGTTAGGGACAGGGTAAGGGTAAAACGCTCTTCCGCCGCAAGGTTTGTTGTCTTGTACGAAAGAGGAGCGCTGGAGAGGTTATCGATGCTTCCCTTGAACAGGGCGTCCGCCCGGTCCTGACTGTCCACGATCCTGAACCTTTTTCCCTGAATGAACTGATCGATAAAAGCCGTCCGGAAGGTGTTTTCAATATTGGCCTCACTCGTCTTATTGGCAAATACATCGACAAAGACATTTTGAATGTCTTTGTCGATGTATTCCCCGCCCGGTTTTAAACTGTAACCACAGGCAACCGTTATAAAAATGAAGATTAAGAGAATGGTGACCGTCGAAGTTTTTCCAGCCATGGCAAACAACCTTATCCTTTCACGACAATGTTGACCAGTTTTTGAGGAACATAGATTTCTTTCAGGACCTCTTTGCCGGTGAGCATCCTGGCAATCTTTTCATCGGCCATGGCCAGGGCTTTGATCTTATCGACTTCTTCATCAACGGGGACCATCATTCTGCTTCTGACCTTTCCGTTGATTTGAATGACGATGGTAATCTGTTCTTCCGAGGCCACCGCCTGGTTGTAAACAGGCCAGGCCGCCTCCGCAAGATTCTGATCATTGCCCAGCATGANNTTTTTGTCCTTCTTTTCAGGACGATTGACCTGGTAAAGCATATTGACCAGTTCCATGACGGCACTGATGGCGGTATTGAAATGAAAGCGATCTTCAATATCGCTGGTGACTTTCCGGATCGTCTGATGGGTCTTACGCCTCAGGTTCTTCAATTCGTCTTCCAGGTCTTCCTGCTGATCTTTGCAGGCCTCAACATCCCTGATATCATCCAGGTAATCTACAATGATGCGCCAAGTCCGGTTGAGAAAACGGAATGAGCCCTCAACACCCTGATCGCTCCATTCCAGATCTTTTTCCGGAGGGGCGGCGAAAAGACAGAACATTCTGGCGGTATCGGCGCCATAGCGATCAATCAGATAATCAGGATCAACGACATTTTTAAGAGACTTGGACATTTTCTCTGTTTTACCAATGATGATTTCCGTCTGACAATGCTTGCACTTTCCAGCGACCACTTCCTCGGGAAAAAGATTCCCATGTTCAGGGCAACGCATGGTTTCCTTGCAGACCATTCCCTGTGTGAGGAGATTGGTAAAGGGTTCGTCCACACCAAGGATTCCGAAATCGCGCAGCATTTTTGTATAAAATCTTGAATAGAGGAGATGCAGGATGGCATGTTCAATGCCACCGATGTACTGATCCACGGGCATCCAGTAATCAACCTTTTTCCGGTTAAGACCGGGCTTTTCAGAGTCATGGGCACAGCAGAAGCGATTAAAATACCAGGAGGATTCAACGAAGGTATCCATCGTGTCCGTCTCCCTTTTTGCCGGACCCCGGCAGTTCGGGCAGGAGGTATTCACAAAGGCCGCGTGCCGGGCCAGAGGAGAGCCGCCTTCCCCCGTGAATGCAACATCCCGGGGGAGAACAACGGGAAGATCCGATTCGGGAACCGGCAGGGTTCCGCACTTTTCGCAGTTGATAACCGGAATGGGGGCTCCCCAGTACCGTTGCCGGGAAATACCCCAGTCCCGCAATCGGTATTGGATTGTTTTCTTTCCCCGACCGAGCGATTCCAGGTATGCGGCGATGACATCCAGAGCTTTCATGTTTTCCATGCCGTCGAAACGTCCTGAATTCACGAGAATTCCCTCTTCCACATAGGCTTCCTTCATGGTCTGGGTATTCAGGGTTTTATCCGGGGGCTGAATCACCACGATCAACGGAAGGCTGTACTTCTGGGCAAACTCAAAGTCGCGCTGGTCATGCGTGGGCACGGCCATGACACAGCCGGTACCATAGTCGGCCAGCACAAAATTGGCGGCAAAGATAGGCATCCTTTTATTGGTCACAGGATTCAAACAATGGGCATCGAGGAATATCCCTTCCTTTTCATAGTATTCAGACGTTCGCATCATTTTGTCCTGTTTCTTAACCTTGTCGACAAACGCCCGAACTTCATTTTCCCTGGGTTTCCCCTTCATCAGATCCATAACCAGCGGATGTTCGGCAGCCACGAGCATAAAGGTTGCGCCATAAATGGTATCCTGCCGGGTGGTAAAAACCTTGATGGCACCCTCGCCATCCGCCATGGGAAAGGTAATTTCACAGCCATAACTCTTACCAATCCAGTTCTTCTGCATGGTCAGGACCCTTTCCGGCCATCCCGGGAGTTTGTCGCAGTAATCCAGCAATTCTTCTACATAGGCGGTAATTTTGAAAAACCATTGATCCAGATATTTCTCCCCGATTTCCATGCCGCATCGCCAGCAGAGCCCTGCTTCCACCTGCTCATTGGCAAGGACGGTCTGGCATTGGGAACACCAGTTAACCGTTGAGCTTTTCTTATAGACGAGGCCTTTTTCATACATCCAGAGGAAGTACAGCTGCTCCCAGCGGTAATACTCGGGCTCACAGGTAGAGATTTCCCGATCCCAGTCATAGCTGAACCCCATCCGTTTCAGCTGTTTTTTCATGAAGGCAATATTCTCATTCGTCCATATCGCCGGATGGGTGCCATGGGCGATCGCCGCATTCTCCGCCGGCATGCCGAACGAATCCCAGCCCATCGGGTGCAGGACATTGAACCCCTTCATCTTTTTGTACCGGGCAACCACATCTCCAATGGTATAATTTCTCACATGGCCGAAATGAATCTTTCCGGAGGGATAGGGAAACATCTCCAAAAGATAATATTTTTTTCGATGGGGATCTTCGGTTACTTGAAAGGTTTTATTCTCTTCCCAGGCCTTCTGCCATTTTTCCTCAATGTCCTGGGG
>PMNM01000028.1:4117-4254 GCA_003161855.1 Syntrophaceae bacterium | reverse complement strand
ATCGGCAGCAATGACCGGATGATAGCCATTCTTCCGGCAAGAAAAATTGATCTGACGGGAAATGTTGCTCTGCATACCGGCAAGGGGAATGTAACTGCCGGTCCGGGAAATGTGCAGGAACTTTTTATGGGCGCGGC
>PMNM01000028.1:0-4068 GCA_003161855.1 Syntrophaceae bacterium | reverse complement strand
AAATTGATTTACGCCGACCAGATCTATTTTCCCGAATCAGGAGCCCTTTATCCCTCTAAAGTATGCTGTTCCCATGAATTTAAAGACGGCCTAAAGGTTTGTTTCCGGCCAATTAAACCTTCTGATGAAGATATGATGCGCCTTTTATTCTATCGATTCTCAGATCAGGCGGTCTATTCCCGATACTTCACTTCCGTAAAGACAATGCCTCATAAAAAGATGCAGGAATATGTTAATGTGAATTACCATTTGGTCATGTCTATTGTAGGCATTGTCGAGATTTCCGGNNCAAAGGCATCGCTTCGTATCTTTTTGAATTATTGATTCGCACTGCTCGCGAGGAGGGTATCCAGGGATTTACCGCCGATGTTCTGGCCACCAATAAGGCAATGTTGAAAGTGTATGAAAGGTCGCCCTTCCCTGTCCAGACTGTTTTGTCCCGGGGTATCTATGAATTAACTATACCTTTTACCCCTTTGTCGGAATTGAAGGAACGCGATTAATTATTAAGGGAAGCGCTTTTTCTCTAAAAATGCCGGTGGAAAACCATCTTGAGGACATCCATTCACCGCAGCCGTTTATAAGATTTTCAATTAAGTATATTGTCCCCAAAATTGCCGGAATTACACAACTTCGTCGTCGTAATCATGTTGTATCAAACCTCTTGCAATTCCTCCCAAAGCAAGGTAAAAACACAAATTAACGATTAGAGAAAAACGGTTAAGGGACTGTTTTCATAGAATATTATGGCATCAAAAATCATTTTTTCAAATCTCAGTCGCAACGACGATTATACGATTTTACTCAATGGTCAAGACAGGGGTACAGTACTGCCCCTGAAAACCAATACGATTGATGTGGAACCGGGGAAATACGAACTTAATATTTCGGGCAGTAATGAAGAAGGATTGCCGAGTATGTGCAAACCGATTCAGATTAAGATGGCGGATTGCAAGACCGTCCATTTGCAGATCGTCGCCCGGCACTTTGCGATCGGCATATACGACGAGAAGGGAACACAGTTGAACGACAAACATGGTTTCCTTTGCGGATACGTCGCCGATGGTGTTCATATAGACAATCCCATTGCATGAATATGTATGATGACAAGCCACAACAATCGTTTTTTGAGCGCATCAGACGCCGTTTTATTGGCGCGCCGCGGAATATCAATGAGCCGTCCCTCTTTCACAAAATTTCCCTGATCCCGATTCTGGCGTGGATCGGCCTGGGTGCTGATGGTTTGTCATCGTCCTCCTATGGGCCGGAAGAAGCATTTAAAGCTCTGGGGCCCCATACATACCTGGCCATCTTTATTGCCATTGCCACAGCGTTCACGGTGTTCATTATTGCCTATGCCTATTCCCGCATCATTGAACATTTTCCCTACGGCGGCGGCGGGTATATAGTCGCCACCCATAACATCAACGCCCAGGCAGGCGTCATTGCCGGATCGGCCTTGCTGGTGGACTATATTCTGACCATCACCGTTTCCCTTGCCTGCTGTGGAGATGCCATCTTCAGTTACCTTCCCCACGCCTTATTGCATTACAAGATGCCTTTCGTCGTGGGGTTGATTATCCTTCTCGTTTTGATGAATCTCCGTGGCGTGAAAGAATCCATCACTTTTCTCGCGCCAATATTCATCGTATTTATAATCACCCATATTCTCCTCATCGGCTATGGTCTGGGAACCCATTTGGGTGAAATAGGACCAGTTTTGGGAAAATACCGCGGAAGCGTGCATCAAGATCTCTTGACAATAGGTTTTATAGGAATCATGGCGATTTTTTTGCGGGCATTTTCCATGGGCGGTGGAACCTATACAGGAATTGAGGCCGTTTCCAATGCCATGAATGTCATGCGGGAGCCAAAGGTGCAGACGGGTAAGCGCACCATGGTATATTTGGCTGTATCACTCGCCGTGACCGCTGCCGGCCTTCTGTTTTGTTATGCTCTATTTTCCATTAAACCTGTTGAGGGCAGAACCCTGAATGCCATTCTGGCGGACCGGACCTTCAGCGGCTGGTACTTGGGGGGCACCCTGGCTCTTGTTACTCTTCTTTCGGAAGGCGCTCTTCTTATGGTCGGTGCCCAGGCCGGTTTCGTTGACGGACCGAGGGTTATGGCCAATATGGCTGTTGATTCCTGGCTTCCCCGGCGTTTTTCAGCCCTCTCGGAACGACTCACCATGCAGAACGGCGTTCTCCTCATGGGAGCGGCTTCCCTGGCGGTGCTTTTCTATACACATGGCTCAGTATCGGCTCTCGTTGTCATGTATTCAATCAACGTTTTTCTCACCTTCTCCCTGTCTCAATTCGGTATGGCGAAGTTTTTTTTCCAGAACCGGAATAAAGACAAGGCTTGGGCAAGGCACATCGTTATTCATCTCATTGGCTTGGTTCTCTGTGTGACTATATTGATCGTAACAATTTATGAGAAGTTCAGCGAAGGGGGGTGGGTCACACTGGTCATCACGTCAGCTCTGATTGGATTGTGTTATCTGATTCGGCTCCATTACCGGAAAGTACGGAAAGGCGTGCGTCAACTGGAGGAAATTATGTCTTCAGTTCCGTCTGGGCAAATTCCTAATGAAGAGCCACCTAATCCGAATGAACGGACGGCCATTATTCTGGTAAGCGGTTATAACGGGTTCGGCCTGCACTCCTGGCTTTCCGTTTTTCGGGAATTTCCCAAGCTCTATCGCAATTTCATCTTTGTATCCGTGGCGGAGATTGATTCCGGCGCCTTTAAGGGCGCATCGGAAATTGAGGCCCTAAAGTCGTCGATTGCCGAGCAACTTGCTAGATACGTAAAACTAGCCCGTTCCTATGGGTACGCCGCTGATTATCGCATGGATGTAGGAACAGATGTCGTCGAGACGGCGACCAACCTTTGTCAGGCTATTGTCCAGGAATTTCCTAAATCGTCAGTTTTTACGGGAAAGCTGGTCTTCCGCCAGGAGAATGCCTTTCAGAGAATTCTCCACAACGAGACGGCCTTTGCCATCCAGAGGCGGCTACAGTGGGAGGGCATCACAACGGTTATTCTGCCGGTCAGGGTGAATATCTGATTTCTCTAGTAATAAATTGCCCGTGATTTGAATTCTTCCAGATAGCCAAAGGTTCTTTCGCATTCCTGGTTTCTTTGTTCCATTCGGGATTGCTTTTTGATAGTTTCTTCGGATTTTTGTTGTTTTCCAGCGACGTTTTCATTCCAGTCCTTGATCAACTCACTGGCATCCCGGCATACGTCATTTGCTTTCTTCCGGAGAGAATCAAATCGTTTAATTTCGCCCGGATTATCAAATTCAATGCCTTTGAAATANNACCTTCTCTGTTGGACTCAGTTTGGCAACCACCCAGGCGTGATTACTTTCCCTCACAAGTTGCCGGTAGTTCCAGGCGGTGATGTTTTCATTTATATTCCCTCCCATGATCTTCGCCTCGATGCCGTATGTTCTCAGTTGGTTCCAGACGTCGATGGCCATGTCCAGACAGACGAAGTCACCCTGCAGCGTATAGGTATGGGTTTTGTGAAATGAGGCGGCAATCAGTTCCACAATCTGCATTTTGTTCAGAGTCTGTGGTGCCGGTTGGGCGGCTTGGGGAGCGGTGGCAGCGATTACTTGGGCAGGGGGCGGACCGGAACTGGGCGGTATCATCACCGGAGCGAAGGTCTTTGCCGGCGGCGGTGTCTTGTCGGCCGACATAAAGAAATGGGTGGCGGTGAACGCAGCCACAATTCCCAGAAGAATAAAAACAGGCACGAAGTATTTACCGATGGGGGTGGGCGGGGTGCTTTGCTGATGCTCGGGCAGAGGGGACGGGATCTTTTTCCCGCAGACAGGGCACTTGAAATGGCCCTTTTTTAGCGTGTGCACAATATCGTCCAATTTGAACTCGATATGGCAATGTGGACACTCGATATCCATGCCGTCCTCCCTAGTACGTTTCCACCCTCATCATGTTTGTCGTTCCTGTAGTCCACAGCGGATGGCCGAGCGTCATAACGACGCGATCACCTGACTCCAGCCCCTTCAGGGTCTTCAGGAGCGGATGGATGGAG
>PMNM01000040.1:6119-6250 GCA_003161855.1 Syntrophaceae bacterium | reverse complement strand
CACCATCGTATCGTGGCGGTGAAAAGCGGCACAATGCCGATCGCCCCCCACCAGCTTTGATAGATAATACCTGCGATAACGATTGCCAGTCCGATGGCAATGCGTACGATACGATCCACTTTACCGATATT
>PMNM01000040.1:0-6070 GCA_003161855.1 Syntrophaceae bacterium | reverse complement strand
GTGGTTCCTGCTGTTTTGAGCTCTTCCACAAACTTATCATAGCTGCCCCAGACCGCTCTTATTTTAGCGGCAACAGCCCCCGTGGGTGCTCCGCCACCGCCCGGCTTCAGGCACTGCCAGTAGAAGGAATGATTCCAGACCTGCGCGGTGTTGTTGAAAATGCCGACCTTGGAAGCATCACCTGCTGTTTTCCTGATGATGGCCTCCAGGCTTTCCTTTTCGAGATCCGATCCGGCGATCATTTTGTTGGCATTGTCCACATAGGCCCGGTGATGCTTGCCGTAATGAAATTCCAGAGTATTGGCGTTAATGACAGGCGCCAGGGCGTCCTTTGCATAAGGTAGATCGGGTAATTGAATAGCCATGATGTCTCCTTTCTTGTCTGTTTTTTTGTTTATGAAACGATGAAAACATAGTTAATATAATCATCTCTTTTTAATGTGCAAGAGAACTTTTATAAAAGCCAAGCATAATCTGTAAAAAATGGCTTCGCTTCCGGGATGATCAGGCATCCCTGTGATGAGAAATAAACCCTTATCTTGATGCATTTAATGGCGAAAAACATTTGATTCATCGCTCGCGGGCCCTTTATCACAGAATCTCCGGATTACTCTGCGGGAATGACAATTTTTCCGCTGGCCACCATCTCCCGGAGATCTTTCTTGCTGAACTTGCCCACACTGGTTTTCGGGATCTGGTCCAGAAAGACGAATTGATCGGGGATCCACCAGTCGGCCTTGACTTTGTTCTTGAGAAAATCCTTCAGATCCTCTGCGGTGGCCGTTTCCCCCGGCTTCAGAACCACGCAGCCCAGCGGCCGTTCCTGCCACTTCGGATGGGAAATGCCGATGACCGCCGCTTCCATGACCTTGGGATGGGCCATGATGAGATTTTCCAGATCTACCGATGAAATCCATTCACCACCGCTCTTGACGAGATCTTTGGTTCGGTCCACAAGCCGGACGTAGCCCTCTTCATCGATGGTTCCCACGTCGCCGGTATGAAGCCAGCCGCCCTCAAACACCGGCTTTGAACGCTCCGGATCCCGGTCATATTCCTTGGCAATCCAGGGTCCTTTGAGGAGGATTTCCCCCCACTCCCTGCCGTCCATTTTCACTTCTTCGCCCCTTTCGTTAGCGATTTTCATCTCAAGACCGAGAGCAAGAAGTCCGATACTGGTTTTGACGTCGTAAAGTTGCTCTTTCGGCAGATCAGCCATGTAGCTTTTGGGAATTGCGGCAAGGGCAAGCGGGGTGGTTTCCGTCATTCCGTAAGCCTGGATAATGGGGAACCCGTACTTTTCGTTCAAACCCTCCATGAGAAAACGCGGACAGGGTGCACCACCGGAGGCGATGGACTTGAGGGAGGAAAAGTTGTAGGTGCCGCCGCTCTCCAGGTATTGGTAGAGCATCATCCAGATGGTGGGTACACCGCAGGTGAAGGTCACCTTTTCGTCGGCGATCATCCTGCAGAGGAGCTCCATATTGAGGACCTCACGGCCGGGAAGGATATGTTTGCATCCGAGTCCGACTCCGAGGAAAGGAATCCCCCAGGCATTGGCATGGAACATGGGAACCACGTGGAGAATGCAATCCTCTTCCGAACCGCGCAGGGTTACACCAACGGCATAGCTGTGTAATACAAGCCCCCGGTGTGTATAGACGACGCCTTTGGGATCTCCTGTTGTCGCCGAGGTATAACAGATCAGTGCCGGGTCCCATTCACTGAGATTTTCGGGGAAATCATAGGTTTCCGGGAACTGAGAAATCCATTCATCATAAAGATAGACCGGTGACAGGCTGGTCTGCGGCATGGTGCCGGATTGAGACATGATAATAAAATGTTTGACGGTCTTCAGTTGGTCTTTCACCAGTTCAACGAAGAACAGCAGATCTTCGTCTACGAAGATGACTTTATCCTCGGCATGATTTAAAACATAGACAAGATGATGCATGGGCAGCCGAAAGTTGACGGTATGAAGCGTCGCCCCTGTACAGGGAACGCCGAAGTAAAGTTCCAGATGCCTGTGGCTATTCAAGGCTATGCTCGCAACGCGATCCCCTCTTTGAATGCCCAGCGAGGTGAGGGCGTGGGCGAGTTGGCAGGTTCTTTTGAAATAATCGGCATAGGTGTACCGGAAAATCTCATGGGGGTAGACAGAGACTATTTCTTTCTTGGGAAAATATTTTGCTGCCCTTAAAAGGAAGGTTCTCAACAGTAAAGGATAATCCATCATGGCCATGCTCCTCCTTTTTCAAAAGACTCAGGGGGTGAGTCGATTCAGGTATCGCGGCTTCATGAAGAGCCGATAAGACATCTTGCGCTTGCCTTTTTTTATAATTCACCTCCCTTCAGGCGTTTTCGAAAGTTCAGCCATAGATAGAATAGAATCAGAAAAATACTGCAGACAGCCGAAGGCAGGGAGGCTTCCCTGCTGAATAAAGTTAGCGCCAGTCCCCCGGAAAGTCCATAATTTTTCAGAGTGCCCAGTAAAACCAGGCTGGTGATTTTGTCTTTACGGATACGGAAAAGGATTCCCGCCTTTTCGATGAGAGATCCCAGGAGAAACGTACTTGCGAAGGCGATGATGATCACCGGGATGATCGACAAGGGTTGGCTGATCAAAATATCGCTGTTCAGGCCGGTAATGATGTAAAGCACAAGGAAAAAACTCCAATCTACGATCACACCACGGACAGGTTCTATCCGCTTTTGCCATCCCTTCCAGAGAATAATCCTGGAAGCGGCAAGGGGCAGGATGATCAGTTCAAGCATAATTTTAATGAGTTTCCAAAGGTCAAAAGGCATGGATTTCAGTAGCCCCAGCGCCATCAACGGCATAATGATCATGGCACTGAGGTAGGCACCGACCGTGCCCATCAGGGAATAGGAAATATCCCCTTTCAGAAAATGGGCAAATGGAATCACTGCAACTGCCGGAGGAACAGCGGCGATCAGGACATATCCTACCCAGAGTGTTTCATCCCTGATCAGCAGGGCGCTCATACCAATAATGGCGCTGCCCAGGATCAGGTAACTCATGACCGTGCCGATCAGGGTCGGTAGAACAAGGTCCCGGGGAGACCGGAAAATATCATTGGAAATGCCCACCGTTGACAGGGTCATNNATGAAATTCCGGTTGGTCAGCAGCTGTTTGATCATGGCCGTTGTCATTGATTTCATGAGCCTGTTGAAAAATGTTCTTTAAATTATCATCGATTGTCGATAAAATGCCAGTCATTTATGGGGTATTCCGTCTGAAAGGAGTTTTTCATGTGCTGTGAGCAAAAACTTGCAAAAAATGGGTTCAAAGCGGCTCAAAAATATTTTTCGCTTCCATGAGGCGCAGGAATCATCATGATGAAGATGAAACCGTTATCTTTTCTCCTCGAGCGGCGAAAAACATTTGATTCGCCCTTTGTGAACTATTTTTCACGTTTTGTCAGGAAGAGGTCAATCGCTTGAATATTAATCAGGAGGATGCATGGCAGTCAAGATAGGACTTGCGTTGGGGAGTGGCTCCGCACGTGGCTGGGCGCATATCGGCGTCATCCGGAGCTTACAGGATGAGGGGATTAAGATCGATCTGGTTTGCGGCACTTCTATTGGGGCTGTCGTTGCCGGGGCTTATGCCGCCGATTTCCTGGACCCGATGGACCAATGGATCCGCGAACTGACCTGGGCGGACATTCTGGGTTTCATGGACGTGACCCTGCCACGCTCCGGCCTGATTGAAGGGGGGAAAATTATCAATTATTTCAGGGAAAACCTATCTGATTCCGCCATTGAGGATTTGTCGATTCCCTTTGCCGCGGTGGCCACGGATCTGAAGACAGGCCAGGAGATCTGGTTGCAGAAGGGTTCCCTGATGGATGCCATCCGGGCCAGCATGTCCCTCCCGGGGATTCTGACCCCCCATCAGCAGAATGCACAGTGGCTGGTGGATGGGGGTCTGGTCAATCCCGTTCCCGTATCGCTGTGCCGCGCCATGGGCGCCGATGTGGTCATTGCTGTCAATCTGAATTCGGATATCATGGGGAAGCGTCGATTTACCAGGATGCCAGACCAACGACCCCCGGAAAATCAACCAATGGAGGACCTGACCTTGCCGAGGAAGCTGGCAGCTTTTTTCAACGGCAAGCTTCGCAAGACGAATCTGTCGATCTTCAAGCGTTATGGTCAATTGTCGCAGGACCGGGGGCCCTCCCTGTTTGAAGTGATTGCCATGTCCATCAACATCATGCAGGATCGGATCACCAGGCAGCGTCTTGCCGGTGAGCCGCCTGAAGTCCTGGTCTCGCCCCGTCTGAACCACATCGGTTTGCTGGAATTCAATCGGGCCGCGGAGGCCATTGAAGAGGGGCGCCTGGCGATGAACCGCATGATGCCTCTTCTCAAGGATATGCTGGAGTAACGGACGACCCCGTAAATCATGAAAAATGGTTTGCAAGTAGCGAACCCATCTTTCATGGTTTATGCTGCGCTTTCATTTTTCCATTCTTTCAAGGCGGCGAGGGCACGCTCGGCGTAGGCCCTTCCCCGGTTTTTTTTTGCTACTTTTTCCGGAAGAGTTGGAAAGAGGCCGAAATTGACGTTCATGGGCTGGAAGGTCCTGCTGTCCGTATTGGTAATATGATGCACCAGGGAACCCATGGCTGTTGTCTCCGGCGGCAGAGGAATTTCCTTTCCTGCCGCGAGGCAGGCAGCATTCAAGCCAGCCAGAAGCCCCATGGCGGCCGATTCCACGTATCCCTCGACCCCCGTGATCTGCCCGGCGAAAAACACATTTTCATGACTGTGCAATTGCAGGGTTTTTTTTAGCAGGGTAGGGGAATTAATAAAGGTATTTCGGTGGATGCTGCCATACCGGACAAATTCCGCTTTTCCCAGCCCCGGGATCATTTGAAAGATTCTCCGCTGTTCCGGCCATGTCAGTTTGGTCTGAAACCCCACCATGTTAAACAATGACAGGGCACGGTTTTCAGGACGGAGCTGGACGACCGCGTAAGGCTGACGGCCCGTCTTCGGGCTGATGAGGCCGACCGGTTTCATGGGCCCAAAGGTCAGGGTCCGGATTCCCCGCCTGGCCATGACTTCTACGGGGAGGCAACCTTCGAAACACTTCATCTCTTCAAAGTGCCGGAGCGGGACATCTTCCCCTTCTGTCAAGGCCTTCCAGAAGTATTCGTATTCCTCTTTTTCTAGGGGGCAGTTCAAGTAATCCCCTTCGCCGCTATCATATCGCGATGCCCGGAAAACATTTTCAAAATCAATGGAGTCAGCGTCAATGATGGGCGAGATGGCATCGTAGAAGTAAAGGGAGTCCGAACCAGTCAGACGGGCGATGCTCCGGGCCAGAAGATCGGAAGTCAGCGGACCGGTTGCGATGATGACCAGATCGTTTCCAGAAATCTCTGTGACCTCTTCCCGGATGATGTGCAACTTGTCCTGTGAGGCGAGCCTGTTTTCAATATATTGAGAGAAATCAGTCCTGTTAACGGCCAGGGCCCTGCCGGCTGGGACAGCCGTGGCATCAGCCGCCTCCATGATCAGCGAATCCAGGATGCGCATCTCTTCTTTGAGGAGGCCCACGGCATTTTCGAGGGTGTTGGCACGCAGGGAATTGCTGCAGACGAGTTCCGCCAGATAGGGGGATTGGTGAGCAGGGGAGAGCTGCTTCGGCTTCATGTCGTAAAGAACCGCTTTGCATCCCCGTCTGGACAGTTGCCAGGCTGCTTCACAGCCGGCCAGACCGCCGCCGATAATGATGATGGGGGAATCGGATGTCATCGGAAAATAGGGGTGCCTGCTGCTTTGACCGCTAAGCCTTGATCTTCATGATATTCTTGCATTCGGGGTAGCCGGAGCAGCCGAGAAAGCGGCCAAAGCGCCCCCGCTTGACAACCATGGGCCGGCCGCATTTATCGCAGGAGGTATCCGTCACCTCGGCCTCCTGGGGTTGGATGGCACCGCCCGGACCTTTTTTGGTCTTCATGATGTTCTTGCATTCAGGATAGCCGGAGCAGCCGAGGAAGGGGCCGAACCTGCCCCGTTTGACGACCATGGACC
>PMNM01000164.1:23805-24231 GCA_003161855.1 Syntrophaceae bacterium | reverse complement strand
AATATGCCCTGCCTTTTTATGGAGAAAGACGGTCGATCCTGATTGATCTGGCCCTCCATCCGGAACCGGAAAGAGAGAAATCCTATACCAATATTGAAAGGAAAGGAGACATCCTTTTCGGTGAANNGCCCAGGAAGGGATTTACCGGTCAACACCGGGGGGAAGAATCATCATGGCCAATCCCGCCATGGCCAAGATATTTGGATACGCTTCCCCGGAGGAAATCATGAGCGGCATAACCGACGTCGCCCGTCAGCTCTATGTCGATCCTGAAGACCGTACAAAGATCAGGCAGATAATTGAAGAGCAAGGCTTCGTCAGGAACTATGAAACGCAGCTCTACAGGAAGGATGGAAGCATAATCTGGATTTCCATCACCATGCGCGCCATTCGTGATGAAAAGGGACAGCTTCTCTATTATGAGGG
>PMNM01000164.1:6004-23751 GCA_003161855.1 Syntrophaceae bacterium | reverse complement strand
AATTCAGTCTCATCAAAACCCATGCTCAATCCGGTTACGACATCCTAAAGGATATTGACTTTCCCTGGCCCATCGCGAGGATGGTTCTGGAGCATCATGAGCGGATGGATGGTTCGGGTTATCCGAATGGGCTAATTGCAGAAGAAACCCTCCTGGAGTCACGGATCCTGGCCGTGGCNNCCCGCCCTGGGAATTGATGCGGCCCTGAAGGAAATTGAGAAGAACAGAGGAGCGCTTTACGATACAGGTGCAGTAGATGCCTGCGTGAGATTATTCCGGGAGAAAGGTTTTCAACTTCCATAATATGTTGATGCCAATCCCACAGAAAATACCTGTTGTCAAATGGTCATCTTCTTCAGTGCCGCATAAGAAACGAAGCCAGCAGCATAATAGAAAGGAGAGTGTCCATGAGAAGATGATTGATTAATTCAACAGGGCATTCGGGGTGACCAGATTTGACGGCGGCCTGAATCTTCTTTAGGCGCTGATAATTTTCAATATGCTATGAGCGAAAGGTCATGATTTTCCATTGATTCTCACGATTTCACTCCCAGGTAATGCAACGTCGTTTTTAACTTGCTTAAATCCATCCGATCCGTAATCGCTTTCCGTGACAAAGAGCAACTCCTTGACGAGATTTGTAAAAAAGAGAATTTTGCCAAGTAGCTAATATCGTTTTATTTATTGATGAATCGCACGGGAGTCGAAGAGGTAGCCCTTGTGTTTTCAATCATCATGTAATAAATTGTGCAATCATTTACAAAACGAAAGAAAGGAATATCTGCCGCGGTGGCGGCTGATATTTTAATAGAACGATGAAATACGAGGGCATGATCATCAGGCCCCCCAGTGAGGCATACAGCCTGCTGCTGCAGGTAACCGTGGGGTGTTCCCATAATAAATGCACTTTTTGCCCGACCTACAAGGGTGAGAAATTCCGGATCAAGTCATTTGCCGAGATCGAGGAAGATATCCTGGAGGCAAGCGATTACCGTTCCGTGGAGAAGATTTTCCTCTGTGACGGCGATGCGCTGATTATCCCGCAACCAAGGCTTGTGGAGATTTTTTTCTCCATTCATAAGCATATCAGGAGTATGAAGAGGGTAGGGTGCTATGCCAACGCCAAGAGTATCCTGCGGAAGACCCCGGAAGATCTGGTTCAATTACGGAAACTGGGTTTGAAGATCGTCTATCTGGGGGTGGAGACGGGAAATGAGGACCTGCTGAAGAAGATCAATAAAGGGGCGACCTATGCCCAGATCGCCGAAGCAGGGCGGCGGATCAAGAATGCCGGCATTAACCTGTCTGTCACGGTGTTGCTGGGTATCGGCGGGATCGAAAAAAGCGTCGCACATGCCTTCGATACAGCGAAAATTCTGACGGAAATCGATCCTGATTACGTTGGCGCCCTTACCGTCATGGTGGTCCCAGGGACACCGCTGCATGAAGATTATATCAGCGGGCGATTTGTTCTTCCCGATACCTTCGGCTTCCTGAGGGAATTGGAGATCATGATCGCCCATTCGGATTTTACAAACTGCTTTTTTACGTCCAATCATGCCTCGAATTACCTGTCCATCCGGGCCAGGATGCCGGAAGAAAAGGAAAAGACTGTCCGTATGATCCATCATGTGATCCAGTCCGGAGACCACCGGCAATTGCGGCCAGAGTATCTGCGGGGATTATGAGAGAGGAGTAAACTATTTTAAGGAAAACAATTACATCGAAGCTCAAGGGGATTTTCTCGGCCAAGGATCCTTCCCATCTGGAAAAGGAAATTCAGTCCATCATTGATGCCGGAGAGGAAAACGGCCTCATCGATACGCAATCCGGGGAAATGATCCAGAGCATCCTGGAATTCCGAGATACGATCGTCCGGGAAGTCATGATTCCCCGGACGGAGATGGTGGCCATCCAGAGTGACACACCCATTGAAGAAATTAACGATCTGATTACCCGGTATGGTCATACCCGGATGCCTGTATACAGCGGCAACATCGATAATATCGTCGGTATCCTGAACGTGAAGGATCTCCTCAAATTCTGGTTAAAGCCGGTCAGCGAGAACGATATCCTTTCGATTCTAAGAAAGCCCTATTATATTCCGGAAACCAAGAATACCCATCTCCTCCTGCACGAGTTAAAGCAGCGGAAGTACCATATGGCGATTGTAATCGACGAGTACGGAGGAACATCAGGACTGGTAACCCTGGAGGACCTGATCGAAGAAATCGTCGGCGAAATCCATGATGAGCATGACGTCAAGAATGGAGAAATTGTGGAGATGCCCGATGGTTACACCCTGGTGGACGGCAGAACAGAAATCGAAAAAATCGAGGATCATTTCGGGGTAGCCTTTCCGGAAGGAAAATTTGAGACGCTGGGGGGGCTGATCCTTCATGAAATCAGAAAAATTCCCGTAACCGGAGAAACCATTCAAATTGGAAACTTTGAAATGATCGTTGAATCTGCGGATGAACGTAGTATCAAAAAGGTCAAGATGAAGCGGCTGTCTGGTGACCAGAATAGCCTAGAGATCTGAGAATAAAGGGAAGCGGCTTGGGGATTGATAAAAAGACATTTTTCTGGGCTTTATTATCGGGCGCGCTGATCTTTCTTTCCTTCCCCAAGTTTGGTACGGGAATCCTGGCCTGGACGGCTTTCGTTCCCCTTTTCTATGCCCTGCAGGAAAAGCGTTTTACCCAGGGGCTGCTCACCGGTTTCATCACCGGGTTTTCTGCGCACATCGGGATCTTCTACTGGATCACCTTCGTTGTCGTCAATTACGGCTATCTCCCCGTTGCCGTGGGCATTGCCGTCATGCTGCTGCTGTCGGCCTATCTCGCCCTTTACGTGGCGCTGTTTTCCGCCGGTATCGTCTATTTCAACCGCAGGGGCATTCCCCTGGTTTTTTCGGCGCCGCTGTTATGGACCTCCCTGGAGTATGTAAAATCCCATCTCCTCACGGGAGTACCCTGGGAGAACCTCGGTTATTCCCAGTATCTGTACAGGCCATTGATTCAGATAGCCGATATGACCGGTGTTTTCGGGTTGACGTTTATTATTGTTTTCATCAATGTCATCATTTTCGATGTGCTCAGGATCGGACAGTCAAACACCGGCAGTCGGGTGCCGAACAAACGGGTTGTGGCAAAGGTTATGGCCGGCTGCACATTGATGGCGGCCCTTTTCGGTTATGGGATGCTGCGAACCGGTGAAGTCGAAAAATCAATCCAAAAGGCCGGAGCCATGTCTGTCAGCCTCATCCAGGGAAATATTGATCAGAACATCAAGTGGCATCAGGCTTTCCAGGAAGAGACCATCCGCATTTATACCTCCCTGTCGCAGCAATCAGCTCCTGTCGGGCAAGGTTTAATCGTCTGGCCGGAAACCGCCGCCCCATTCTTTTTTCAGGATCGGGATGACATGCACCGGGAAGTGGTCTCTGTGGCTCTACAG
Source organism: Syntrophaceae bacterium (assembly GCA_003161855.1). Lineage (GTDB taxonomy): Bacteria > Desulfobacterota > Syntrophia > Syntrophales > Fen-1087 > Fen-1087. Next base: position 20,292 of record PMNM01000164.1, on the reverse strand, counting down.
ACGAACAATTGGCTTCTTTTCGGCAGTCCCAGTTACAGAATGGAGGGCCGCAATGCCGTTTTCTTGAACAGCGCTTTTTTGCTCTCTCCGGACGGCAGGATCGCAGGCCAGTATGACAAGGTTCATCTAGTCCCCTACGGGGAATATGTGCCCTTGAGACGTTTCTTCCCTTTCATCAGCAAGCTGGTGGTGGGAATCGGTGATTTTCGGAGCGGCAAGGGTTATGAGCCTCTACTGATATATAAAAACGGAGATCAACAGAAGCTGGGCGTCATGATCTGTTATGAAGGCATTCTGCCTGAAGCGGGCCGGACTTACCGGCAGAGGGGTGCAGGTCTGCTGGTGAATATCACCAATGATGCCTGGTTCGGAAACACCTCGGCGCCTTATCAGCATCTATCCATGACTGTCTTCAGGTCTGTTGAGAACCGGCTTTATCTGGTCCGGGCGGCGAATACGGGAATCAGCGCCATTATAGATCCCACCGGCAAGATCGTGAACCGCAGCGGTTTGTTTGAAAAAGCAGCCCTCCAGGGGACGATCCGCTTTATGGATATGAAAAGTTTCTATTCGATCTATGGGGATCTTTTTGTTTATGGTTGCATGATGGGTCTGACCCTGATATTAGTGATTTCAATTAAAAAGAGGGGTAGAAGATATGATTGAAGGATTACCGGAAAATCTCAGTGATGTGAAAAAAAGAATCTCAAGGCTCGGAGAATGCCTTTGACATCCCTGAAAAGGAAGGCAGTATTAAAGAGCTTGAAATAGATTCAGCCAGAGAGGATTTCTGGAACGAGCCGGAAAAGGCCCGGGATGTCCTGAAGAAGAAAACAAGACTGGACAACATCGTTCGTCACTGGAAAAAACTTAAAGAAACCACTGACGATCTGGATATCCTCTACGAGATGGCAAAGGAGGAAAATGACGAAGCAGCCCTGACGGAAGTGGGTCGTGATCTGGAANNATGTACCTGCGGTGGGCGGAGCGAAGAGGGTTTAAGTCTACCATTATCGATTACCAGCCGGGGGACGAAGCGGGTGTTAAGAGCGTTTCCATGACGCTGGAGGGAGAATATGCCTATGGTTATGCCAAGGCGGAAATCGGCATCCACCGATTGGTCCGGATATCGCCCTTTGATGCCGGTGGGAGACGGCATACTTCTTTTGCCTCCGTCTTTGTTTATCCCGAGGTCGATGATGAGATTGTCGTGGAAATCGATGAAAGCGATCTCCGGATTGATACTTACCGCTCCACCGGGGCGGGCGGACAGCACGTCAATAAAACCGATTCCGCCGTCCGACTCACCCATTTTCCCACGGGGATTGTCGTGCAATGCCAGAATGAACGGTCCCAGCATAAAAACAAGGCCATGGCTATGAAGTATTTAAAATCGCGCATCTATGAGCTGAAACTTCAGGAGCAGAACGCAAAGCTTGATGAAGTGAACAAGTTAAAAAAAGACATCGCTTGGGGAAGCCAGATCCGCTCCTATGTGCTCCATCCCTACAAGATGATTAAGGATCATCGGACCAATCTGGAAGTGGGAAACGTCGGCCGCGTCCTGGATGGCGACATTGATGACTTTATTGAGGCCTATCTGATGTCGACTGCTTAGTAATGTCCGCGTTACCTCAATTTTAGCTTTGGGAAAAAGAACACCTGTGCTATAGAAACTTCCGGGCTGTTTCAAGAAATTTTTTAAAGGAGTTCGCAACCGTGTCGAAATTCAAAATAGTATGTATCGCTTGTCTGTCTTTCCTTTTTTCCTTTCTCATTTCCAATCCGTTAATTTCCCTGCCCGATGTTTATGGGCAGTCTATGTTGGGCAATATCTTTTCCAGCTTGATTGAGAGTTCTGAAAAGAGCCGTAATGCTGAAATCGAGTTGACTCAGGCTGAGATCGATAAGAAACATGAATCTTCGAATGAGGTTGCTGAAGCAAATGGTAATAAAAAGGTTCGGGAAGAAGAGCAGAATATCATGGAGGAGGCACTGGCGCTTTTAGAGGAATCCGAGGAATACTGGAAGAAAGGTGACCTTGAAAACGCGCTGGATCTGCTGGATCAGGCCTATGCCCTCATTATTGAGACAGACGATGATCCAGCCATCGCCAGGCAAAAAGACGATCTGCGCCTGCTTATATCAAAACGCATTCTGGCCATTTATACATCCAGACAGACCGTAACCGTCGGGAAGCGCAGCGAAATTCCCATGACCATGAATGCCGACATGGAAAAAGAAATCCGCAGTTTTCAAAGCTTTGAAAGGGATTCCTTTATTGCCGCCTATCGGCGGTCCGGATTCTACCGTCCCATGATCGTCAAAGAACTTAAAAAGGCGGGTTTACCGGAAGAACTCTCATGGCTCCCTCTGGTGGAAAGTGGTTTCAAAATTTCTGCCCTCTCACGCGCGCGCGCGCTGGGTCTCTGGCAGTTCATTCCCTCAACGGGGTATAAATACGGACTGAACCGGGATGAATGGATTGACGAAAGGATGGATGGACAGAAGTCAACCCGTGCCGCCATCGGTTATCTGAAGGATCTGCATAACATGTTTGGCGATTGGTTGACCGTCCTGGCTGCCTACAACTGCGGCGAAGGCAGGGTACTCCGAGTAATTTCCGGTCAGCATCTGAATTATCTGGACCGGTTCTGGGACCTCTATCATCAGTTGCCCTATGAAACGGCACGCTATGTGCCGCGTTTTCTGGCAACCATTCAAATCATCAAGGATCCCGTAAAATACGGTATGGATCTCGGCCAGCCACTGGAAAAAGAAATCCCCTTTGAAGAAGTCAAAACCGAAAAAAACATGCGACTTCAGGATATCGCTACGGCACTTGAGATTCCTGAAGATACCCTGAATAGTCTAAACACCGAACTCCGGCATAAGATGACCCCTGACCGGGAATATCAATTGAAGGTGCCCTTGGAAATGGCGGAAAAATTGGTCAAGGTCGCCGACAGCATTCCTCAGGGGGAAAAACCAAAATTGGTTAGAGTTGCGGGTAAAGGTGGCTTCAAGCGCCATAAGGTCAAGCGAGGGGAGACGATGGCTTCCATCGCTCATCGATACAACATCTCTGTCAGTACGCTGATGGCTTACAATAACCTGTCCGGTAAAAAAGGTCCTCGTGTCGGGCAGCGCCTGAAAGTGCCGGTTCGCACGATCCGCTATGCCAAAGGGTCATCCCGTCAGCAGCCTGAGAGAGACAACAAAACCCAGGTCAATGGCAATGGGCAAATCATCCGCTACAAAGTGAAAAAAGGGGATTCCCTGTCATCTTTGGCCCAGCGTTTCAATACCACCTCCTCAGAAATCAAGAGGATTAACCGGATCAAGGGGAATGGGGTTCAGACGGGGCGGATCATTAAAATCGTCGGTCAGGCCGGTGCATCAGAGGCAGAGCCGGAGCGCTCAGAAAGCACGGAGAAAAAGACAACCCTGAAAAAAAAGAGCGTACCCAAAGACGTTGCCAGTGAGTCGGCAGGGAGTGTCTATACCGTGAAAAAGGGGGACAGCCTNNTCCACCCCGGTCAGGTGATTGTTTTGAAATAACTAATCAGGGGATATCGATCAGAAACCCCTTCAGCTTCGAGAAGATTTCATTCTCTTTATCTCTCATTTTTGCAGCTTGCCTTTCGTCGGACCCTTCATGATCATAGCCCAGAAGGTGAAGCAGGCCGTGAATCAAGAGAAAATCAAGCTCATCATCAAAGTCAAGATTCCCCTTTCGGGCATCTTCAAGGGCCTGTTCAGTGGAAATCACGATATCGCCGAGAATCTGAGGGTTGATATGACCGAAATCTCCTTCCTCCAGGGAAAAGGAGATGACGTTGGTCGGATAATCCCGCCGGAGATATTGCCGGTTAATCTCTTTGATTGTTGTATTGTCGACGAACAGCAGGCTTATTTCCTTATCCTGGCAGCCAAGATATTTCTGGACTTTATTGATGGTCTGGCGAACCCGGCGAAGGTCAAGCTTTACTTTTTTCTGCCTGTTTTCGATAAGCGGTTTCATAGTAATGGATTGGTTTCACGTTGATCTCCCGGACATGCGGCATGGGGTAATCGATCCGTTGATGGAAAATACCGGTGAGAATCCTTGTAAATGTTTCCGAGATACTATTCAAATCACGCAAGGTCAGTTCACATTCGTCCAGTTGACCGTCCATAAAAACCCCTTCAATTCTTTCTTTGACGAGATTTCTGATCCTTGATGGTGTTGGGTTGGACAAGATTCGGGATGAAGCCTCTATGACATCGCCAAGTAACACAAGGCCGGCCTCTCGGGTTTGCGGTTTTGGTCCAGGATAACGGAAATCGCTTTCCAGCAGAGCCCGTATGGAGGCATCGTCGTCTTTTTTCGCCTTGTCGTAAAAGTATCTGACCAAGCTGTTCCCGTGGTGTTCTCTGATGATGTTGACAATTTCGGTGCCAAGCTTCGCCTCCTTGGCCAGTTCACATCCGTCTTTGATATGTGAGATAATCACGAGGGCACTCATCCGTGGTGACAGCTTATCGTGCTTATTTTCTCCATTACTCTGGTTTTCAATGAAGTAGTTTGGTTTTTTCACTTTTCCGATATCATGATAGTATGCGCTGACTTTCACCAGCAGGGAGTTCGCGCCTATGGCTTCGGCAGCCGTCTCGACCATGGAACCCACAACGATACTATGGTGGTAAGTACCTGGAGCCTCAATGATCATTCGCTGAAAGATGGGTTGATTGAGATTGGCCAGCTCCAGGAGTTTGATCTCCGTCGTGTATTTGAAGAGAGTTTCGAATAGGGGGGTAATGCCGGCAACAATGATACCTGTTTGGATTCCTCCGAAAAAGCCCATAGCCAGTTTAATGAGGCTATCTAGAAAGGTAATGTTTCCTGCCAGCATGGACAGTGAGATGATGACAACGATATTAATGAGACCGAGAAAGAGGCCGGCTTTGAAAAAAGCGGAGCGTTTTCGGCAATGAACAATGTGATAGCAGGCCGTCATGCTGCCAAGGAATGAAAACAGTGTGATCGTTACCTTGTTCTCGAAGAGGAAACTGATGAGAACGGATGAAAAAATGGAAAAAATGAAGGCCATGTTGCGGTTGATCATGACCCCCACGACCATCGCACTGACGGCAAAGGGGATTGTAAAAAAGCAGGCCTCCACTGGGATAAAAGGGAAGGCCCGGTTAATGGCTTCCGATATGAAAATACCGGATTTTACAAGCAGGATTTGCAGGATGGCTGAAACGCTGAGAAACAGAATGTCGATGTTGACGTTCCTGGATTTCTTCAGCCAGTTTCTGGATAAAAGATAGAGCAGGATAGCGAGGAATAGAATCGTGAGGAACATACCGAGAAAATTATAAATATCGGAGAATTTTTGTTCCCCCCTGATTCGGTAGAACGCCTCGAGCTTATTCAGATCATCCCGGTGGATTTTCTCTCCTTCACGGATGATCATTTCATTGGTCTGGACCTGATAATACACAGGTTTCACGCCAGCCAGAACCGTTTGTTTTTTCAGATCCGTGGCGCTTTTATTAAACGTCAGATTGGGCTGAATCATTTTTTTTGCCAGGGAAATGCCTACCTTCCGAATATCGGTCTTGTCGTAACGCATCAACTGATTGGCCTTCCTCAGCAGGAGAACCTCCATATGATTCATGTGGCGGATGGAGGCAAGATTCTTCATCTCCTTTTCACTCAGGGTTTTCAAATCACGGATGATAATTCCCTTTTCCAGATCCTGCTTCAAAAAAGTAACGTTGGTGATCCATGCGAAGCGGATGATACTGCCCATCAGTTTGGAGATTTTCTTGGCGATAGAGGACGAGAAATGATAGCGGTGGAGGATTTCAAATTCGTCATTCGTTAAAGTAATGCCCAGGTATTTTTCGAAATCTCTTCGCGCCTGCATCAGAGTGCGCCGCTTTGCCGCATCGGAAAGGTTTTCGGATTCGTTTTCATTTTCAAATCGCAGGTAAGATTCCTCTATCGCCAAGAAAGCTTTGCTCAGGTTTGTTTCCGTCTGGGTCTGAAGGTCGCTGTCATAATCATAGACGGTTTTGACATCTGCCAGGATCTCCATTTTCTTCTGTTCGGTCGATACCCTGTCTTCAACAAGAAAGTCGCGGTCTGCTTTAACATCATGAATGGCAATCATGCCAACTTTATAATCAGGGCGGCTGAAATGAATTCGAGGGCTCAAAAGCAGCGACAGGATGAGACCCAGGCAGACGACAATAGCCCATTTTTGAAGAAGAGTGTTACGGGCGAATTCTGGGATAATCCGGAGTTTTCGCGATTTATCTTTCAGNNCCTGCCCTTTATTTTTTCGCGGTCCAAATGATTGTAAGCCCGGATCACGTCCTGGACAAGCGGATGTCTGACGACATCTATTTCTGAAAAATGGACAAAGCGGATTCCTTCAATATTCTTTAAAATTCTTTCGGCTTCCACCAAGCCCGGTGTCTTGTCCGGTGGAAGGTCGATCTGCGTCACATCCCCGGTAATAACCGCTTTTGAGCCAAATCCAAGCCTCGTTAAAAACATTTTCATCTGTTCGGAGGTGGTATTCTGGGCTTCATCAAGAATGACAAAGGAATCATTCAGGGTCCGGCCACGCATAAAGGCGAGAGGCGCCACTTCGATCACCCCTTTATGGATCAGGGCGGACGCCCGGTCAAAATCGATCATGTCGAAAAGGGCATCATAGAGTGGTCTAAGATAAGGATTAACCTTTTCTGCGAGATCTCCCGGTAGAAATCCAAGTTTTTCACCGGCCTCCACAGCCGGTCTTGCCAGGGAAATCCGGTTGACTTTCTTTTCGAGCAATGCCGATACGGCCATGGCCATGGCGAGATAGGTTTTACCGGTACCGGCAGGGCCGATGCCGAAAACCATGTCATACTGACGGATTGAATCAATATAGTGCTTCTGGGCAATGCTTTTGGGCGTGATAACCCTTTTTTTTGAAGAGATAAAGACGGTGTCCAGAAAGATCTTTTCCAGGTTGGTGGCACTGTTTTCCGAGAGGATTCTGTGGGCGTAATCGATATCAACGGCGAAGAGGGGATAGCCTTTTTGCAGGATGGCGTGAAGCTGAAGGAGCAGGTTTTTTGTCAGTTCAACGGCCAGTGTGTCGCCGGTGATGGAGAGGGTATTGCCCCGTACGTCCAGCTTGACGGGCTCCAGTTTTTCAAGGAGTTTCAGATTTTTATCATGTTCACCGAAGAGGCTGATCAGGTTTTCGGTATTCTCAAAACAAATATTTTCGATCGAAGGAGACGCAGGTTTTTGTTTCACGTCTTTTTCAATCCTGTTAAAAGGTTTTTAGAACCCAGACCGCTCAGGACATCATATTGGTTCATCATGGCGTGACGACGCTATCATGCGTTTTTTCCCATTGCAATCATTTTTATGAAAGTCCTGTTTCATTCCTGTAAAAATAAATGTGCATATACTTTGGCATTTCCGATCATGTTGGCAATCAGACAGTTTTCGTTGGGTTGGTGGGCTGTCTGTCCGATTCTGCACCAGACAGCTACGGGATAGCCATCCCGCCGGAAATAGGCAGCTACCGTCCCGGCCCCGATGCCTTCAGGTTTTGCGTGGATCTGATAAACCTCTTGAATGGCTTCCTGCAGCGCCAGAACAACTGGTGCATCGCCCGGGGTAGGGGAGGGAGCCTGTACGGCTTGCACCGCTTCGATTTCAACGGTTACACCAAATTGATGCTCGATTTTATCGGCCATACCTCTGACCTGCTTGAAAACGTCCGTCAAGGGATATTGAGGCAGAATCCTGCTATCCAGGTAGAAGACATCCTCTCCCGGAATGGTATTAACATTGAGAACATTCATTTCTTTCTTGGTGGGCTGGAAGGTACTCATCGGGGGATGATAATGGAGATCAACGGCATTAAAAACCTGATGCAGGTCGTTCAATTGGACAACGAGATGGGATGCCGCCAGAAAGGCATTATTCCCGAGGTCCGGCTTGCTGGCATGGCATTGTTTTCCGATGGTTTTAAAACGGAGCCAGTGGATGCTTTTTTCTGCAATTTCGATCATTGACCCGTTCTCGTTTCCCGAGTCGGGAACAATCAGAAGGTCTGTTTTTTTAAAGGGATTTTTTTCATGCTCCAGGAGGTAGGCGAGCCCCCAGCGGCTGGCCGTTTCTTCATCGGATACAAAGGCCAGGCCAATGTTCATCTCCGGTGTAATATCCTCATCCAAAAATGCCTTCGCGGCAAAAAGGGAGGCGACGAGATCCTGCTGGTTGTCTTCAGTTCCCCGGCCATAGATCCGGTCGTTTTTCACATAACCCTGGTAGGGATCTTTCTCCCAGAACGTCATTTCACCCGGAGGAACGATATCCAGGTGGGTTAGAATCCAGATCGTTTTGTGATGGTTTTTCCCCGGTATCTTAGCGATGATATTGGGCCGGATTCCTGAAGGCACCCTCCCGTCCGGGGCGTTGAATTCCTGGATATGGGCGAATCCAAGACTGCGCAGGTTGGATAAAAGAAACTGTGCTTTTTCGAACTCACCGAGGCCACCATTATCGGGAGACAGGGCAGGAATTGCTGTCAGTCCGAGCTGCATCTGAATCATCGCCTCCCGGTAGTTGTCAATCCGTTTCCGGATTCTTTCAAAAGTAACCTGATCAATCATAATGTTCTTTCAATCAATCTTTATAATTTTTCCCAGGCTGGAAAGGGGCCTATCGAAAGCTGTTTCGTTCCCCAGAACGAGTGTCACAAAATTCTGACTGGTAAAATACCGGGCCGCAGTATGGTTGATATCTTCTTCGCTGACCTCGCCGATTTTCTTTCTGTAAGTGAACAGGAAATTCTGCGGCAGGGTGTCATATTCGATCATCATCTGCTGATAGGCGATCTGATCAACCGACTGAAATGAGAAAATGAAACTATTGCTTAAAGATTTCTTTGCCCAGGCAAGCTCGCTTCCTCGCACTCCCTTATCCTTCATGTCCCCAATGATCGTGCGGAGGAGCGAAAGTACTTCCGTGGTTGATGATGATTTGGTAATGGCATACGCCCCAAAGACACCATACTTATCTCGGGCTCTATAAAAACTGCCGGTACTGTATGCCAAACCACGATTGCTCCGGACTTCCTGAAAAATCCGTGATTGGAAACCGCCGCTGCCCAGAATAAAATCAAGGACGGTGAAGGGGTAAAAGTCACTGCCTTTTTTTGATGGGGAGAACCGGCCCGTAATAATTACCGACTGCGGAATATCTTTCTGAATATGATGGATCGTTCCGTCCTGCTGACTTTTCGGCTGGGGAATCTTTTCCGTTTTTCCCGGGACCTGCCAGGAGCCGAAGTAGCGGCGAACGGTGTTCACCGTTACAGCCGGTGTAATATCCCCTGTGATTGTAATCATAATGTTTAGCGGGTAAAAAAATCGTTTATGAAAATCAATCAGGTCCGGGCGCTGAATCGTTTTGATCGATGACGGGGTAGTCAAGTTTCCCCGCGGGTTTCCGCGGTAAAGAAGCTTTCTGAATTCCCTGAAGGCAAATTTCGATGGCTCATCAACAACACCCCGGAGCTCTTCGATCAGCAGATCTTTAGCCAGTTGCAGTTTTTTTTCTTCGAAGGCTGGTCTCATCAGCATTTGTGAGAAAAGATCAAACCCCACTATCCAGTTCTGTTTGAGGGCAGAGAGATGAGCTGAGGCAAAGTCCGCTTCTGTCGAAAAGCCCAGGGAGATTCCATAGAAAGCAAGGGTGTCGTCAACCGCGTTTCCATTCATCATCTGCGTACCTCCCGTGCGCATCATCCGGGCCGTCAGCTCCGCAAGCCCGGCTTTATCCGCAGGATCATAGGCGGAACCGGCCCGGAAAACGGCAGAAACGTTGACCAGCGGCAATTCATGATCTTCAAGAATGTAAAGAATAATGCCGTTCTCCATGACAAGGCGTTGTGCCTGCNNCGGCTTCAGTTCTGGAAAAAAGGCTGGCTACGGTTCTGTTATCCTTCTGAAGATATTTCCGGGCAGCCTGCATAATATCGGCAGGCGTAATTTTTTCTATGACATGGATGTAATTGCTGAGATAACGAAAATCACCCGTCAGAACTTCAAAATAGGACAGCATGCTGGCGAGCCCGCTATTGGAATTCAGATGCCGGATATAGTCGACCTTCATCTGATTTTTTGTCTTTTCCAACTCCTTGTCGGGAACCGGTTCTCGTTTGAGCTTATCCAGTTCGGCATAGATGGCGTTTTCAAGTTCACCATTGGTGTGCGGGGAACGGGGGGTCGCAGATATCACAAAAAGATTGGGAAACATTGAACCCGGCACACTGTTGGCTGCTTCGACATTTTCCGCCAATTGCTGCTCTTCCACGATACTTCTGTAGAATCTTGAGGTTCTGCCCTTCGAGAGGATGGCTTCCATCACGTCGAGAACATAGTCATCGAAAGAGGGTGGGGCGGGCTTGTGATAACCGACCATCAATTGTGGTTTTGCATCGAACATCACATCAACCCTTCTTTCCCCTGTTTGCGGTGGTTCTTCCGTGATGGGGGAGGGGTCGAGTTTTTGCCCGTGGATCACGCCAAAATATCGATTAATAATTTTGAGTATTTCTTCTGGGTTGATATCACCGACCACGGTAATAACGGTACTGGTCGGGGCATGGGTTTTCCTGAAAAAGTTTTCAGTATCCTCCATGGTCAGAAAACGCATGTCTGAAGGCCAACCCATGATAGGACGGCCATAGGGATGAGCATGAAAGGCTGCAGCGAAAAACTGTTCGGCCAGCTTGCCCTCCGGGTCCGATTCAATGCGTTGTCGCCTTTCTTCCATAATGACATCCCGTTCAATAAAAAATTCCCGTAAAACAGGCTGGGTCATCCGGTCGGATTCGATCCTGGCCCAGAGTTCAATTTTATTGGCCGGCAAACTGACATGGTAGGTCGTGACATCCTGTCCCGTCGAGGCATTCATTTCTTCAGCCCCGTTTTCCGTGTAAAGGCGGTCGATCTCATTCGGTATCATCCACTTTTTCTGTTCTTTATAAAGCTCTTTCAGCTTTTGGGTCAGTTTTTCAATAAGCTTCAGGTCAGCCTTGTCGCCTCTCATCTTTTCAAGATCAAGCCTGCTGCCCGTTTTTTTGATATCCTGTAGAATTTTTCGCTCATTGCGGTAATTTTTAGTGCCAATAGACGTCGTTCCCTTGAACATCATATGTTCCAGCAGGTGGGCCGTGCCGGTTCTTCCACTCATCTCATCAACAGCTCCTGCCCGGTAGCGGATATACAGAGAAACGGTCGGGCTGAGATGCCTTTCCATGAGCAGAACCCGCATGCCGTTTTTCAGAGTGACCTTTTTTACCCTTTTTTCAAGGTCGTAATCTGCGGCAACCAGGGGGCGAGCCAGGACAAGAAAAAGGATAACAACGATGAGACGGCATATTTTTCGATTCATCTTCATTTTATTTCTTCGGTTTGAACAGGCTGTATACCTGTGCGACGGGATAGAGGATTCCGACAATGCTCACTAAAATGATCAGACTGGCCGAGAAGAAAGCCATGATAAAGTTCAGGGGATTATTGAGTTGATACGAGGCGATCAGGGTCTCTACGCCCAGGATCAGAAAAAGGAGAGAAAGAAATGCTACCACTGTCTGCTTTATCCACCAAAAAGAGGAGTTCATAAAGATATTATCGCCGTTTCCGGGATATCCTGTCAAGAAGTTCTCGACCGTTTTTTGCATTCCTGATACATCTCATATGAAAAATCTTCGTTTTGGCAAGGGAGCATGGAATTATTATGAAATAGGGGTTCTGCAGAAATCGGATAAGGTGAGGCCTTTACGGCGGCATCCCAGAGTGCGGTGCCTGGTATGGGGGAGTACTCGGCAATGATGGGTCTGGCCCCACATCTTTTCACATAGGAAATGGTTTCAAACACTTCAGCAGCCGATTGACCGGGCATGCCGCAGAGCAGATAAATTCCAATGTCTTGTAGCCGATAGCCGGCTTCTGTCAGGTAAGTGATGGCAAGTTGCAAGTGTTCATTGTTGACCTTCCCTCCGGTTTCCAATTGCCGTCTGATATCCGATGTCTCGAAGCCGAAACGCAGCGTTTTTACACCTGCCCGGAACATCAGCCGGCTCAGTTCTGCCGTGATCTCCCGCAGATGAAGACCATTGGGACAGTGAAAATGACAGGCAAAATCCCTTTTAATAATTTCCCTGAATAGGGGGATGGCCATCTCATCCGGATCGACGAGCAGAGCGTCATCGTAAAATGAAAAATGTTTTATTCCGAAGGATCGGTACCAGTAGTCGATTTCGTCAACCACCTTGATCGGATTTCTTCTTCGGTAGCGACTGCTCAGAAGGTGGGATGCACAGTAATTGCACCGGAAAGGACAACCCCTGGAGGTCAGAATGGAAATTTGTTCCCATCGTGCCCGCAGATCGAAGGCCGGGTAGGGATATGAGTCCAAATCATTAATATTAGTAATAAAATAACATTCATCACCGAGCATGTCTTTTAAAAGTCTGGGAATCTGCGGTTCCCCCTCTCCGGAGATCGTCAGGTCGGCTCCTGACTTTAATGCATGATCATGGCAGAGAGTAACATAATTGCCACCCAGGATGATCGGTACTCCGGGAATTTCCTGTTTCAGGATATTGATCATATCGAAAACTGCAGGATACCAGTAGGTCATCATGGATGTCACGAAAATCAAATTAGGATGGAGACAGTCCCTCAATGATTTTCGGAAGGTTTCGGGATGTATGCCGTAACGGTTGTACTTTCTTGGAATTCCCCTGAGGATGAGCGGTTTCTCGATACTTTCTTTTAAAAATTTTCCATGGCCGGAGGGGAATCTCCGGGGTTGCTTTCCGGATGGCAGAGTTTCTAGAGGAGGGGAGGTCAGGCAATCGATGATCTGAACAGCATAACCGTTATTTCTCAGAAAAGAGGCAATATAGAGAAGACCGAGTGGGGCGATCCAGAGATCGTAAGCGGCAAAATCGTATATCCAAGGATTAATCAGGAGAATGGTCTTTTTCATTAAATGTAATTTAACATATTCAATACTTTCTGACAATGGAATCTCTTTTTCGAAATTGCTCAATGACCAAACTCATGTATTACATTAAATTAAACAGTATAATATATTGATAATAACAATGATTAATTAATTAATTTATATTACTAAAAAGTAAATAATTTATACAGTATAATTATAATTGACATGGGGTAGCATTTTTCTGTAATATAAGAATAGGGTATGATGTCTCTGTCGATAGATGCGACGAGACATTTTCGTTTATACAGTATAGGTGACAGGCGTGATTAATCAGCAAACTAAGCAAATGATCTGGATAACGAGTCTTGAGATCATTGAAAAAACTGGTATTTCCAGAGCAACCCTCAACAATTATATTAAAATGGACATTCTGCCGAAGCCCGTGGTGAAGAAACCGGTGGATTCAAAGATTAGGGCAAAAAGGTTGGGTTATTTTCCCGAATCTGNNAAAGATGGGAAACCTTGACCAGGAGCCGCTGGCTGGAAAAATAACGCCGGAGGCAGATCTACTTGGGTCTGAAGTAACGCTTAATACATTATTGCGGCAGCACACGCCGGCACTTACTTTCTTTTGTGTTCTTGTCATTGAGTTGCAGGATTCCACCCGTTTATGTGCAGAATTACCTCCCGAAGAGTATTTTGAGCTCGTTAATCAGTTATGGAACTGTGCCGGGCTGGTATTTAACAAGTACAACGGCATTTGTGGTAAACATCCGGGCCAGGGGATGATTTGTTGCTTTCTGAAAAAAGAAGATAACCCATATCTTATCAATGCTATTCAGTGTGCCCTGGAATTGCGTGAAGGGATGAAAAGATTCAATGAGGCATGGAAGCTGCGAAAAGGCTGGTTTAATGAACTGTATATTAATATCGGGATGAATGAGGGATGGGACTATTTAGGCTTCATTCAGTCACCATCCGGGATCGAACTGGCCTCTCTGGGAGATTCAGTGAGTCATGCAGTCAAACTTGCCGAATTTGCCTCTGACGGCTCCATNNCAGAACAGCGAAGTTCTCTTAGACCATTCTTTTGCTCGTATCGCGGACATGTTGATGCATGATCAGTCGAAATCACGTCAATTCATGGATATTACCGCTCTTGCCGTGACAGAGGTGATAAGCAAAGTCTAATATTCTTTCCGTTTTCTGAATCTGAAAAAACTCCGAGAAAAAACTTGAAGCGTCTCCTCTTTATTGCTAACAT
>PMNM01000164.1:0-5980 GCA_003161855.1 Syntrophaceae bacterium | reverse complement strand
GATATATCCGGCGGACTGCTCGTGGTTTCCCAGTTTACACTTCTGGGAGATTGCCGAAAGGGCAGAAGGCCTTCTTTTATTCGTGCCGAAGATCCAGTGCCTGCGAAGAACATTTATCTTTATTTTCTCCAGAAGGCTTCTGAAAAAATTGATCCTGTGGAAGGCGGAGAATTCCAGGCGATGATGAAGGTTGAAATCATTAATGATGGTCCAGTCACGATGCTGTTGGACAGCAGAAAAATATTTTAGTTGAAGACCCTTGAAAAATCATGGAAGCGTGAAGTATTATGGCAATCAAAGAAAACATACCGTTCTGCGATATCCGGATTGATAAAGAGGGGGTTTGGTATTACAAAGGTTCAGAAATGTTCAGAAAAGAAATTGTGAATTTCTTTTATCAGAATCTGAAGCGGGATGAATCGGGTCAATATTTGATTGAACTTGAGAATGACCGGTGCTATCTGGACGTTGAAGATACGCCTTTTGTAATCCGGTCCGTTCATCGAGCCCTCTCAGAAAAGGACGGTAAGGCAACCCTCTATTTACTGCTCTCCGATGAAACGGTGGAGCCCCTGAATCCGGAGACCCTCCGCATCGGGAATGATAATGTGCTTTACTGCACCATCAAAAACGATCGTTTTGATGCCCGTTTCTCAAGGGCAAGTTATTATCAATTGGCCAACGATATCGAATATGACGATTGTCAGGATATTTTTTTTATTCACATAGATGGCCGTCGCTTCTATATAAAAAATAAATGACCTGAGTTGCTAAAATTAAATTTTAAAGTTTTTCGCAATAGGAATTTCACGGCGAAACCGTGATAGGGAGGCAAAACATGTTGGAAGATCATGTAAAAGAAGCCCTGACTTTTGACGACCTGCTGCTCGTACCGGCAGAATCGGCCATCCTGCCAAGAGATGTTGAAACGTCNNCAGGAGGGGGGTGTCGGCATTATTCACCGTAATATGAGTATCGAACGACAGGTTACAGAAGTGGACAAGGTTAAAAAATCGGAAAGTGGCATGATCGTAGACCCCATTACCATTGAACCCGAGCAGAAAGTGCATGAAGCTCTCGATCTCATGAATCGGTACCGGATTTCAGGCGTTCCGGTGGTGAAGAATCGAAAACTTGTCGGGATTCTGACCAACCGTGATCTTCGTTTTGAAACCAATCTAGATCAACCGGTCTCGAAGGTTATGACCAAAGAGCACCTTGTTACCGTGAAATCGAACATCTCCCTGGAAGACTCAAAAAAATTATTACATAAACACCGTATTGAAAAGCTGCTCGTGGTGGATGACGAATACAACCTTAAAGGCCTTATTACCATTAAAGACATTGAGAAAATAAAAAAATATCCGAATGCGTGTAAAGACTCTTTGGGACGTCTGCGCGTCGGAGCTGCCGTGGGAATTCTTGACCGGGAGGCCAGAGTGGAGGCTTTGATGAACGCCGGGGTTGATGTAATCGTCGTCGACACTTCTCACGGTCATTCCGCAGGGGTGCTGGATGCGATCCGGGATATTAAGCAAAACTTCACTAAATGTGAGCTGATCGCCGGAAACGTGGCGACCAAAGAGGGAGCCGAGGCACTCATTGAAGCAGGCGTGGATGCCGTCAAGGTTGGTGTCGGGCCCGGCTCAATCTGTACGACGCGGATCATCGCCGGTGTCGGGATTCCTCAGATGAGTGCCATCCGGGATGCCTTTAAGGCTGCTACTCGTCTTAACATTCCTGTGATTGCCGACGGCGGAATAAAATTTTCCGGTGATATCGCTAAAGCACTGGCAGCGGGAGCACATACCGTCATGATAGGCAGTCTGTTTGCCGGGACAGAGGAAAGCCCGGGTGAGACCGTTCTCTATCAGGGAAGAAGCTACAAAGTTTATCGCGGCATGGGCTCTCTTGAAGCCATGAAAATGGGTAGCCGGGACCGCTACTATCAGGATGATATTGAAGATAATCTAAAGCTCGTCCCTGAAGGTATTGAAGGGCGGGTCCCTTTCCGAGGTTCACTTTCTGCGAGCATTCATCAGCTCATCGGGGGACTTAAAGCGGGCATGGGCTACGTGGGATGCCGGACCGTACAGGAGCTGAGGGAGCGCGCCAGATTTGTCCGCATTACGTCGGCGGGACTCCGGGAAAGCCATGTCCATGATGTCATCATTACCAAAGAAGCACCCAACTACTGGTTGGATTAGCCCGATGACGACTTCCTCAAAAAGTCATATGTTGTGCCGCACTTCATTCTTCATTATTGTGGTGTATAACGCAATACGCCTCATTCCTCAGTATTCGCGCGCCTTGCCTCTGGCGCTTTTTACGAAGCCGTCCCATGATTAATGTTTTGGTGACTTTTTACGAAAGTATCCCTATATGAAGCACGCCGATTTTGTTCATCTTCACGTTCATACTCAATATAGCCTGCTCGATGGAACCATCCGCATCGAGGATCTGTTTAAAAAAGCTAAAGAATATCAAATGCCTGCCATTGCCATGACCGATCATGGCAATATGTTCGGAGCAATTAATTTTTATCAGCAAGCCTATAAACACGGGATCAAACCCATTATCGGCTGTGAACTTTATGTGGCACCGAAGAGCCGCTTTGATAAGAGCAGCCAGAATTCGGGGGAATCGGCCAGGCATCTTCTGGTCCTCGTTAAAAACATGCAGGGCTATAAGAATCTGATGAAGTTAACCTCGGCCGGATACCTGGAAGGATTCTATTATAGACCCCGAATTGACAAAGAACTTCTGGAAAAGCATCACGAAGGGCTTATCGGTCTGAGTGCCTGCCTGCATGGTGAGGTCGCCGGTTTTCTGATCCATGAAAATAAACAGGCTGCCAAGAAAGCCGCCCTGGAATACCGGGAGATCTTCGGTGCGGACAATTTTTTTCTCGAAATCATGGAAAACGGCCTTGCAGAGCAGAAGACAGCCAATACGGGACTTCTTGAATTGAGCCGGGAGCTTTCCATTCCTCTTGTGGCTACGAATGACTGCCACTACATTAACCGGGAAGATGCGGAAGCGCACGAGGTTTTGCTCTGTATCCAAACGGGCAAGACACTCGAAGACAAAGACCGGATGCGGTTTGGAACAGACCAGTTTTATCTGAAATCACCCGAGGATATGCGTCGCTTGTTTGCTTACTGTCCAGAAGCTATCGAAAATACGATAAAAATAGCGGAAAGATGCAATCTGACCTTCGAATTCGGGCGATTTTTTCTACCGCACTTTGAGATCAATTCGAACGAGACACTGGATGATTTCTTAAAATCCAAAGCGGTGATGGGTCTCGAGAATTTGATGCCCAAGATTCTGAAAGGAAAAGACAACGGTAATCTCCGGGAGAAGTATGAAAGGCGTCTCCAGGATGAAATGGATATTATCAAATCGATGGGATTCGCCGGATACTTTCTCATTGTATCCGATTTCGTCAACTACGCAAAGCAGAAGGATATTCCCGTCGGACCAGGGCGCGGTTCCGCAGCCGGCAGCCTGGTGGCCTATGCACTGGGGATAACGACGATTGATCCCATTCGCTACGGGCTCTTCTTCGAACGGTTCCTGAATCCGGACCGGGTCAGCATGCCGGACATCGACATCGATTTTTGCCAAGAGGGACGAGACGAAATCATCCGCTACGTTATGGAGAAGTACGGCAGTGATAAAGTTGCCCAGATTATCACATTCGGCAAGATGCAGGCCAGGGGAGTCATTCGTGACGTGGGCAGGGCATTGAATATGCCCTATGGAGAAGTAGACGCCATTGCCAAGCTGATACCCAATAAACTGAATATTTCGCTTGATGAAGCGATCAAAGAACCCCGGCTTCAGGAGGAAGAAAAAAACAACCCGAAAATCAGCAGGCTTCTGTCACTGTCGCGTTCATTGGAGGGTCTGAATCGTCACGCCTCAACCCATGCCGCTGGTATCGTCATTTCCGACGTTCCTCTTGTGGAACGTGTGCCCCTCTGTCAACCGAAGGATGATGTGGTCACACAGTTTGCCATGGATGGTATTCAAACAGTCGGTTTGACAAAGTTCGATTTTCTGGGCTTAAAAACCCTCACAGTAATAAAAAATGTGCGCCAATTCATTAAAGAGGGCAGGGGAGAAGAAATNNATGAAGCCGGACTGCATTGAGGACGTTATCGCTCTGATTGCACTTTACCGGCCCGGCCCGATGAACATGGTGCCTGAGTTTATTTTACGGAAGCAGGGCAGGACGAAGATTGCCTATGAAGTTCCCGAATTAGAGGCCATCCTGAAGGAAACCTACGGCGTCATTGTTTACCAGGAGCAGGTCATGCAAATTGCCAGTGTGATCGGTAATTACACAATGGCAGAAGCCGACACGCTCCGGAAGCTCATGAGCAAAAAGAAGCCTGAGGAAATGGAGAAAGAGAAACCTAAATTTCTCCAAGGGGCCAAAGTAAAAAAAATTCCGGAACTGAAAGCAAAAAAAATCTGGGAGCAGATGGAGACATTCGCAGAATATGGCTTCAATAAGTCTCACAGCACCGCCTATGCGATGATTTCCTATCAGACTGCCTATCTGAAAGCTCATTATCCTGCGGAATTCATGGCGGCCCTGCTGACCAGTGAAAAAGACAACCGGGATAAAATCATCAAGCATATCGCTGGCTGTAAAGAGATGGGCATCAACGTGCTTCCCCCTGATATTAACCAATCGCTTCGGGATTTCAGCGTATCCGGCGATCATATCCGTTTTGGCCTTGCTGCTGTTAAAAATGTAGGTGTCGGCGCTATTGACGCCATTATCGAGGCCAGGAACCGGTTGGAAAAATTTCATTCTTTTGATCATTTCTGTCAACATGTGGATCTCCGGAAGGTTAACAAAAGGGTATTCGAGAGCCTTATCAAATGCGGTGCCTTTGATTCCATGGGTCATAAGAGACGCCAACTGATGGCTTCCTACGAAGAAATAATTGAACTCGCTCAGCGTCTCCGCAGGGAAAGAAGCAGCGGGCAGGCCAGTATATTTGATAATTTTGATCAGCAGAACAATACGGAAATGGATCAGCGTTACGAGACGTCTATACCGAGCATTCCGGAGTGGGATCACAAGGAATTACTGGCCTATGAGAAGGAAACTCTCGGCTTTTACGTAACCGGCCACCCTCTTTCAAGATTCGCGGGTCAATTATCCACGGTGACCGATGCGGATACGGTGAGTATTCTGGAAAAAAATGACAAAGAGGAAGTTACCTTTTGCGGTGTCGTCAGTAATATCCGGGAAGTCACAACCAAGAAGAAAGACATTATGGCCTATGTGACGATTGAAGACCTCAAGGGCTCCATCACGGTCATCTTTTTTGCCGATATCTATAAAAAAGCCTATCCTCTCTTGCATGGTGAGGAGCCAGTTCTCATCAAGGGAAGCGTTGACGTCAGCGAGGAGGGCGTCAAGATCATCGCTTCAGATACGAACGCGCTCGCCACAGCCATCGATCAGCCCTTTCGTGCCGTTCATTTCACTTTTGACACCAGACAATTATCTACTGATTCTCTAGAAGCTTTCAAACGATTGCTGGGAAAACACTCCGGAAAGGCGGACGGGTTCATTCATCTTTTGGACGATCAAAGCAAAACGGTCATCTATCTGGGGAAGGGCGGCAAGCTGGAACCCTCAAGCCGTCTGAAAAAAGAAGCGGATCGGATACTCGGATCCGGTTCCACGCAATTCATTTAAGACTTTCAAATAATTCATGAGATTTACCGAAAGAACCTATCGAAACAAAGTCCTAAACCATAGCCTCATTTCATACCAGGTAAAGGTCTGTGAAACGGATCTTTTTATTAGTTCCGATAGTGATTTCAGACAGGTGGCGCGTCAGTCTGTCCATCGGTACAGGGGGTATCTGGAATCCTATATTAAAAGCCATCCGGACTTTTTAACATCGCTCATACCTCTCAAAATTGATGATCTGGCGCCGGACATCGT
>PMNM01000145.1 GCA_003161855.1 Syntrophaceae bacterium | reverse complement strand
GATATTATCTGTCCCTGTGATTACCGGGATGCTGATATTGTTGATTATGGAGCTTGTTTCTGCTCCCTCTATGTCTCTGACGCCGTCGCCAAAGGCGAGAGGATGGTCAGTTCCATCCCCGAACGACGACCCGCTCCGGAAGAACAAACCCGGCGACATGAAAATATTGCGTCCATAGCGGGCAATGCATTGTCCTATCCGGTGTGGCGCTGCAAAGTCTGCGGCTATTTATGCGCCCGGGANNGTTCAGCATCTAAAAAATTTACCCATGCTGCAATTCTTCGGCAAAGAAGACCTCAAGAATATCCTTAACTTCAGCAAAATCAAAAAGTTCAAACCAGGTGATATCATCATTGAAGAAGGAAATTTCGATAAGTGGGTATACTTTCTGATCACGGGAAAGGTAAGGGTGATGAAGCGCGGCGAAGAAATTGATGTCCTTCAGCGGACAGGCGATATCTTCGGAGAGATGTGCATCATCGATGGAGGTCCCCGGTCGGCATCCATATGCGCATCTGAAGACGTTGTCTGTCTGGCCACAGATGTATCTTTTATTGACCACCTCGCTGCTGACGATAAAGTCACCTTCTGTGCCGTACTTTACCAGATTGTGGCCGAGGTTCTGGCGAACCGATTAAGAGATACAAGCGAAGAACTTGTCCAGGAACAGGTCATGAAAGAGGTTTTATCGAACAAGCTGAGGGATGCAAACGAGGAACTGGCAAGGGCAAGAGAGGAAATTGCCAGGCTGAAAAAGTAAATATCCGGACATGCCTTTTCTCTTGACAAAAAAAGGATAAAAATCGATACTTGATACCGAGGCTCAGGGCAGTAGTTCAATAGAACGTTTCTATAGAGTGAGATCCAATGGACCAAAAAACTTCAGCGACAGAATGGTTTATGGAGGGATGCCGATATGACCTCCTGGACCCCCAGTCCGATAAAGCCATAGAAGCCTACAAAAAAAGCATTATTTTTGATCCCACACTCACGGCTGCCTATGTGAATCTCGGTTTTATTTATCTCCAGAGAGAAGATTACGATTGGGCTCTCATATGTCTCCGCCGGGTTGTCGAACTGGAACCAAAGAATCCCGAAGCATACAATAACCTTGGCTATGTATACGAGAAAATGGAACGGCTGGGGAGCGCAAGGCAAATGTACGAACAGGCGCTTGCGTTGAATCCAAAAAATGTTGAAGCAATCCTTAACATCGGACACATCTCGGAGTTGGAAGGAAACTATCATAACGCGGTGCAGCACTATCAGAAAGCGATCGAAGTGGATTCCCATGCAGTCTCCCCCCGATTTTTCTTAGCGCTTCTTTATGACCACCATGACATGTTTGATGAAGCAGTACGGGAATATCAGGATATTCTGGAAATTAATCCCTCCCATGTGAACACCCTCTTTAACCTCGGAAATTTGCACGTCCAGCTGGGGGATTGCAAAAAGGCCATGACCTTCTTCAAGCAGGTTCTGACCTTTGATCCTAATCATGCGGAAGCTTGGAATAACCTGGGTTCCATTTACGAGGTCATGGAAAAGTATGAGGAGGCCATCACGAGCTACCAGAAGTCGCTGTCACTGAATCCCCTTCAGGAAGAAGCGAATGTGAATCTGGCGCAAAGTCAGTATAGGCAGTATTGTACAAATCCGGATGAGTCTAAAAAAGAGGAGATTATTCGAAGACTTTACTTTATTCTGTCGATCAATCCGCAAAAGAAAAGAGCACAGAAGCTCTTAGATGAGCTTATGGCAGGAAAAACCTGAATCCTCCTCTCTCCCGGACATCCATCTTACTTGAGTCTCGCCACAATCAATTCTCTAATATCACTCCATACATGAATCGGATCGATGGATGGGGAGGACATCAGCTCCGGGTGCTTTTTCAGGATTTGCGCCGCAAGCGCCCCGGCCACCTTCAAACCATGTTCAGGAGTTGAAGATTGCGCCTGTTCAATGATATGAACAGGGATGCTGACCGTAATCTTACGCCCGGCGATTTCGATTTCTTCAGAAATATCTTTCTCAACCGATGGGGCCTCCTCCGTGACGGCAACAGCTTCAGCAGATATTGCGACAGGTGCCCTTTCTTCAGCCGCTATCGGCTCTTCTACGGGTTCCACCTGGGTGGAAGCCGGTTCAGCAGAATGGCGTCTGTCCAGAAACTCGTCCACGGAAAGATCAGCGGGTTTGACGTAAACTTCTTTTGGTTTTTCTTCAATGGACTCGGCAACCACTTTGCTTTCCGACCTTTTTCTTGGCTTCCTCTTCTGAACGGCCGGTCCGGTTAAGTTGCGGAAACGTTCACCAATCTGATGAACAACCTCTCCCGTGATTTGTTTAAATTGATTGGTCTCACCTGCCTTTAATGACAGTTTACAGATCTTGTTAATCAGGCGGGGGACCCCCTGTTCCGAGTACTCCCACAGGCGTCCGTAAGCATCGTCTGTGAAAATATTTCGCGCGCCACCGGCAAGCTTGAGCCGGGTCTGAACATAAGCCCTGACCAGATCCTCCGATTCTATCTTGTCAATCCGGCTGAATGTCCCGATCCGTTGCAGCAGGTTCGCCCGCTTCGGATGTTCCAGTCGCCGAGCGAGTTCAAGCTGCCCGGCCAGCACAATAGTAAATAAATTCCTCCGGTCGTCCTGCATGTTGGTCAGCAGCCTCAAACTCTCAAGATTGGCAGGAGACATGGCGTTTGCTTCATCAATAAAGATCAATACTTTTTTTTCTTCATCGATCGTTTCAAAAAGAATTTTATTAAAAATTTCCACGAGATTAATTTTTCTTTTTTCCTCACATTGCTTTCCTGTCAGTTGCCCGATAATCTCCTTTAAAAGTTCATTAAAGGACATGGCGGGATTGGTGACCAACGCAATTTTGTATTTCTCCGGGTCCAGAGAATCTATAATGATACGAAGAGACAACGTTTTGCCCAATCCGACATCTCCGACGATCACGGCGACACATTCATTCCCCTCTTCGATCGCAAACAGGGTTTCCGCGATGGCGTTCTCGATGGAAGCATGACAATCAGCATACATCGTCGGGTCAGGAACGTTATCAAACGGTGGTTTTTTAAGATCCCAGTATTCGTAATACATAAATCTTATCCTCCCGTATACGCTTACACCTTGGAATTTATAAAAGTCTCTTCACTTTTTGACAGATAATCGAGGATGTCTTCAAGCAAAAAACGTCTCAGCCTGCCTATTTTATAACTTCTGATCTTTCGAGACTTGACAAGAGTCATCAAGGTGCTTTTGCCAATCTGCAGCATCTGACACACATGGATCGACTTGAGCATTTTTACAGTATCCACATTTTTGAATTGGAAGTTGAAAAAAATTTGTCCATCCGGATGCTGCTGTACATCGAATGAAACACCACTGGATTCCCCATTCAGGAAATAATTGAAATATTGACTCGACCTGACAAAATTGTACTGCTCCGGCGTTAATTTAACAGATATAACCTTGTCATGATCGGTGGGAAATCTTTTCCGGGGGGACACTTCCTCATCCATGTTACTGGCACTTTGTCTCAATACATGGGCAGGAATTTCCGTCAGTTCCTGCAGGGGTAATGTCGGGCCATGAGATTGAATAGATTGCCCTTTCTCCCACTCCAACGGACCCCTTTTTCTTCTCTTTGCAATAGAAATCTTCTCCATAATCCTCCCAGTTCATGCTATGGAAAATCATGAATGGCCGTAGGTTGTTCAGGTTTCAAACGGTTGATATTGAATCATAACCTGAATGTTATCGTGGACACATTGTAATCAACAGCGTCATATAAATCAATATAAAAATTGAACTTAATTCCAAGTCACAGCGTTGTCCTATCCGGGAGGAGAGGGCCGTTGACATCCGATGCTGCTATCCACTCTTTTTTGACAGACAACCCTATTTTTCTAATCTTTCCTCAAAGAGGATGAGCTTGATAAACTCGTTCATGTCATATATGATGCTTCATCATCTCGATGGCAAAAGGACTTTCCATGGATAATATTTCAGAAAAGCGACAAGCATTGATCAACGCCCTTTTCCCTGCCGGGGTTCCCAGGCTGTGGTGCCCGTTACTTACCCATTACAGAAAGGACGGCACGATTGATTTTGATCGAATGTCTGCCCACTTCAATCATGTCGCCCGATGGGTCAAGGGTTTCCTCATCCCCGGATCGACCGGTGATGGGTGGGAACTGGATGATCAAGAAACTTTAAAAGTCGCGGAATTTGCGATAGGACAAGCGCAGAAACACGAGATCAGTCTGCTCCTGGGAGCCTTGAAGACGGATATCGAAACCATGAAGCAGACCATTTCAAGCATGCTGATGTTGATCGGTCAACAAGACATGACCGGCAAAAAAGACGTTGCCCGCCTGCTCAGAGCCAAGCGCATTTGCGGCTTTACGATTTGCCCGGCCAAAGGGAAAGCGCTTACACAGGTTGAAATTGAAGCCGGTCTTGCTGATATCCTCGATATCGGGATGCCCATAGCCCTGTATCAGCTCCCCCAAGTGACCGAAAATGAGGTGGCGCCTGAAACCTTTGGAAGGCTTATGAAGAAGTATCCCAACCTGGTCTTTTTCAAGGACTCGGGCGGTCGGGATGGCATAGCGACTTCCGATTTTGATAAAGNNGGGCCCTATGAAGGGTTTCTGCTCAGCACCGCCAACTGCTTTCCCCAAGAGCTCCGGGCTCTCATCGAAAATCTTGAAAGGGGCGAGCAGAAAAAAGCTCTGGAGATTTCCGAAAGACTGACGATAGCCATCGGTGAGGTCTTTGCCCTGGTGCAGCCATTGCCCTGCGGCAATCCCTTCACCAACGCCAACAAGTCCATCGATCATTTCTTCGCCTTCGGGCCGTTGGCATATGCAAAAGAAGGGCCGATGCTTCATGCAAAAGTTTCTATCCCGGGCAATATCATTTCGGCGACAGGCGCCATACTTACCCGCTGCAATTTGATGCCTGAAAAAGGATACATGGAATAATCAGGCTCCGCGGTAAATAGGCTGAACGCAAGCAGTTCTCTTTCCACGAGGGTTATCAATGATTGAAATTTAATAAAAGGTGTGACACGAGCCGAATTACCTTTCAGGATATTTTTTAGGCCATTTATTTTAAAGTGGGGAGGATCATGATGATGAATAATTTGTTAGACGGCATTGAAGAGATTTTACTCATGGGTCCCGGACCTTCCTGTGTTCCGCCAGAGGTCTATACCGCCTTAAGCAGAAAAACCCTTGGACATCTGGATCCCTATTTCTTAAAAATTATGGATGGGATTAAGGAAATGCTCCTGCAAACCATGAACACCCGCAACATGTTAACGGTTCCGATATCCGGTACCGGTTCAGCGGGCATGGAAGCAAGTTTTGTGAACTTGGTCGAATCGGGGGATAAAGTCCTTGTCCTTGTAAACGGCGTGTTTGGCCAGAGGATGACGGATGTGGC
This sequence comes from Syntrophaceae bacterium, assembly GCA_003161855.1. Taxonomy (GTDB): domain Bacteria; phylum Desulfobacterota; class Syntrophia; order Syntrophales; family Fen-1087; genus Fen-1087. The sequence continues at coordinate 948 of PMNM01000145.1, read as the reverse complement.
CGGCAGGCTGGGAGCCGAGGTGAGCACCCTGGAATTTGCCTGGGGAACACCGGTCATCCCGGAAACTGTTGAAAAGAAAATCCGGCAGAATCATTACAACATCGTTGCGGTCATCCACGCAGAAACCTCCACAGGGGTTATGAATCCTGTCGCAGAAATCGGAGCCATGCTAAAAGGGCTGGATACCCTTTACCTTGTAGACACGGTCACCAGCCTTGGCGGCATTGAAGTTCGTATGGATGATTGGAATATCGATGCTCTGTACAGCGGGACCCAGAAATGCCTTTCATGCCCTCCGGGGCTGGCGCCGCTTTCATTTTCTGAAAAAGCCGTCACCAGGCTGAACGCTCGTAAGACCAAGGTTCCTAATTGGTACCTCGATCTTTCCCTCATTGCTAATTACTGGAACAGTAAGCGGGTCTATCATCATACGGCCCCCGTGAATATGCTTTATGGACTTTACCAGGCCCTGCTGCTCATCCTGGAAGAAGGTCTTGAAAATGTTTTTCGCAGACACTTGAAGAACCATATGGCCCTTGTCAGTGGACTTCAAGAAATCGGTTTGCAGATGCTGGTAAAAGAACCCTTTCGCCTGCCCATGCTGAATACGGTGCTCTGCCCTGAGGGCGTAGATGAATCGTCGATCAGGCGGCGTTTGCGAAATGAGTTCAAAATCGAAATTGGTGGCGGTTTAGGACCTTTGGCCGGTAAAATCTGGAGGATCGGCCTCATGGGATACTCTTCAAGAGAGGAGGACGTTTCCAGATTGCTGAACGCGCTGAAAAAAATATTACAGACCCGTTGAAACCTCTTTCAGATTTGAAAAAATAAGTCAAAGCGAAATTCATGGAGCACTTTCTACATGAATCTTGAGGTATCTCTTTTGAAGCTCCGTGTGCCTTGTAACGTCAGCTCTCAGGGACGGTTCATTCTGTCGAGCACCTTATA
>PMNM01000099.1 GCA_003161855.1 Syntrophaceae bacterium | reverse complement strand
CTATATCCTATAGAAAAGGCTTTTTCAAGAAAAAACGTAAATAAAAATCCTGGGAGACAGGCCTCATGCAGAAGATGTTTTACCCGGAAAGTGTCATGGTCTATGGGGTATCGGGCTCACCCAACAATCTTGGCAGAAATACCGTTGAAAACCTGGAGCGCTTCGGTTTCAAAGGATCGGTTTACCTGGTAGGCCGCGAAGGGAGTGAACTGAACGGTCGAAAGATCTATCGACATATCGAAGATATTGACGCCGTCCCCGATCTGGCCGTATTTCTCATTCCCGCTAAAGCCATCCCGGACGTGATGGAGCGGTGTGGCCGGAAGGGCATCCCCTATGCCGTGATTCAGTCCGCCGGATTCTCGGAGTTTACCGAAGAAGGGCGGCAACTTGAAGAAAAGCTCCTGGAAACCGCCGGAAAATGGAATATCCGGTTTATGGGACCCAATTGCATCGGAACCATCAACCTGGATAACGGACTGGTTCTGCCCTTTGTCCCCATGTATCCGGACGCCATGCTGAAAGGTCCCGTGTCCATCATTTCACAGAGCGGCGGGGTGGTCATCGACGGCATACGTCTTCTCACTTTCGAAAACATCGGCTTCAACAAATCAATCAGCATCGGCAACAAGCTGAATTTGAACGAATGCGATTACCTGTCCTATTTCATGTCTGACCCTGAGACCCGGATGATCGGCATGTATCTTGAAAATTTCACGGACGGCAGGCGGCTGATGGCCCTGGCGCAGCAGACCGATAAGCCGATTGTCATCCTGAAAGCCAATAAATCCGCGTCCAGTCACCAGATTGCACAGTTCCATACAACCGCCCTGGCCGGAGATGACGAGGCCACTGACGCCGCCTTGAAACAGGCAGGCATCCACCGCGCTCAAACATTACAGGAAATGATTGATGACTTTAAGATATTTTCTCTGCCCCTGATCCAGGGAAGAAAAATCGGGGTGATCTGCCGTTCCGGCGGCCAGGCGGTGATGTTAACCGATGCCGTTCATCAACATGGATTCGAACTGGCCAAATTTTCCGATCAGGTATTTGATTATGTTAAGAAAGAAGTCCGTGCCGGCGTCATCCGCATGACAAATCCGCTGGACCTCGGGGATGTGTTTGATATTCGTTTCTACATTCGGATTATCGAGAAGGTGCTTCAGGAACCGGATGTGGATGGTGTGGTGTTCGGCCATACCTATCTGCATGGGGTCAGCATTCCTCCCACCCAGGAATTGATCCGCTCGGCAAAAAAATTATCCGATCGATACCAGAAACCGGTCGTCTTTCTCATGATTGCCGGCAAAAAATATTTCTTCACCCTGAAAGAAACCGCGGATTTCCCGATTTTTGCAGATCCGGAGCAGGTTTTGAAATCGCTGTCCCTCTCTCGTGAACACTTCACAAACCGGTCAGCTTTTAATAAAGATCCTCTCCTGTCATCATTGCCGATGGCAACGGGCCGCAAGGTAGAATCAACACCCAAACAGGGCATCATGAACCCTGACGAGGTCTTTCACCTGCTGAAATCATATGGGCTGCCTGTCGCCGATTTCGCCATGACGGGAAATATCACCGAGGCCCTGAATGCTGCTAAAAACATCGGCTATCCTGTTGCCCTGAAAATGGCTTCTCCCGGCATCCTTCACAAAACCGAGGCAAAGGGTGTCATCCTGGACATTCCCCATCCTCAGGCGCTCGCCGATGCCTGCAGGAACATGGAGGCCGATGCCTATCTGATTCAGAAAATGGCAGCGCCGGGACAGGAAGTGATTATTGGCGGTCGCCAGGATCAGGAGTTCGGCCCGGTGATCCTTTTCGGGTTGGGAGGCCTCTTTACGGAAGTACTCAGGGATGTGGCCCTGCGTATCTGCCCCATTCATGCCGCTCAGGCACTCGCCATGATTGAGGAAACCAAAGGGGTCCGGATTCTGAAGGGCTTCCGGGGGCATGCGGCGGCAGATATGAAGGCGCTGGCAGATTGTCTCGTGAAGGTCTCGAAACTTCTGGTCGAAAATCCGGACATCGGGAATCTGGATATGAATCCCCTGTTCGTCTTCGAGAAAAACAAAGGATGCCTTGTGGTGGATGCGAAGATGGAAAGGATTTAGCTTTTCGTCAGGTCACCATAAAACCCAACCCGCCGGTCACTAAAGAGATCATTGTAATCATTGATGCTTTTGTTTCGTGCGGCTGATATATCCACCTGAGCGATCCCGACCTCTTCCGTGTCAGCGCCGGCCCGGTAGAGAAGATTGGCAACTGGCCCGCTGATCTGGCTCCTGCCTGTATAGCGGAAATATCTGCCGCCGCGTTGTTCTGTGCCTGTCCGGTTGGCGGTAATGGCAAAGACGTGATTTTCCAGACATCTTGTCACCATAGCGTCCTGGCAGAAAGGAAGGACCAGATTGGCACTGTGACAGATCACATCAGCTCCTTTCAGAGCCAGGATGCGCATGGCTTCGGGAAAAATCCAGTCGAAGCAGATCATGATCCCCACTTTGCACAGGCCGATATCATAGACCTCAAATCCCTGGTCTCCCGGATGAAACCAGAGGTTCTCCTCGTTGAATAAATGCATTTTCCGGTACGTTGCCACATAACCATGCGGAGAAATGAGAACCGCTGCGTTAAAGAGCTTGTCCCCTGCCTTTTCAATCAATCCGCCGACCAGATGGATATTCTTCTGACGGGCGATTTCGCATAGGGCTTGTGTTGTTTTGCCGTTGGGAACGTTTTCAGAAAGATCTTCCGCTTCTTTTTTGGACGTAAAAAGATACCCCGTATTAAAAAACTCCGGCAGGACCATCAAATCCGCCTCAACCGGTTTGCTGAGAACACGGACTTTTTCAATATTTCTATCGATTTCACCAAAGAGAGGATTAAACTGAATAAATCCTATTTTCATGCCGGCTTCCCTTTATTCGATACGGATGCGCAACGCTGCCTAGGGCCTTTTTAAGAAGCCGTCAGTATTCAAAATCTACAACCACAATACTATCAGACATCGCCCGGACTTTTTTCAGAACGACTTGATGATCAGGATGCACCTGATAGCGTTTCATGGCTTCCAAATCATCAAATGCCGAAACAAGAGCAAAGTTCCAGGATCTCTCGGTATGCAGAATATCCTGTCCAAACTCAAAAGCCTTGATTTCCGGGATCACCGCGGGCAGCCCCCCCAGCCCCCTTTTAATCTCCGCAATATCCGCTTCGGTAACCTCCGGTTTAAATTTCATAAAAACAATGTGCTTCAGCATGGCTTACCCCCCTTCTTTCTCGTTCAGCTGAACGACCATTCTGTCCTTCAGCTGATCGCCCAGCGACCCGAAAGAGTCCTGCGTTTTTTTCATATATTGCTGGTAGTCTTCCGGGACTTCTTTCTGCTCTTTTACCGCATCATGTTCGGCCAGCACCAGAGACAGACGTTTTGCCGTCTTATCCACTTTTTCGATCTTGACCTCGATACTCTGACCCTCTTTGAGAACCTCACTGGCATGATTGATTCTCTTCCCTGCACCCAGACGGGAAATATGCATGAGGCCGTCGATTCCGGGCTTCAGGGTTATAAAGGCGCCGAAGTTCATCAAACGGACCACCTTACCGCTGTGGATGGATCCTTCCGGATACTCTGATTCAACTTTTTCCCAGGGATCCGCGAGCATTTTTTTGAGGCTCAAGCTGATCCGGTCTTTCTCGCGATCCATTTTGAGAATGGCCACCTCCACTTCCTCACCGACCTTCAGCGCGTCGTTGATGTTTTCGGTCCGGCCCCAGGCGATTTCTGACATGGGCAGCAGTCCATGCAAGCCGCCAATATCGACAAAGGCGCCGAATTTTTGCAGGGAAATGATTTTCCCTTTAACAATCTGGCCTTCCCGGAGAGATTGCATCATCGCTTCCCGGTTTGCCTGTTGTTCCTTTGCAAGGATGATCCGGTTTGATAAAATGACGTTGCGTCCCCTCTCGCCGTATTCCGTGATGATAAATTGAAGCCGCTGTCCCACGTAATCGGCCGGACGGTCAATCCTTGCCAATCCCATCTGTGAAAAGGGGCAGAACCCCCGGATCGTCCCAGCGATTCTGACCTCAAAACCACCTTTGACTTCCTTATCAACCACCCCCTCCACGGGAATACCGCTCTGCCAGGCATCTTCCAGATAAATCCGGCCGGCGTCTCCGGCGCCAATTTTGGTTGTAAAAAGTTTTTCGCTCTGGCGTGAGGATAAGAAATAGGCGCGGATCGTATCCCCTTCCTTGAAGGTCAGATCACCCGCTTCATTCAACAACTCCTTTTTATCCAGATACCCTTCATTTTTTCCGCCCAGGTCCAGAAAGACCCATTCCGGTGAAATCTTGACGATACGAGCTTCCACCTTCTGCCCCGGCTTCAGCCAGACCGGTTCTTGATTACTCTGTTCAAAAAGTTCCGCAAAGCTTTGTTCCTCAATCGGCTCATTCATGTTTTGCTGTTCCTGATTCATGGGTTTCCTTCATGATTTTTATTGGTGATTTTTTCTACATCACGGTGATGAGGGATGCAGTGTCGTACAGCATATGGACTTTTTACAAAGTCGTCAACAAGAAAAGAGCCATGGCCGTCATCACGACCATGGCTCTTCTATGAAATCGCATGGGCAGGCTCAGAAAAGCCGCCTGTCATCAGGCGGGGAGGGGTTCTCTTCCGGCCCGCTGCTGCGCAGTAAACTACAGCATTTCATAAATACCCGCGGCACCCATCCCGCCTCCGATACACATAGAGACGATCCCGCGTTTTGCCTTGCGCCGTTTCAGCTCATGGAGGAGCTGTGCAGTCAGCTTGGCACCCGTGCATCCCAGAGGATGACCCAGGGCAATGGCACCGCCATTGGGATTGATATCGCCGGCAAAATACCGTTCTTCAATACCGATGGCCCGGACTGAATAAATGGCCTGAGAAGCGAAGGCCTCATTGATCTCATAGACATCGATGTCCTTCGTGGTCAATCCCGCCATCTTCAGAACTTTGGGAATTGCGTAAGCGGGACCCACCCCCATCTCTTCCGCCTTGCAACCGGCAACGGCATAATGGCTCAGCCTGGCCAGCGGCTTCAAACCCAGTTCCTTGGCCTTTTCCGCTGTCATCAACAGGGCGAAAGCAGCGCCGTCTGTCATCTGGGATGAATTGGCGGCCGTCACGGTTCCACCCTGCTTGAAGGGTGATTTCAATTTGGCCATATCCTCAATTTTAGCCGGCCATCTCACCCCATCATCCGTGTCAAAAATGACCTTTTCCCGGACTCTCTTCCCATTTTTAAGGATCTTGTATTTGAAGGCCTCGATGGGAATGATTTCCTCTTTGAATTTTCCCGCTTTAATGGCTTCGAAAGCCCGGCGGTTGCTTTCCAGACCGAACTTGTCCATGTCCTCTCTGGAAATATTATAGCTGGCGGCCACATTCTCCGCGGTAATGCCCATGGATACATACACGTTGGGCATGCTTCCATCAAAGGCCCAGTCGGGATTGGGACGGAAAATACTCCCGCCCATGGGGATGTGCGACATGGTCTCGCAACCACCGGCGATAATAACATCCGACCAGCCGGCGCGAACCTTGGCCGTGGCATCGGCAATCGCCTGTATACCGGATGAGCAGAAACGGTTGACTACCATACCTGATGTGGAAATCGGCAATCCGGCGCCCATGGCGATAATCCGGCCATAGTTCATGCCCTGTTCTCCCTCCGGGAAGGAACAGCCGACGATCACATCATCCACCTCTTCAGGCTTCATCCCGGGTACCTTTGCGAGGAGCCCCTTCATCACCTGGATACCGATGACATCCCCTCGGGTAGCACCCAGGCCGCCTCTTTTATAGCGTCCGCCCGGACTTCTGACGGCTTCAACAATAACAGCATCACTCATGATATTCCTCCTTGTATTCGTAAATAGTGAACGGTGCTGTTTTCCATGAACCGCACACTATCGGCTTCATCATTTAGTTACGCAATGGTTTACCCGTGGTCAGCATATGCATGATCCGGTCCTGAGTCTTCTGCTCAGCCACAAGGCTCATGAAGGCTTCCTTCTCAAGCTCCAGGATCTCCTGCTCTGTGACCAGCGTCCCTTCCGCACAATCACCGCCGGAAATAATGTAAGCCACCTTCCGCGCAATTTGAACATCGTAGGCGGACGCATAGTTTCCGTATTGCATGTTATACAGAATCGCATCGGCCATCCCCCGGAAGTTTTCACCCATCACCGGGATCAGGGCCGGACGTGCTTTCTTGTAGAATTTGGACAGACCCAGAACAACCTGTTTGGCGTCATAAATCTGCTGATCACGGTTGAGACTGATACTCTCTGTCTTCCGAATGAAACCCATTTCCATGGCCTCCATAGCGCTGGTGGCTACTTTGGCTGTGGCGATGGTTTCAAAAGCCTTGGCCAGAATCGTCTGCAGGTTGAGTCCCGCATCAATGACGCCATCGGGAATTCCTTCGGTCAGGCGTACCATCAGTTCCTTGCAGCCGCCGCCGGCGGGAATGACGCCAACGCCGACTTCCACCAGACCGATGTAGGTCTCGCCGCAGGGCTGACATTTCGCTCCGTGCATGGCCATTTCACAACCGCCGCCCAGGGCCAGCCCGGCAGGCGCCGTGACGACAGGCTTGGACAGATATTTCATCCGCATATTCGCGTTCTGGAAAGCAGAAATCAAACCTTCCAAAACATCCCAGTCACCCTTCTGGGCCGCCAGGAGAACCTTGAAGATGTTGGCACCGGCGGAGAAGTTGGCCGCGTGGTTGCCGACCACCATCCCGAGGAAATCCTTTTCCACGATATCACAACTGGCATTAATCATTTCCACCATCTGATCATCGACGGCATTCATCTTGGTATGGAATTCCAGACAGGCGACGCCTTCACCGATATCAACCAGCGTAGCGGACGCATTCTCTTTGATGACCTTCTTCTGATCCTTCAGCGCCGGCAGGAGAATGATTCTCGAATTGGATTCCAGTTTCACGTAGCCCTTCTTCTCGAAGTCATAGTAATATGAGCCATCTTCCTTTTTGGTATAGAAGGAGTCACAGCCTTTTTTCAGCATCTCTTCGATCTTCTTGGGCACCTTTTTCTTGAGCTGCTTCATCACATCGATCGCTGCCTTCACACCCACGGCATCCCAGGTTTCGAAGGGACCCATTTGATGGTTATAGCCCCATTTCATGGCGTTATCGATGCCCACGATGGTCTCGCAAATCTCCGGGACACGGTTGGCAGCATAGATGAAGTTATTGCAGAGGTATTCCCGGGCCAGTTCCGAAGCGGTGTCTTTCCCGAAAAAGACCGTTTTAATCGAAGCGGCAATCCCATCATCGGCCTTTTTCTTTGCCGCGGAGATGGAGTCGAATTTCGGCTTTGTTGGAGCCACATAGTCCATGGCATTGTAATCCAGGACCAGCTTGACCTTTTTGCCTTTGGCATCCTTCGTCTTTTTGTAGAACCCCTGCCTGGTCTTGTTGCCCAGCCATTTGAGTTCCATCATCTTGTCCATGAACGGCAGCGGCACGAAGATGTCTCTCCGTTCATCATCCGGAACCGCCTCATGGAGATTGGTCATGACATGATGACCCGTGTCGAGGCCCACCAGATCGAGCGTCCCGAAGACCGCAGTCCCCGGACGGCCCAGGGCCTTGCCGATCACCGCGTCCACTTCTTCGATCTTCATCTTCTTCTCCACCATCAGGTTGATGGCGTTGGAAATATCAAAGACNNGCTCACAGAAGGTGATCATGTAATCCACGATCTCCTTGCTGGTCTTTTCGCCGGGGATGATCTCCAGCAGTTTCATGTACCGGGGCGGATTGAAGAAGTGGGTTCCCAGGAAGTGCTCCTTGAATTTAGCACCGGATTTGGCCGTAATATCCTTGATGGGTAATCCCGATGTATTGGTGGTTACGATNNAGATTTTCAATAACGACCTCGATCACCCAGTCTACATCGGCCAGCCAGTTCAGGTTGTCCTCAAAATTGCCGATTTTAACCATGGAGGCATTTTTCTTGCTGTAAAAACTTGCGGGCTTTGATTTCGTAACACCCGCCAGACCGTTGGCGGCAAAGCGGTTACGCCATGCCGGGCTTTTCTCGGTGAGACCCTGTTTCTTATCGGCCTCGGTCAGTTCAAAGGGGATAATATCCAGCAGACAGCATGGAATCCCCGCATTGGTCAGATGGGCGGCGATCGTGGCGCCCATGACGCCAGCTCCTAAAACAGCAGCTTTTTTAATTTCATAGGACATATCTTTTCCTCCTCTTTCTTGCTTATGGTCCGGCGCCGATTTATGTCCTGAGGATCCAATCAGCGCCTGTCGCATAAGGTGTAACGGTCGTTTGAGTGAACGCTACCAGGTTAATTTACGCTGCAAAGGACTCATCAGCCATTTCGATGGGAACCTTGTCTGCAACCTTGATTGCCGCGCATTTAGACTTCACGAGAAACAGGACCTCTACCGCAAAGAACTTCGCTGCCGCGATTTTCCCCTGGTAGAAGGCCACATCCGCATTGTCATGAACCAGGGCGCGCTGTGTGCCTTTCGTATCGGCGCCCTTCTCCGCATAAATCGCATTCAGCTTTTCCTGTGCAATGGCTGCGCCCTGCAGCAGGAAGTGACCGATGAGCAGATCGCCGAAGATTTCCAGATAGGGGGATGCGTTCAGAATGGGGATCAGAAAGCTGGAGCTTTTGCCCAGCGCGGCAAAGGTCATGGTCAGATCGATGACGGCGTTGTTCGCCTCTTCCAGATAGGCGGCGTATTTCTGCAGTTCCGGGACTTGTTTCGCCTTCGCAATGGTGGCGCCGATCTCGCCGATCATATTCATGACATTCATCCCCTTGTTCTGGCCGAGCTTCCGGCCCACGAGATCGAGGGATTGAATGCCGTTGGTTCCCTCATAGAGACAGGCGATCTTGCAATCCCGCATGTACTGCTCCACGGGATATTCCTGGCAGTATCCATAGCCACCGTAAACGTCAATGGCCTTCGAAGTGATCTGCATGGCCATATCGGACGAATAGGCCTTGCAGATCGGGGTCAGTAATTCAACCAGACCACCCCATTTGGCCTTCTCTTCCGGATAGGCTCTGGACATATCCAGGCAGTAGGCGGTAAAATAGTTCAGGGCCCGGATCCCTTCCGTAAAAGCTTTCATCCAGAGGAGATCCCTGCGCACGTCGGGATGCTGGATAATCGGAACGGCCTTGGCGTCAGGGTTCTTCATTTCCCAAACCGGGGTGCTCTGAATTCTATCCTTGGCATAGGCAATGGCATGCTCCAGGGCGGCCGTGGAATGGCCCAGGGCCTGCATGCCCACTTCCATCCGGGCTTCATTCATCATCAGGAACATGATTCTCATCCCTTCCCGTTCCTTGCCCAGCAGCTCACCGACACACTTCCCTTCGTCGCCAAAGTTCAACGTGCAGGTGGCCGAACCTCTGATGCCCATTTTATGTTCGATATTTCCGGTGTTGACATCATTGAATTCTCCCAGAGACCCGTCTTCATTGACGCGGTATTTGGGAACGATAAAAATGGAGATGCCGGGTGTTCCGGGAGGATCGCCTTCGATTCTCGCCAGGACGGGATGGACGATATTCGGGGTCAGATCGTGATCCCCGCAGGAGATGAAGCATTTGCTTCCCGTAATCAGGAACTTCCCGTCGGGGAGTCTCTTGGCCGAGGTCTTCAGGGCACCGACATCACTGCCGGCACCGGGTTCGGTCAGACACATCGTACCGCCCCATTGACCTTCATACATTTTTAACATGTATTTGTTTTTCTGCTCTTCCGTTCCATGATGCTGGATCAGGGTCGCGGCACCGTGGGTCAGGCCGGGATACATGAGAAAGGCAAAATTGGCGGCATAGCAATACTCCAGATTGGCCGTTGCCATCACAACAGGGATCCCCTGCCCGCCGACATCGATGGGTTCAGTCTGCGCCAGCCATCCTGCCTCGCAGTATTTCTTGAAAGCATCATGGTAGCACTTGGGGACAGTGACTTTGCCATCCTTGAAGGTGCATCCCTCCTTGTCACCCACTTCGTAGGTCGGAAGAATGACGTTCAGAGCCATCTTCTCCGCTTCGTTCATCATCATCAGCACGTCGTCCTTGGAGAAATCCTTGAACGTTTCTGTTTCGAACAACTTTTCAATGCCGAATTGTTCGAAAAGGAGAAAATGCTGATCTCGCGCGTTTACCAACAAATTACTCATAAAAAATACCTCCTTCCAAATTCTTTTAGATTGTCTGAAAATTTATATTCTGGTTGATCATCTCATCACTTTTTTTATAGCGTCTTAAACCGTTGATAAAGATGTCCAAACTTGCCTTCACCGCGGAACGGATTCTCTCTTCCTTATGGGCCTCTTTGCCGGTAAAAAGATGAAGCGAAATAATGCCGTTGAGCAATCCCCACATGGCATTGCGGCTTAGTCTCAGATTGATGTCGGATGGAAATTCACCTTTTTCGATGCCTTGCTGAAGGATGGTTTCAATGATTTTGACGGTATTATTTGTGACTTCAATGATATGCTGATTAACCGTTTCTGCTAAATTCATATCTTCGGTGTGCAGCATAAAGGTCATCATGATTCTGAATAACTCCCGGTCATTGAGGAAAAAATCAACATAAATGAAGGCGAAAGCCATGACGAGTTCCGCCGCTGACTTACCGTTTTGAAAGATAAGAGATGATTTTTTATTGAATTTATCGATATCATTGAGGAGGATCTGGGTGTAAATTTCTTCTTTACTGCTGAAATAGAGGTAGATGGAACCTTTGCTGAGCTCGGCTTTTCTGGCAATGTTTTCGACGGTGACATACCGGAAGCCTTTTTCGAAAAACAGCTTCCTGGCAGCGTTGAGGATCGCGCTTCGTCGCTGATCTTTTTCTCTCTTCCTTCTGTCCTCAAGCCCCATCGTGGGCAACCTTCTTTGCTATATGAAAAGCTTTTATGACCATCGTTCATATTTTGAACTTCAGTCAACATCTGACCGACGGTCATGGTTTTTCTACACCTTAAAATGAAGCTTGTCAAGAAAAATTTCTAAATCCTTTTATAAAAAAATAATCCCTTGATTTTTCGACAGGATAGCTTTAAAAAAGGCGTATATTTGAAGGAGATGGATATGACCGCAAATGAGTGGAACCCGGAAAAACTGCTCAGGGTATCCGGAGATTACTGGCAGACCTGCGCCCTGCACGCCGGCGTCAAACTGGGCATCTTTACGGCCATTGGAAAAGACTGCCTTGCAAGCCCAGAAATAGCACAAAAGATAAACGGAAATCTGAGAGGCGTCACCATGCTGCTGAACGCCCTCACCGCCATGAACCTGCTGATCAAGAAGGATAGCCGCTATGCGAATACCCCTGCCGGCACGTCATTTTTATCGAAGGATTCTCCGGATTATCTGGGTTTCATGATCATGCACCATCACCATCTGATGGAATCCTGGGCCCATCTGGATCAGACCGTCAAAACCGGAAAGCCGCTCCGGACAAGATCCTCCTACAGTGGCGACGAACGGCGGGAAAGCTTTCTGATGGGCATGTTCAACATCGCCATGAGGGTAGCGCCGCGGGTGGTCGCTGAAGTAAACCTCGCGAACCGGCATCACCTGCTTGACCTGGGCGGCGGACCTGGAACCTATGCCATTCATTTCTGCCTGGCCAATCCTCAACTCAAGGCCACCGTCTACGACTTGCCGGAGACCCGGCCTTTCGCCGAAAAGATGATCGCTAAATTTGATCTGCCCCATCGCATTGCCTTCATGGCCGGTGATTATCTTAAAAATAAAATCAAAGGAACCTATGACATCGTCCTGCTTTCCCAGATCCTCCATGGGGAAGGACCGGATGATTGCGAAAAGATCATCGGCAAGGCCGTCTCCGCTCTGGAGGCGGGCGGCATGATCATCGTGCACGAGTTCATCCTCGACAACACCATGGACAGCCCTCTTCACCCTGCCCTTTTTGCCCTCAACATGCTGCTGGGGACCCCCTCCGGCCAGGCTTACTCTGAAGAGCAGATCACGGGCATGCTCGCCGGCGCCCATGTAAAGAACATCAGACGCATCCCCTTTCAGGTGCCCAACGATTCCGGAATCATGATCGGATATGTATAATGGGAGGCTCAACCGGGTTCAGGAAGCATTGCTGAGTTGACGAAATACGCCATTCGCGAAGGACGTATTTCCCTTGAACAGCGTTCTCCCCGACCATCATCCATCAGCAATTTCGAAGTCA
>PMNM01000170.1 GCA_003161855.1 Syntrophaceae bacterium | reverse complement strand
AGGGATCATTTGTAAATTTGATTTCGCTGGTGGAGATTTTAATTTCCGGCGAAGCCACTGTTCGATCGTTTAATATTTTTTGTTCTGGACATCCCCATGATTAAGGAAATCCTGCTGCTTTCCGCTGGTATCATCCTGTTTTTATTCGGGATGATGAAACTGAGCATGACCGTGCAGCAGCTTTTTACCCTCCGGATTCGGGAATATATCAAGTATGCCGTCAAGAAACCTCTCTACGGTTTGTTGACCGGGATTACCACCACCGTGCTCTTTCAAAGCAGTTCGGCGACCACTTTTTTGACCGTCGGTATGGTCAGCGCCGGTCTGATCACCTTTTATCACTCCCTGGGGATCATCCTGGGTGCCGATATCGGGACCACGGTCACCATTTTTCTTGTCGTCTGGAAATTCACGGATATGTCTCCCCTCTTTCTTATTGTAGGGGGTATCCTCTGGATTTCGGGAAATTCAAAACGATGGAAAACCATCGGGGAAGCCGTTTTTTACTTTGGCCTGATCTTCTTCGGTCTGAGCCTCGCTTCCCTGGCGACAGTTCCCCTGAAAGACCATCCGGCCATCATCCGTTTTTTCCAGGAGGCGAGAAATCCGCTGCTCGGTCTGGTGATCGGTATCCTTTTTACCGGGATTGTCCATGCCTCCGCCATCCCGATCAGCATCCTGGTGATCCTGGCCCAGAATCATCTCATGAGCCTTGAAGTTGCTCTGCCGATTGTCTTCGGCGCCAATGTCGGTACCACGGTGACCGCTTTGATGGCGGGCGCTGTGGCAGACATCAGCGGCAAAAGAAGCGCGATTGCCCATTTGTTCTTCAAATGCTGCGGCGCCCTGCTCTGCATGCTGCTTCTCCCCTGGATTGTTGTGGTGCTGAAGGAGATGTCCCGCGATACGGCCCAGCAGATAGCCCTGGGGCACTTCCTGTTGAATTTTCTCATCGTTATGGTTTTCTTCCTTTTCCTTAAACCCATCTCCCGCCTCATCGAAAAAATCCTGCCCGGTCAGGTGGATAGCCTGCCCCTCTGGCCTGAATTTCTTGATGAAAAAACTCTTGCCGATCCGGAGCGGGCCATGGAATGCGTTAGGAAGGAACTGAAGCGGGAGATTGCTTTAACGGAAAAAATGTTTGCCGACAGCATCAGCCTGGTTGAGGATTTCCAGGAGGGGAAGCGGAGAAACATTCTGTATATTGAACTGGTGGTGGACAATCTGCGGACGGAAATGGTCCGCTATCTCCGGAAGATCTCCTGCGGGGAACTGTCGCCGGCCCTGTCCAAAAAGCTCTTTGCCTATACGGCCATGGTCGATGATATTGAGCGGATCGGGAACCATGTCGTCCATATGGTGAATCTTTGCCGGGTCAAATTCCGCCGGCAGATCGCTTTCAGCCTTTTTGCCATTGAAGAATTACGGGTGATTGAGCAACTCATCACCGAGAATCTTCAGGATGCTGCCGCGCTGATCGTTCAGTACGACCTGGAAAAGATCAAAAACATTAACCGCCGGGAAGACGACATCGATGTGAAAGTGAAAGAAGCCCGGGAACGTCATCTGGTTCGGTTTCACCAGCGACTCTGTCCGGCGGAAGCCGGCCCCGTCTATGTGGAAATGCTGATTCATCTGGAGCGAATCTCCGATCACTGTCAAAATATCGCTGAATCTATTGAAGATCTTGCGTATTGAACCCTCACCACGCCACTAATTTGCTTGACCTGTTTTTCAACGCTGTGCTATGAATCATCAGCTTATTAAAGGAGGCGATATATGAAAGAGCGTCTGGATGCCTTGCAGGTGGCTCTCACGAATGAGATGAGGGAACGCGAATTCTATCTGAAGAACGCTGCGCGGACCAGCAATCCCGCCGGGAAAGCCATGTTTCAGCAGATTGCGTCAGAGGAATTGGAGCATTACGAAAGACTGAAAGAGCTCAGTGAAAAATGGAGCAAGCAGCAGAAATGGCCGGAAACCATTCCATTAAAAGTTAAAGAAACAACCGTATCAGCGATTCTTAAAGACATGGTCAAGAAAGCATCCAAGCTGCCCAAGGGTGATGCTGACGATCTGAAAGCGGTCCGCACCGCCATTGATTTTGAGGCGAATGGTGCCGTGTTCTACGCCAAACTCCGGGATGACTGCTCAGACCCAAAGGAGAAGGCCTTTTTTAACCTCCTTGCCGATATTGAACACGAGCACTTTGTGTCACTCAAGGATGCCGAGGAGCTGATGACGGACCCGGCGGCCTGGTACCAGAACAAAGAAAGTACCGGTCTGGACGGCGCCTGATTCCCGCTGCCCTATTCCGATCACTGGACACCAACGAAAAGAAAGCCCTCACCCATTTACGGAGGGCTTTCTTTTCGTGATTTGATATCCGTGATGTCTTTTTGACCCTTATTACTTATCTTAGTCCAGTTTGACTTTTTACAACCAATTCGTCTTTAACAAAAAGAGCATACAGGCCTGATCCATCAGGGTTTTTCCACCAATAATTTTTACTGGTAGTTGAGTGACCGGTCTCTTTTCCTTTAGAACCAATTATTTCAACTACTTGAGCATAGCTCATTCCTTCTTTAATATTATCGTATTTTAATTTGTCAACGNNTGAAATAGTTAAAAAATTTCGTTTCATCAACAACTTTCCTGTTTGATTATTTCCCCTTTTTCTTTTGTTTACATATGGTCTTAAACAAACGATCAATCATTGTATTCGGCGAAATACTGTTAAATTTTCCATCCGGATCATCAAACATAACCATGCTGTTTCCGTTTTTATCATAGGAAACTGCCTTTAGCGTCCGGTATTTCCGTTCTTTGCAATTTATTTCGTCATAAAATGATTGTTTATATGGGTCTATGTCTGAATTTGCCTTGTTTGCGAATGCTCTTCCTTTATCAGTTAAGAACCCCGTCGTCCAAACCCTGATTTTTCCAGATGAAGAAACAATACTGTCCTTATCATAATAAAATTCATGATAATAGAGCGGTTGATCAGTCGACCGATCAAATAAGACTAAATCTTTACTGTAGACATTCTGAAAAGATAATACGAGAATAACGACAGTCCAAAAAACAGGGATTCTGGTTTTCATGGTCAATCTCCAAAGCATGATTATAAAATACGATTTATTTTATTACCTTGTAGCACATTTTAAGTGAGAGGTCTCCCATTTTTTGAATAGGATGGTCTGAAATGTTGCACCGATGAGCAAAGTTTAAAAATCAAGGAAGTACTTGAGACCAAATTTTGCTGCGTCTGCCGAATAAAGGTTCACTCAGGACAAGTGACGATCATGAATCTATGATGCGGGTAACCCCGCCAACTGGTTGCCGGGTTTCCAATTTTTCGGTCAGATCGTCCCAATCGCTGTAAAGCGTTTCAAGTTCCCTCGCAACATCGAGCATTTCCTGGTTTAATCGCTTTATTTTCTGCGGTTCTCTGTGAATGCCCGGTTCACAGAGCGTCTGTTCGTTTTTTTTCCTCTTTTCTTCCAGACGGGCAATGCGGTCTTCCACAACTGACAGTTCGTTCTTCCAGGCACGCGTGATCCGGGCAAGCCGGTTACGCTCCTCCGCCTCCAGTCGCCTTTCCTCCTTTGTCTTATAGGATTTCGTGGCGGCCAGGACATCCTGATCGCCGCACTGCGGCCTGCACTCTGTCTGTGCGCCGCTCCCATTGGCGTCATTAGCCAGTACCGTTTCGCTACGCTTCTGGATGAAATAGGAGTAGTTTCCATGATATTCTTGACACTGGCCGTCCCGGATCTCAATCACCCGGTGGACGAGGCGGTCCAGGAAGAAGCGGTCATGGGAGACGATGACGACCGTACCCGTATAACTCAAAAGGGCATTCTGGAAAATGTCCTTCGTTTTCAAGTCTAAATGATTGGTGGGCTCATCGAGGATCAGCAGGTTGGAATCCTGGAGAAGGATTTTCAGCAGGGCCAACCGGGATTTTTCACCTCCCGACAGCACCGAAATCTCCTTGTAAACATTATCCCCCGAAAAAAGAAAGGCGCCCAAGAGATTACGTCTTTCCTGGTCATTGCTGCGTGTTCCCGTTATCCGGACTTCATCCCAGAGGGTCCGCTGATAATTGAGATTTTGGGCGCTCTCTTGGGAAAAGAAAGCCATGCTCACATTGAGGCCATACTGCACTGCCCCGGAAGAGGGTTCTTCCGTGCCGCTCAGAATCCTCGCCAAGGTGGATTTCCCNNGTAATTTTTGGAGGCCTGCCGGATGGAGACGACCTCCCTGCCGCTTTTTGGCGCTTCGGGAAACTGGATATGAACCTGTTTTTCTCCCCGTCCAGATTGAATGACGTCAAACCGCTCCAGCATCTTGACGCGGCTCTGGACCTGTTTGGCCTTGGTAGACTTGTACCGGAACCGCTCGATGAATTCCTGCGTCTTTTTAATCTCCGCGCGCTGGAGGGCCATTTGTTTTTTCAGGGCCTCCAGACGCCGTTCCTTTTCGGCCAGATAGAAGGTATAGTTGCCCTTATAGATGGTCAGGCGATGATTGGATAATTCTGCGATCTGATTTACCATTTTGTCCAAAAAAATGCGGTCGTGGGCAATCGTCAGTAAGGTGCCCGGATAATTTTTCAGATAGCTTTCCAGCCACTCCATACTCTCCGTATCCAGGTGGTTGGTGGGTTCATCGATGAGCATAATATCCGGGGCGGATAGAAGAATCAGGGCAATCAGAATGCGCATCTTCCAGCCGCCGGAAAATTCAACGCAATTTTTTGAAAAATCATTTTCCCGGAAACCGAAGCCGTTCAGGATCTGCTTGGCCTTTGCCGCAAACCGATAGCCCTCGCAGGCNNCCGGGACATCCGATTTTCATAATCTCTCAATGTCTGTTCCAGATCGGCCAGGCCGCTTTTTTTCCTCAGATAGTCCATCAGCGGCATGGGCTCAAGTTCCACCAGGTCCTGGGGCAGATAACCGATCGTCCGGTTTTTCCGGTTCGGGATGTCGATAGCCCCCTGGTCGGGCTCGACCCGTCCAAGGATCACCTTAAACAGCGTGGTTTTTCCGGTGCCGTTGTCGCCTACCAGACCAATCCGGCTCTTTTCAGGAATCGTCCAGGTGATGCCGTCGAAAATCTCGCGGTCGGCGAAGGACAGGGAAATGTTGTTTAGATAAATCACAGATCAGATACCAAGGTAGGCCTTCTTGACCGCTTCATTGACCAGGAGGTTTGGGGCGTTCCCTTCCAGGGTGATCCGGCCGTTTTCCATGACATAACCCCGGTGGGCTACTTTGAGAGCCATATGGGCGTTCTGTTCAACCAGAAAAATAGTCGTTCCTTCTTCATTAATTTTCTTGATAATATCGAAAATCACCCTGACGATCAGTGGCGCAAGACCCAGGGACGGTTCATCCATCAGCAGCAGGCGAGGTCTCGCCATCAGCGCCCGGGAAATAGCCAGCATCTGCTGTTCCCCGCCACTCAGCGTACCTCCACCCTGCTGCTGCCGCTCAGCCAGAATGGGGAAAAGCGCAAAAATGTGGTCCATGTCCTTTTTAATATCTGCTCTGTCCTTACGCAGAAAGGCGCCCATGTCCAGATTTTCCAGAACGGTCAGTTGCGGAAAGATCCGGCGGCCCTCGGGAACCTGGGATATTCCCAATGTGACGATCTCATCCGGGTTCAGGTGGTGAATGGGTTTGTCCAGGAAACGAATTTCACCAAACCGTGGCGGGACAATACCGGATATCGACATGAGCGTCGTGGACTTGCCGGCGCCGTTGGCCCCNNGATTTCTTCTCCCAGATAAGCCTTGATCACGACGGGGTTTTCCCGGATTTCGGCGGCTATTCCCTCGGCGATTTTTTCCCCGTAATCCAGTACGATGATGCGGTCGGAAATGCTCATGACGATGCGCATATCGTGCTCGATCATCAGGATGGCGATTTTTTCTTTACAGCGGATTCTTGAAATCAATGCCTCCAGTTCATCCGTTTCCCGGGGGTTCATCCCGGCGGCGGGCTCATCCAGCAGGAGCAGAAAGGGGTCCGTGGCCATGGCCCGGGCAATTTCCAGGCGGCGCTGGGCCCCGTAGGGAAGATTTTTAGCGAGAAAGTTCACCCTGTCACTCAGGCCGATCATATTCAGGATTTCGTAGCTTTTATTGACAATGGCCTCTTCTTCTTCACGGGTGGTCCGGTCGCGAAGGACGGCCCCGGTAACGCCGGCCCGGGACCGGCAGTGACGCGCCACCATCACGTTTTCCAGAACGGTCATATCAGGGAAGAGATGGATATTCTGGAAGGTCCTGGCCAGCCCCCGCTCGGTCACCTTATGGACTTTCAGACCGTTGATCCGCTGACGCTTTTTCTCGGGTGGCGTGATGAAAATGTCCCCTGCGGTGGGATTATAAATGCCCGTAATACAGTTGAAAAAAGTGGTCTTACCGGCACCGTTAGGGCCGATGAGGGCGACGATCTCGTCGGCCTTCACATCCAGACTGATGTTGTTCAGAGCCCGGAGACCGCCGAAATCCATGGTCAGATTTTTAACGTCCAGCAGGGGTTCCATAGGGATCTGTTTCTTTTCCGTGATATTCGTAGGTCCGGCGTATGCCGCTGATCATCCCCTGGGGACGGAAGACCATCATGAGCACCATGATGATTCCAAATAGGAGCATCCGGTAATCGCTGAAAGCCCGCAGGTATTCGGGAAGCAGGATGAGGAGGAAGGCCCCCAGGGCCACGCCGAGAATGGATCCCATTCCGCCTAAAACCACCATGGACAGGATCATGGCTGATTCCAGGAAGGTGAAACTGGCAGGGTTGACGAAGGTTGTTTTGGCGGCGAAGATGACCCCCACCAGACCGGCCCAGGTGGAACCGAGGGCGAAGGCCGTCATTTTTACTTTCGTTTTGTCGATGCCCATGGCCTGACAGGCGATTTCATCTTCCCGCAGGGCGAGCCAGGCCCGGCCGATCCGGGAATTCTGGAGCCGGCGCACGACGAAAATGGTGAAAAGACACAGGGCGATCATGAGAAAGTAGAGGTAAATCGTGGCCTGCTGAAGGTTCAGCTCGATCCCGAAGAAACCGGGACGGGGGATACCCGATATCCCGCTGGGGCCGAAAGAGAAGTCATTCCAGTTTTCCAGAACCAGCCGCGTGATTTCTCCAAAGCCGAGCGTCACAATGGCCAGATAGTCCCCCCGGAGGCGAAGAACGGGAAACCCAAGGAGGATACCAAAGAGCGCGGCGGTCAGCCCACCCAGAGGCAGCGCCACCCAGAAACCGATGCCGAAATGATAATGTAAAAGGGCATAGGTATAGGCGCCTGCCGCATAAAAAGCGGCATAACCCAGATGCAGAAGACCGGCTTGGCCGACGACGATATTGAGCCCCAGCGCCAGAACGACATACATCAGGGCGGTCGTCATGATGTTGACCTGATAGGTGGAGAGGAGAAAGGGAAAGGCCAGCGCTACAGCGCCCAGGATGATCATTATCGGCCGGTATATTTTTGGTTCTTCCTGAATGCGCTGGATCCACGGCTTTGACTCCGTCTTTTCGCTGTCGGAGCGCTTGCTCCCACTCGCCGTCTTTTTTATCAGGTAACGCCAGACAAAGGAAATCACGAAACTGCCGATCCCGATGTAGAACATATTCTGCCAGCGCCATTCAATTACTTTTTCAATGGTATTCACCCGGATCACCAGGATGGGAAAGGTGAGAAACATGAACCAGAGGGAGACGACGGTGGATTGTTTGAAGCCTTGATAAATCTTCATCAGGAACCGCCTCACACCTTTTGAATGGTTGACCTGCCCAGCAATCCCGCCGGCCGGAAGATCAGAATGAGGACGAGCAGGGCAAAGGCGAAGACGTCTTCATAGTCACTCGATAGATAACCGGTTGCAAAACTTTCCGTCCAGCCCAGAATCAGTGCCCCCAGCACCGCGCCGGGAATGCTGCCGATTCCCCCCAGCACCGCAGCGGCAAACGCCTTGATCCCGGCGATGAAGCCGATGTAAAAGTTGATCCGTCCGATGTGAGACGCAATCAGAACTCCGCCAATGGCGGCAAGGGCGGAACCGATGATAAAGGTGCTTGAAATCACACGATTCACGTTCACTCCGACCAGCATGGCCATGTCCCGGTCCTGGGCAGTGGCCCGCATCGCCTTGCCCATCTTCGTGAATTTGATGAGCAGGGTCAGTAGGACCATGATTATGGCGGTGACCAGAACGATGATCAGTTCCGTAGGGCCGATAAAAGGGATGTAGGGCTTGAGGAAATCAAGATCCGGCAGGAGACTGGGAAAGGGCAAAAAATCCGAAGTCTGCGCCAGCAGGACATAATTCTGCAGAAAGATCGACATGCCGATGGCGCTAATGAGCGGGGAAAGCCGTGGCGCCTGGCGGAGCGGTTTGTAGGCGATCTTCTCGACGGTAAAGCCGTAGCAGGCTGAATAAAGGACGGCGATGACAGAGGCCAGAATGAGAACCGACCAGCCGCTCATGCCCGCCATGGCAAGCACGCTCGCGATAATCAGGGCAGTGAAGGCGCCGATCATGTAAATCTCGCCGTGGGCGAAATTGATCAGCTCAATGATGCCATAGACCATCGTGTAGCCCAAGGCAATCAGGGCATAGATGCTTCCACGGGTCAGCCCACCCACAAATAATTCCAGAAAATAATCCATAGGTCAGCCTTCATTCCCTGAGGCCTCTCCTTGCTTCATTCCGTATCGAGCCGCTATTTTTCATTTCCATGAAAAATAGTCAAGACCATTTTCCTTCCCTCACTTTTCAG
>PMNM01000162.1 GCA_003161855.1 Syntrophaceae bacterium | reverse complement strand
GAAGGAAAAACGACACTGATCGGCCTGCCCGAATGTAATGTCGGCCTTTTCCCCGGTGGCGGCGGCACGCAGCGGCTTCCCCGTCTGATCGGCTATCCGGCCCTGGAGATGATTCTGAAGGGGACGATGATGCCCGTGGCGAAGGCTTATGAAGCGGGCATTGTGGACCGCCTGGTTCCCGCCGACGGTGACCTGCTGGCCGAAGCAAAGAAATTCCTGCGGGAAGTCATTGCCGGCGCGGCCGGACTTAAACGCCCCGTTCACGATTTCTCGCAGATCGATGCCGTCGCCGAGATGGCGCAGCAGGGCATCCTCAAGGCCACCAAGGGCCGCTACATTCCCGGTCCGATGCTGGCGTTAAAATCCATCCATGAAGGCCTCAAAGTGTCGCTAGAGAAGGGTCTGGAACTGGAAAAGGCCAATTTTGCGGAAGTCGTATTAACCCATCAGGCCAAAGGGAGCATCAATACCTTCTTTATCAAGGGGATGACCGACAAGCCCAAGGCCATGATGACCAAGGGATTCCAGCCCAAGCCGTTGAACAGAGCCGCCATCCTCGGCTTCGGAACCATGGGACGGGGCATTGCCATTGATATCCTGAGAAACACGCAGATTCCCCTTTTGGTCAAGGATATCCCCGAGGCCCTGGAACCGGGCAAGGCCTTCGTCAGGAAGATTCTCGACGGCATGGCCGAAAAAAAACGAATCAAGGAACCCGTGGACAGCATCATGGCCCGTCTGACAGCGGTTTCCGAATACAGCGAGGCCTTCAAGAACGTCGATATTGTCATTGAAGCCGTCTTTGAAGACATCAAGGTCAAAGAGCAAGTCTACGAAGAGCTCTGCAAGGTCATCAAAGACGACTGCATCATTGCCAGCAACACCTCCTCGATCCCGATCACGTCCATGGCCAAATACGTTACCAAACCCNNCCGATCGTCTGCCGGGATAATGCGGGGTTCGTCGTGAACGCCCTGTTGTTCCCCATGGTTCTCGAAACATTCCGCTATCTCGAGGAGGGAAATGCCATCGAGAAAATCGATAAAGCCATGCTGTCTTTCGGTATGCCTGTCGGCCCTATCCGGCTGACGGACGAGGTGGGCATCGACATCCCCTATAAGATTTTCAAAGGGATGGGCGTTCGCCAGGAGACGCTGGCCAACGTCGTGGAGGCCGGGCGCCTGGGCCTGAAGAAGTCCGGCAAGGGATTTTTCCTGAAGGACGGCAGCGTCGATCCGGAGGTTCTGCCCCTCATCGGGAAGCGGGAGCCCCGGGCTCTGACAGAGGAACAGATACAGGAAGGGCTTCTCGTGGCCATGGTCAAAACGGGGAAAGACCTCCTGGACAGGAAAGTGGTCGATGACGTACGGATGATTGACGTGGGCATGATCTGGGGCGTCGGTTTTCCTGCGGACAAGGGCGGTCCCATGAAATGGGCGGATCTGACCGGCCTCAGCAAAAAGCTGTTCGGAAAGAACTTTTATTAAAAAGGCGCTCAGCACGCCATAATAGAGAAATTTTCATAGAGACAGGGTTGAAGCCTGTCTCTATGAAAATTAATAGCATGACGTATGAAAGGCAACGGAAGATCATACCCCGAAAAGCGCGAGGAATGACCATTCCCGCTTGTACCTACAGGTCCTCAACTTACATGATGAGATTATACCGATGATTACGACTTGAAATGCACAAACGACAAAAAAGGTAGAGCCATTTCTGACTCTACCCTACTCTATGCAACCTCAAAGGATGTTAAGTTCATTTTATCCGGAAATATCCTTCCTCATCTTGTCGAATTCCTCCTTTGTGATTTCTCCCTTCGCATAACGTTTCTTTAGAATTTCCAGGGGTGTTTCCCCTGCTCGGCCTCTTCCCTTCATCGCCTGCATTAGGAAATAGATCAACACTCCAAAAATAACAATGAAGATGATCCACATAAACATTCCTCCGAATCCATAACCATAACCCATCATGTGCCCCCAGCCGCCACCTGGACCACCCATAGGGCCGTAGGGATATTCTCCCCCACAGGAAGATAACAAAGTGACAGCAGCCGAGATGAAAAGAATCTTTTTCATGATAACTCTCCCTTGATTCGCATTAATTCACAATGTCGAAGGCTTGCTTCAATTGATCTTCCACGTGTTCGGCGATTTTTTTCAGCTCGGCGTTGTCGATCATCTGCATGGCCGTCGCGGGTTTAATGACGGAGAGAACCGTTTTCCCGTCCTTCTCGTATACAATAACATTGCAGGGCAACATGAGGCCGATGTTCTCCTCCACCTGCAAAGACTTGTAAGCATTGGCGGGACTGCAGGCTCCAAGAATAATGTATTTCCGGAATTCAACACCCAGCTTTTCTTTCAGTTTCTCCTTGATGTTGATTTCCGTAAGAATTCCGAACCCCTCGTTCTTCAAGGCCGCGGTGATCTCTTCGACGACTGCCTCATAGGGCTTGTTTAATTCCTTCGTGAACCCATATCTGATCATTTCGCACCTGCATAAATTTCATCCAGTTTCCTAAGAACGTCCAGTGATTCCCGGGAGTTCCATCCATATCGGCTACCAAAAGGCATGAATTTAATTCCTGTAATCTTCTTCTCACTGCCCATTATCTGTTCCTGTCTCCAGACAATGGCATTGAGGTTCAAGGGCGTTTCATTAGGTATAAGCAATTGAATCACTAACCTCTTGCCATTGGATAATTTTTTATCGCAAGTAAAGGATATGCTGCCTTTGCTGATATCTATAACGGGGCATGGTTCTGAAAATGCTTGTACCCAAAAAAGTAATCCCATTTTTTTAAATTTTACTTCCGCTCCAGGGATCTCGAACCGTCTGCACCGCCTTTTCTCAATAACATAAGACATAAATAGAATTCACTCTCATGTCGGACTCCAGAAGGTTAAGGAGTAGGTTGATGAGTTTACTGAACTATAAAGAGAAACGACAACTAATTAATGCTTCTATGCGAATGGAAAGTCAAGGGGGAAATTGCCTCTGGGAATAGTCTCGGTTTTCAGCCCCAATTGAAGATGTAGGGTTGTGAAGATGAGATTATTTGGGAAATCAACAGTCCCGTCAGTAAGGATTACTGTTTGAAGGGATTGATCTCTGTCAGAATTACCGGATGCTTTGTTACAGGAATAAGTTGATTATTCAGTTTACTTAAGAAGTGTAAATTATGTCCAAATATTGACATTCAACATTCCCATGATATTTATTGGGCTGGAGACTTGTCCATTCGACCGGGAAAGTCTATTTGATGGGCTATAAAAAAGTTTATTCTGCTCAATCTGGGAATGGCGTGCGGTTATCCATTGATTAAAACGATCAGGTTGTAGAGAGGGATGGCCTTTCAGAGCGGTGAAAATTATCGATTAGGATTTAGATAGAAAGTAGCCGATGTCAGGATTACTTTGATATGGCATCCGTCACAGAACACTTCCCATTATAGTTATCCCATGCGTCACATTGATTTCCGTTTGCCGAAATACAGATACCCTGTTCCATCTCTGCATTGCCCTGTCCGGTGATCCTATAAGTGCCGCCTGTGATCACGCAGTATCGGGCAGCAGGAGTAACGTACCCTGTAACCTTGATGCCGCCGACCGGACACTCTCCTCTCATCATGGCCCATTCTTCACACTGCCGTCCTTCCCCAAATATACAGATGCCGTATTCGCCGCCATCTTGTCTTTTCTGAATCGACAGGGTTCCTCCATGATCGATACAATAAACTGACGCGGGGTTGGCGATCGTGGTCCTGTTTGCCGGTAGCGGCATTGTTTTTACCTCTGTTTTGTTCCTGCAGATACATCCAATCAGTAAAGTGGCCACGCACAGCAAGAAAAACCACTTCCCTGCAGAAAAAAACAACGGAGAACGAAAGCTTAATATCATCAAACGTCTCATAATCTTAACTTCCATATCCCTATCCTGTGACCTGATGATCAGAAGATTCTACGGATGTAATCTGCAGCCAATCATGAATATCCTGAGCAATTTTCTCCCACCCCGGTTCACCGATCATGTAATGGGCATGATCAGGAAATTCCTTATAGGTAGATTTCGTCCCGTATTTCTCAGCAATCTTTTTAACAACGGAGGCAGGGGTAACCCGATCTTCAGATCCCGCGATGGCCAGAACAGGGCTGATTATTTTCGATGCATCGATTTTTATCGTCTTTTTTGAATCAAGAAACCAGCAGGCAATTTCCCACATCGCCCGTCCTGATTCATAACCGAGCTTATCGTAAAGCGCTCTTCTCTGCTCAACAGGTATTTTGTTCAGAATGGAATAGACGACCTCATCAAAAGTGGGACGAAAGGGCTTTCGCCAGATGGCAAACTGACCCATCGTTCGCCAGGAACCTTTGATGATAGACCATTTGAACATGGATATTCCGGCGGGGGCAGCCGGACAGAGAAGAACCAGAGCGCTGGCCAACCCTCTGCTGCCGAGGATCTGAGCAATCAAACCGCCCATGGAATGTCCCACGAGGATTGGTTTTTCATCAAGTCTGCGGATTTCATTTTCAAGATCGTCCGCATAGTCAAGAATGCTGGTTGTTCCCAACTGAGGATGCGGCGGGCTTTGGGGATCTCTNNCCATGAATCATCATGATGGTCTTATTCATGGTATTGTCCCCTATCTTTGGTTGTTTGCCGACTTTTTCGAGTAATTTTTGTCATGATAACTTTAAAAAGACTCGGCTCTTTTTCACAGAGTATATAAAAATCTGTCCACCTGTCAATGGAAACAGACCGGAAGAAGAATACTTATAATGTTTCCGGGGGAAAGGTAACCACTTCATCAATGGTATCTGAGTCGGTGAAGATCATGGCCAGGCGGTCTACACCAAGGGCGATGCCGGAAGATTCGGGGATGCTGAGCAGAGACTCTAGGAAGGGTTCCGGCATGGGATAAATGTTTTTTCCTGCGGTACGGCGAGCCTGCTGGGCTTTTTCAAATCTCAGCCGCTGTTCTTTTTCATCGATGAGCTCCGAAAAGGCATTGGCCAGCTCCAGGCCGCCCATGTATAACTCAAACCTTTCGGCCACGGCAGGATCCGTTTTTTTTGCCCGAGCCAGCGCCCCAAACTCAACCGGATAATCATAGAGAAAAACAGGCTGATCGAACCCAAGACGGGGTTCAATCTGACAGGCCATGATCTCGTCAAAGCAGTCCTTTTCCAAGGCTTCCGGTATAGACAGCGGGGAATACCGTGCAAAGGCCTCCCTGACGGAAATCCGTTTCCAGGGCATCTGCAAAGCGATTTTCTTGTCCCGGAAGAAAAGGACATCACCCTTTTCAAGCGCACTGGCCACATGGAGGATGAGTTCCTCGCATTCCTGCATGAGGACCTGATAATCAATCCCCTGACGGTACCATTCCAACAGTGTAAATTCCGGAAGATGAAGATGGCCGCGCTCAGCCTCACGAAAGCATTTTGAGATTTGAAAGATTTTGGAATAACCCGCCGCGAGCAGGCGCTTCATGCAAAGCTCGGGTGAAGTTTGTAGAAACCAGTCACCGCTGGGCGGGGCGTCAATATGCTCTTCGGGTGCCGGTGCGGGGATGCGTAGGGGGGTTTCGACTTCGAGATAATCCCGTCCATAAAAAAACTGACGGATCGCCTGAATCATCCTGGCCCTCAACCAGAGAGTATTCTGTTTCTTCGCCAGCCTCCAGGATTCATCTAGGGGATCCATTATGCTTTGACGCGGGTCAGATACTCCCCCGTTCGGGTGTCCACTCTGATTTTTTCACCCTCATCGATGAACGTCGGCACCAGGATCCGGTAACCTGTCTGCAGGATGACCGGTTTGCTATTCCCCGTAACGGAATCCCCTTTGGCCCAGGGTTCTGCCTCGGTAACGACAAGGTCCACAAAATTGGGAAGACTGATCTCCAGCGGACGGTCCTCAAAAAGGAGGATGGAAACATCAATATTATCAATCAGGAAGTTCTTGGCATCGCCCACCTGTTCTTTCGTCAAAAAAACCTGCTCGTAGCTGACGTTGTCCATGAAGCAGTATTTCCCTTCTTCCGGGTAGAGGTACTGCATTTTCTTTTCCTGCAAATCGGCAGGCTCGAAGGTGTCCACAGAGCGAAAAGTCCGTTCAAACTGGCTCCCCGTGATCATGTTCTTCAATCTGCAGCGATAGAGGGCCTGGCCTTTACCGGGTTTGACAAAGTTAAATTCCGTAACCATATAAGGCTCATTATCAATTTTAATCCTTAAATTCTTTTTTAAGTCACTGGCGGTATACATATCGGTCTTTCTCCTTTTATGCCTTCACGAATGAAACATTTATATCCATGAAGCCATGATGACTACAATGGGTTGTTCAGCACTTCTAAAGCATTTGCAAAGTCTTGTCAAAAGAATGTTAACATTGATCCGCATTCTTTACAGATAGAAATGAAAAGGGTTGGAGAGGTATCTTTCCCTTGCCGCCGGGAAGATCGACAACATACCGGGGCATACAAAGACCTGATATACTTTTCCAGAGTTTTTCCATCATTTCCATGCCACACCAGAGATCTACACGAAAATGATCGGTTCCCTTCACCGGATCACACTGGAATAGATAATAGGGCCTCACGGAAATGCGCTGAAGGGCATAAAGCAGATCCCGCATGATTTCATAGGAATCATTCACCCCCCGNNGGACGGTGCTTTCGCAACAGACCGCAGAGTTCCGGAGTGATCCGCATGGGCATAACGACGGGAACCCGGCTGCCGATCCGGAGGACTTTTACGTGGGGGAGGGATCGCAGAGACGTGAGAAGCCAGTCCAGCATCCGGTTGGACAGGAGCAGCGGATCGCCGCCGGATATAATGACCTCACGGATCTTTGGCGTTTGCGCAATATAATGAATCATGGGTTGAAGATATGCTTTCGTGCCCAAACCGGACTGATCTTTCCACAACCGTCTGCGGTTACAATGGCGGCAATAAGTTGCACAGATATTTGTGACAATCATCAGGCACCGGTCGGCATAGCGATGGATCAGGCCTGGTACAGGCATATCGCGTCTTTCCTCAAGGGGATCGTCCACGCCGCCGAGAGAAAAATGAATTTCATCTGAATCCGGGAAACATTGCCGCCGAAGCGGGTCCCTCTCATCGGTGACATTCATCAACGAAAGATAGTAGGGGGTAATCGATAAAGGATAGGATCTGACAATCGACCTGTATGGATTGATGTTTTCTGACGACAGATCAAGCAGCCCGGCCAATTGCGGAAGGGTATGGATACGGTTCCGATATTGCCATCGCCAGTCATTCCAGTCGCTTGACAATATTTTCCCCCAGGGTTTCAGAAAAACAGAATACTGTGCCATTTTCTAATTCTAAATATCCGTAAAATAAGGGAATTTTAAAGGCGAGGGCCTACCACACTTTTCCTGAGCGGCAAAGAAGAATCATTGAAAAAAATCTTTTGCGTTGCCGCGCTACATCCGGTAAGGAAATACCCATGAAGCGACTTCACCTGCAAATCATCTATGGCCTGCTTTGGATCCTGACGATGGGCATCCTCCTTCTAAACGCCGATTTCTTCAGACATCTGGCTGTTTTGAGCGGCCAGGCCAGGGCCATTGAATGGTTCATGATCCTGCTGGGTCCTTTCTTCTTCGCCCTTTATCTCCTGACGGCATTTTTATTTGATACCNNTGTTTGTATTCAGTATGATCCTGTTTGTTTTACTGACGTTTTACGGCGTGTCATTCAAGAAGTAGAAAGGCTCCTGCCGAAAACCGGAAGGTCTTACCGGACTTTGTGAGACATTTCTGCTAATGTTTCACTTTATTAAGGATTTCTCTGGCCTGAATGACCTTCATGATTTCCACCGTGCCGGATGCCGGGAAAAGTTCCATGGCATCATTGAGCAGACCCGCCAGCCGGTATTCCGGGTTGACCCCGCAGCCACCCAGAATCTGAATCGCCCTTTTGGTCACCTCCGCCGCCACTTCCGCCCCCACTGCCTTGGCACGGGCCGCATATTTGCCGATGTCACGGGGAGATGAGCCCCTGTCCAGAGCGGCAGCGGGGTAGTAAATGACCCACCGGGCCTTTTCAATTTCTGTCTCCATTTCGGCCAGCATGAACTGAATATTCTGCAGCTTGCTGATCGGCTTGCCGTAAAGAACCCGTTCCTTGGCAAATTTCAAGGCAATATCGAAGGCCCCGCGTGCAATACCCAATCCGATGGCGCCAATGGAAGGCCGGGCAACAATAAAACTGGACATGGCAATGGCAAGGCCAGCGCCTTCCTTGCCTATCAGATTTTCTGCCGGTACCTTGCAGTCACTAAATGTTAACTCGCTGATGTGGACAGACTTAAAACCCATCTGATTCTCCCTTCCGGCAACGGTAAATCCAGGCGTCCCTTTTTCGACCAGAAGAATAACGGCCCGCTCTCCCGTTTTGGCGACAACAGCCACAAGATCAGCCACACCTCCATTCGTAATGTAAACCTTACGCCCCTTAATGACATAACCGCCTTTCACCGGTACAGCGATCGTGGCGATCGAAGCCAGATCGGAGCCGCCAGCCGGTTCTGTCGCGGCAATACAGATAATCTTGTCTCCTTTGATGATCGGCGGCAGGAATGTCTTTTTCTGTTTTTCTGTACCAAAATTTTCGATGGCATACATGGGCGCCTGACTGCCTTCGAGAAAAAAGGCAATCGATGGATATACACGGGCCAACTCCTCAATAGCGATGATGCCAGCCAGATGGCCAATGGCGGTCCCCCCCAGATCCTTGGATGAGGTCATCCCGATAATCCCCTGGGCAGCCAGTTTCTTGACGATGTCGAAGGGGAATGCCCGCTTCTCATCCAGTTTCAGTACCCTGGTTGCCAGTTCCGACTCTGCAAATTCCCGAACCAGGGATCGCAGAATTTTCTGCTGTTTCGTCAGTTCAAACATGAAATTCTACCTCATTCTTTATTGCTCTCTCAAAACTACGGAAAGGATTCATCCTATAGACCGAAATTCATCGCACGTCAATATGACTTCTGTTCGTTTATTATCAAATCTTGCGGGGATTTTACCATCCATTCTTTCAGCATTAGCTTTCTGTTTATGGTTGCACTTCTCATGAAAACAGGGTAAGTCTGAACTGGTTTTCAGTCTCATCTGGGGGAGCAATCAGGAGATGGAAAAGTTCGACGTGATCATCGCCGGTGCCGGTTTGGCCGGACTGGCTGCGGCTTACGCGTTGTCCGGAAACGGTGTTGAAGTCCTTGTCCTGGAGCGGGGTGATTATCCCGGGGCCAAGAACGTGACCGGCGGCCGCCTCTATGTAAATCCCATCCGCAACCTTTTCCCGGAGCTATGGAATGGAGCGCCTCTGGAGCGTTTTATCACTCACGAGGGTGCTACCCTGATGGCGAAAGAACGCTCTGTGACCGTGGATTACTCCGGTTCCGAATTGCGGGTGGAACCCCACCAGAGTTACAGTATCTTGCGTGCAAAGTTTGACCGCTGGCTGGCGGAACAGGCGGAAGCACGGGGTGCCATGCTGTTGACCAAAGTCAGGGTTGATGACGTCATCAAAGAAAAGGGGGGAATCGCCGGTGTTCTGGCCGGTGGGGATGAACTTCGGGCTGACGTCGTCATCGCTTGTGACGGCGTTCTTTCCCTCATCCCGGAAAAGGCCGGACTCCGTTCATCCGGTTTACCCCATGATTATGCCCTGGGAATCAAAGAGGTGATCGCCCTCGATTCCGGGATCATCAATGACCGCTTCAATCTCGAAGGGAACGAGGGTGCGGCACGCCTCTTTGTGGGTGAAGTAACGCAGGGCCGCTTCGGGGGCGGTTTTCTTTACACGAACCGCGAGAGTATCAGTCTGGGGATCGTCATCGGCATCCAGGACCTTCTTGGGGATGGCGCGGCCATGGACGTACCCGCCCTCCTCGAATCTTTCAAGCAACGTTCCGAAATTGCTCCCCTGATCCGGGGTGGAGCTACGGTGGAATACGCCGCNNATTCTGGTGGCGGGAGACGCCGCCGGACTGGCACTGAATATCGGCTTTACCGTCAGAGGGATGGAATACGCCCTTGCCTCCGGCTACTTTGCCGCCCAGACCGTGTTAAAAGCGAGAGAAACAGGAAGTTTCAGCACCGAAACCCTGTCCCTATACAAACGTCTTCTGGAGGAAAGCTTCGTTTTAAAGGATTTCAAGAACTTCCAGGAAACACCAGCCGTGGTGGGAAATCCGCGCTTCATTAACCATTATCCGGAGATGATCGGCGACCTGATGAGAGAGATTTACGCTGTTCCGGCCGGCCCCAAGAACAGGCTGTATCCGACGATCAGAAAGCACCTGACCCTGAGTGAAATGTGGTCTGAGTTTAAAGATCTGCGGGAGGTCATGAAAATATGAGCGAGTCGGTGAAATTGAAGGCAAAGCTGGGACTGGACGTCTTCAAACCCGGCCGGGAGGCCCATATCAAAATCAGACCCGGTATGGAAAAGGACCATCGGCTGAAGCCGATGGTCCGAATCTGTCCCGCCGGTTGTTATAGTGAAAATGAAAAGACCGAAGTCATGTTAACCATCGACGGCTGTCTGGAATGCGGTACCTGCCGTCTTGCCTGTGGTATGGATGTCCTGGACTGGAATTACCCGGAGGGAGGAACGGGCGTCCAGTTTCGTTTCGGATAGGAAATTTGAATTAAAAATAATACGAATGAAGGAGGGGAATGATGGATTTTAAATTGACCGAGGAACAGGAACT
Source organism: Syntrophaceae bacterium (assembly GCA_003161855.1). Lineage (GTDB taxonomy): Bacteria > Desulfobacterota > Syntrophia > Syntrophales > Fen-1087 > Fen-1087. The sequence goes on along the minus strand of PMNM01000162.1, from coordinate 2,844 downwards.
GATTCGCAAGAACATGCGGGAATTTACCGCGAAGTATGTGGATCCCATTGCCGTGGAGATCGACGAAAACAGCCGTCACCCGGCCGAACTTTTTAAAAAACTGGCCGAAGGGGACTGGCTCGGCATACCGATTCCCATTGAATACGGCGGAGCCGGAGCGGATTACCTGACCCATATCGTTGCCGTGGAAGAGCTTTCCCGATCCTGTGCGTCCACGGGATTCACTGTATCCATTCACGTCGGCATCGCATCCATGCTGATTTTACTCTTTGGAAATGAAGAGCAGAAAAAGAAGTACCTGGTCCCACTGGCCAAGGGGCAGAATCTGGGTGCCTTTGTCCTGACCGAGCCGGGCGCCGGGACGGACGTGATGGCAGCCACCACCACGGCCATTCTCGATGGAAACGACTATGTCATCAACGGCACAAAAACTTTCACCTCCAATGGCCCGACCGGGGGCACCTATCTTGTCTTTGCCTGGACGGACAAAGCAGCGGGTCGGAAGGGCATGAGTGCCTTTGTCATCCCCCGGGAAACGCCGGGCATGAAAGCCGGCGAACATTTCAAGAAAATGGGGCTCCGGTCCTCCCAGACATCCGAGATGGTTTTCAAGGATTGCCGCGTTCCCAAGGAGAACCTGCTGGGAAAGGAGGGTGCAGGCCTGGTCATGGCGATGGCCGGTTTCGATCACGGCCGGGTCGGGATCGCCGCCCAGTCTGTCGGTATACTTCAGGCCGCACTGGATGAATCCATCCGCTACTCGAAGGAACGGGTCCAGTTCGGCGCTCCCATCGCACGACAGCAGGCTATTTCATGGATGATTGCCAATATGGCGACGGATCTTTCCGCCGCCAGACTGCTCACCTATCATGCCGCCTGTCTGAAGGATCAGAAGCAGCCCTTCAGCAAGGAAGCGTCCATGGCCAAGCTCTTTGCATCGGAAGCGGCCATGAGGCATACCATCAAAGCGGTCCAGATTCAAGGCGGGTACGGCTATATCAAAGGCGCAAAAGTGGAGCGGCTGATGCGCGACGCCAAGATTACGGAAATCTACGAGGGCACCTCGGAAGCCATGCGAATGGTGATCTCCGGAAATGTTCTTCGCTGATGAGGTGGAGAAGAGGAGACATGCCATGCCCACCATCGTCGCCTGTTTCAAATGGGTCATTGATGAAGCCTATATCCGGCGGAGTTCATCCGGGGAGCTGGACTTCTCATCCGTGGACTATAAGATCAGCGAATATGACCGCAATGCCATTGAAGAGGCCGTCCGTCTGAAGGAGCTTCACGGGGGAAATGTGATCACGGTGACCGTCGGGGTGCCCGAGGCAACCAAGGGTGTCAAGGATGCCCTCTCCCGGGGATCTGATCAGGCGTACTTCATTGCCGATGCGTCTTTTGGAAACCTTGAATCCTCACAAACAGCCGCTATCCTGGCGGAGGTGATCCGCTCCCGTATTGTGAGTTATGACCTGATTATCTGCGGCGAGGGATCCAGTGATCTTTATGCCCAGCAGGTCGGAGCGCGTCTGGCTGAGCATCTGNNATCAATTCCCCCCGGATACCGGGTGTCAAAGATACCCTGACGGCTTCCAAGAAACCGACGGTGACCATCAAAAAAGACGAGCTATCCCCCATCGGAGAGGCACATTTACAGACAACTGGAATTTCAGCATCGCGGATGGATCGGATCTGTGAGAAATTCGGCACCGAAGCCGCAGAGCTTACTCGTTTTGTGGAGTCGCTGCGGAAGAAGGGTGCTATCCGTTAAAGGGAGAAAGAGATGGCCGGAGTCTGGATTTTTGCGGAAAATCGGGAACAAACCCTGGAGCTTCTGAATGTAGGCCGGCAACTTGCGGCGAAAATGGAAACTGGCGTGTCTGCACTTCTCTGGTATGACCATGAAAGAGCCGGGGACTACATTTCCCATGGGGCGGATGAGGTCCTTCTGTTGCCTGCTCTTCCTGAAGACCAGTCGCTGGAGGCCTACATTCCGGTCGTCGTTGAGAAGGCGAAAAAAGGTGATCCGGACGTGTTTCTCTTCGTCGCCACCGCAAGAGGCAAGGAGCTGTCCGCCCGCATCGCAACCCGCCTGGATACNNCCGGCCCGGCCGGTGATGGCGACCATTCCCCCCAGAACTTTTGAACCGACCGCAGCAGAAGATGGAAGAAATGGGCATATTCGGGAACTCTCGGCACCCCCGCCATCGGCGGTAAAAGTCCTCGAAAGAAAGGTAAAAGCACGGGAAGCCAAAAATATCAACGAAGCCAGGGTGGTCGTCTCTGTTGGAAGAGGCATTGAGAAGAAAGAAGACCTGGCCATAGCCCGTGAACTGGCGGACGTTCTCGGCGGTGAGATCGGCTGCACGCGACCAATCTCCGAAGAGATGCACTGGCTTCCGGAAGAGTTGTGTATCGGTCTTTCCGGTGTTCAGATCAAGCCGGATCTCTATGTGGGTCTCGGTATTTCCGGTCAGATCCAGCATGTCACCGGCATCCGCAACGCCCGGGTGATCTGTGCCATCAACAAAGACGAAAACGCCCCCGTTTTTGGTGTCGCTGACTTTGGCATTGTCGGTGACCTTTACAGCGTGGTGCCGAAACTCGTTCAGGAATTGAAAAAGATATAGACCACCATCCTATGCGGATGCAAAAGAAAGCCGGCGTTAAGCCGGCTTTCTTTTATTGTTCAACCCCTCCCCACTACTTTTTCGCCGCCAGATATCCCTTGGCCAGTGACGTGTTGACGTGAACCACTCCCTTGTTCAGGTCTTTCAGTGGATAATTTTCCGTAATTTGCGGAAGTTTATCCGCCTGGTCCTGCGTGCTGATCACCGAGCCGAC
>PMNM01000186.1:334-4187 GCA_003161855.1 Syntrophaceae bacterium | reverse complement strand
CTAATATTAACTTTGTTTGAAAAATTAATATTAGCCCATAAAATGGCAGAACTCCAACTCTAAATGTGGTATATATTCTGAGAGTATGTCAAGGGGGTATTATAGGTCGTCACGGATTGTTAGACTCCCCGCTGAGTACTGCAGTAACAGGTGCGATCTTATGGAGCGGGCAATAAAGAAGATGAGATGATTAATGAAAATTGATACCCTTAATACGTAGTAAGGAGAATATCCATGAACCAGAACCTTTATGTAGAGATGGCAGTACGCTTGCACGCCCCAAAATCTAACATCCTACCCAGGTTATTGCAAATTCTTGCGGATGAGACCGATATACAGATACTACTTATGTTACCCGCCGACATCCCCACACTGACAGACAAACTTCATCTTACCACTGAAATACTGGAGAACAGGCTTCACGAACTTTACCTGAAGGGTATTGTATTAGTTTCCAGAAGGACTTCTCCACCAACATATCGAACTGTGAAAGAGGTCATCCATTTACACGATACTAGTGTGCAATGGAAAAAGGCACCCAAAGAATTTCTGGATCTATGGCAGCAATGGGTTGAGACAGAATTTTTAGAGATGTCACGGGAAATGGAGACAGTTCTCAAGGGCAGTAAGCCTCCTACCAGAATTATAGCAGCCAATATATGGGTTGAACCGAGGTCGCAAGTTATGCATTTTGACAGCATCAAGGAAATAGTCAATAATGCAAGAAGCCTAGCGGTTCTTCCCTGCACATGCCGTATTAAGGCTAAAAAGTGCAACCACCTTCTGGAGGCATGCATCGTCTTGAATAAGTCTGCCGACTATAATATTGAAAGGGGAACCGGTAGAAAAATAGATTCACAGGAGGCTTTAGAGATTTTCAGGAAATGCGAAGAGGAAGGCCTCGTGCATTTAACTGGCGCAAATTCTCAAGATGATCCGGGTCCGCTTTTATGCAATTGCTGCCCTTGCTGCTGCATGGGACTGTCATTAATCATGCAGGGTCTGACATCATTCCACGATCCTTCCCGGTTCCGTGCCGATATTGATAAAGTAGAATGTAACGGCTGCGGCTCTTGTCATGGCCGTTGTAACTTCGGTGCTATAGGATGGGAGGATGGTGAAGGGAGTACTGCCGTTATCCATGCCGAAAAGTGTATGGGGTGCGGCTTGTGCCAGTCCCAATGTTCCTTGAATGCAATAAAAATGATCGAATTCAGACCCAAGGACTTCATACCAAAGACCGGTGCTTCAATATACTAGCCCCGGAGGACCTAACGGTCCCAATAAATAAGGAAGAAAAAAATTATTTAGCTAAGATTAAGTATAACAGAATAATTAATATTAGTCCGGCAAGTCCAGTTCAAACCTATTATTAGAAAGTTAATATTAGCCATAAATTGCATCACTGTCTGCACAGGACACTCGCCGCGGGGATCATGCATGGTATTCACCCCACGGTTAGTATATTAAATGACATATCATGAAATGTTACAAGAACCAAGCCCGTGTCCAGACAGGCCTATTTCTTGGTAACGATCAGATTATCGAGACCCATTTCACGCAGCGCGATAGGAAACATTTGAAAAGCCGGTTTGATCACCGGTAAAAGCTTCAGCATGGCGGTCACCTTGCCGCCCTGTTTGATGATGCCTTTGGCGATGCCGGCAATGGGGTTTTCGAGACCGAACCAGAACCGGTGTGAATGGTCAGCCGGCTGCTTGGACCACACATCCTCCTTGAGATCGCAAGGCCCTAGATAATAGGTCCCGTAATAACCAGGTTTGGTGGGCGGATTCTTCAGATCGATAGTGATCTCCGCATCAGGGTCAGTATACATAAATTTTATAATGATACCCGCCTTTCTCATTTTCGCGCCGATCTTATCATCCTTTAATACTCTGTCCAAAAAGTATCCATATATCTTGTAGAGATCCTCGGCATCCTTATAATACTGGCTCATGTTCTTCCTCCTTTGATAAAATTTATTTCTATCTTTTCCGTTGATCAAAACGCCTGCCGAAAATCATACCGGCGATTCCTATTTTCAGCATTTGAACGGTGCCACCAGCCACGCCCCACGCTTTCGCATCGCGGAACATGCGCTCCACTGGGAATTCCGTGCTATACCCGTATCCCCCGAATATCTGCATAGCTGTGTTCGTCACATCCACCACCATCTCGTTTGCATACGCCTTGGCCATGGAAGCCTCATATATCGATGGGAGCCCCTGTCCCGCGCCGTTAACGGCGCGATACACCAGAAGTCGCGCCGCATCCAACTTTGACGCCATATCAACCATCATGAACTGCACCGCCTGGAATTCACATATGGGACTTCCAAAAGCCTTACGCTCCATGGCATAAGCTTTCGCCTCCTCAAAGGCACCGCCTGCTATACCCAGACACATCGCAGCATTGCCACACCGCTCGATGTCGAAGGTCCACATAAGTTTGTTGAACTCGCCCGGTGGTATGACCAGATTTTTCTTTGGGACCCGTACATTGTCGAAATTGAGATCACATGACGGCATGCCTCTGAGTCCCATAAATTTTTCCTGCTTGCCGAAGCTAAAACCCTGCATCCCTTTCTCCACAAGGAGGCCGCCGATCCCCTTATATCCTTTGATGTTTCCGAAGCGTGTGTACACCATATAGTGGCTGGCATGACCCCCGCCGGTAATGAAGCATTTCCTCCCGTTGAGGATATAATGATCGCCATCCTCCACAGCATTAGTGGTAAGAGCTGTGAGGTCAGACCCCGCTTCAGGCTCAGTCATGCATACCGATACGCTCAATTCGCCCCGGCACACACCTGGTACGATTGCCTCTTTCTGCTCTTTGGTGCCGAAGATGTCGATTACCCTTACCGGCCCCACGTTCGACTCGAACACAGGCCCGGCAATTATGGGNNTGAAATGGTCATCCCCAGCAGACCTAGGCTGGCGTATTTCTTAAGAAGGTCGAACGGAAATTCTCCCGTCTCGTCGATATGCCGCGCAAGTTCCTTGAATTTTTCCCGCTGGCCCATGGTCCTGATGGTATTGACCAGCATTTTCTGTTCTTCACTTAGTGTAAAATCCATTCTCATTCCTTTAATGTAATAAGTTACGTTATATCAGGGAAACCAGATCCCTGATGTTCTTCGTCTTTTCCAGGTTCATAATTTCATCAATGATCCTTTCGCTCTTTTTGGGATCACGTTTTCCGGAAAAAAACTTCACCTTACGCTCTAAATCTTTGGCTTCCATTGGATCACGGGGGTCGCCTTTGGGGATGTCTACCTGTCTGGTTAATTGTTCCCCATTTTTCATCAGGATTTCAACGCGGCTCGCGGTTTTGTCCGGATACATTTTATTCAGTTCATCGTCCGACTTCACCTTCACCTTTTTCGCCAATGCAATAACCGCAGGGTCCTTGATACGGCACTCAGTTAGCTGCACCGGCCCCAATGCACCGTCAAGGATGCATGCCGCCACCACATAGGGGATGGAGAATTGCGCTGAGACAAAGCTCCCGCCATCAGGGACGTCCTTTCCCACTGCCAAGGCGGCCACCGCGTAGGTTAATACTGTGATGGAATCGATATCGTCCGGCATTATCTTCTTTTCTTTCATCATCATCAATGTCGCTTGGGCTGCTCCATGAGTGTGCCGGCAGGCGGTGTAGGGCTTGAAATAAATGTCCATAATAGAATAGTACTCGCCCAGCTTGTCAGTGATCCGTTCCGGTTTCGCATCGACGCGCACGGTTATCTGAGTAAATCCCCCTTTGAGTTCCGTTCCTTCGAGGACATACGGGCTGCCGGTGATGCCCTTCCCGGCCAAACCCGCCGCCATAATACCGGCGCTCGCCC
>PMNM01000186.1:0-328 GCA_003161855.1 Syntrophaceae bacterium | reverse complement strand
TGGCCACTTCGTAACCGGCCACCACCGCTTCTATTAGAAGCGTACCCGGCAAATTCAAACTTTCTGACATAACGAATGACGCCGGAATTACAGCCGACACAGGGTGGTTTCCACCGAACCGGAGCCCGTCCTGCGCCTCGATCGCCTCAGCGGTGGTTCCGTTGATGAAAGCGGCGTTCTGAAGCCCGGTCTTGAATCCGCAGCCCAGCGCCGTCGCGGCTTCAGGACCACCTAGAGAACGCACGAAATCAACGACCTGCCGCACAGCATCGAGTTCCAGTGACCCATAAATGTTTGCCACGTAGTCCAGCACGCAGAGCTTCGCCTT
>PMNM01000080.1 GCA_003161855.1 Syntrophaceae bacterium | reverse complement strand
AGATCCAGGTTTCTCTTACAAAGATCAAACTCCTTTTCCTCTTTTAAAACTTCCCAAAAAGTTCTTCCTCCCGTATGCAAGGAAGAAACCGTCAGACCTGTAAGAAAAGAGATCTGCGGCAAGACAGAAATGATCACGCCGCCGCTTAATTTTGCAATATCTTGGATGTTTTGATCAGCTTTTTTGGCTGCCGTTTTTTCTGGAGCTTCTTCCAGAGTAAATTCAATCTCAATTTCCTGGTTGTCATCTTTAATGTATTTACGGTAGTCCGTTGCTATTTCTTGCAGAATCGGCAGAGCCTTTTGGATTGCTTCTATCAGAGCACCCACATAATAGTGGCGTGGCAAGGCAAATTCGCCTCGGTCACGCTGTGCCTTAGCAGTCCTGAAGAAGTTGGGCTGGTCTCCTTCCAAACGAAGCTTGATGTGATAAAATACCCAACTGTGCAAGACGACGGTGTCATCCTCATAGATCTCGAAATCGGCCAGTAGCTCAATACCTTTGCAGTGCTTGAAGTTCGTTTCCAGGTTACAAAGGGGTACTCCGGGTCGAACGGGAAGGTAAAGCTGCGGATAGGCGTTTTGAAAAAGTTTTACCAACCCCAAAACTTCAAAGTCCTTCAGCTCTGGATTCTGGGTTTTCTCAGATAATAAATATTCAGCCAGCGTACCCTGTCCATTGAGAAGAAATTTTAGATGGTAACTTCCCGGTTTCACCCAACCGGTCTCTTTATAAACGTTGGCAACCTGAGTCCGAACTTTCGCTGAACAAGCCATCATTAAGCATAGTAGCAAGATCAAACTCAGGAGTTGCCCTATTCTTGTTCTCGTACTTAAACTCCTCTCTCAATCGGTGGCTTTTTTTAAAAAGATTGCCCTGCCCCGGAATGTTTGTACCACATTTCAGGTTAGAGTTCTGCCGTTTTTTGATTGTTACCGGGTGAAATGTCCTATGGGTGAGCAAAATGAGAAAAACGGTATTGCCGTCAATATCTGCCGATGACTTGCGGTTTTTATAACACGCACCGTTATCTATCAAAGCAATTTCACGACATAAAAAAATTGACAACCCCCGGGTTTTTCAGTAAACCACAGTCTCTGATCTTAAGTCCTTTATACCTTGAGATGTGTAAGTGATGAAGCCTTTAAAGAAATCTTTTGCAGCGGCGGCCGTTCTTTTTCTGGCCGTTTGCGCCTATGCAGCCCCGGTCAGCACATGGGTCTCCCTGGATTCAGATTCAAAGAGTCGGCTGAAGAAGACGATCCAGTCGGAGGTTGAAAACCGGGAAGGATACTCCACATTCGAGGAAGACCAGTCGAACTTGCGCCTGGTGGAAGAAGAAATCGGCCGGGAGACTTCGGCGTATAAGAGTGCCATCGCCTCCGCCAACCGGGAATTCGTGCGCTCCAAGAAGAGAAGGGATGATCTGACCGCCCAGTTTCAGGCCGCATCCTATGATTTTGAAGAGGTTCAGAAGAACATCAAGACGATCAGAACAGGCATTGAAAACCTCAACAATCAGATCGGCCGCTATGAACAGGACATCAAAACCCAGCAGGAATCTCTGAAAAAATGGCTGAAGACGGAGAAACAGGGTGAAGCCCTTGTGGCCGTCATCTATACACGGGGATTCAAGGATAAAACCCATGATCTGGANNGTGCTTTCCGTTGACTTCATTCGGGCCATCGAAGAGGGGACGGCTAAATGGAATAACGAGGAACCGATGCGGATCGAGCTGGAAAAGGGCAACCAGGGCACGACCTATCTCAGATTGAAACGCTACGAGCTCTATCCCTTCCAGGAATCGCAAACAGAACGGATTCAGCCTGGCGCCAGCGCCAAGCGGATGAAGGCCACCATCATCACGTCCATGAAGGATCTGGAATCATTCCTCACGCATCATAAATATTCGCCGAAACATTACGACCTGGGCCAGGTGACAGGAATCATCAAGGAAACCGATCAGGGCAATGCGCAGGCCGAAGAAGCCATGAAGGAACAGATGAACAGTTTCCAGGACAGGATTTCCGCGCTGAAAGAGAAGATTGCCGGGGCCCACTCCGAAAGACAAACCCAGAACGGCCTGCTCAAAAACAGAGAATTTCAGCATGACAAGATGCAGACGGACCTCGACGCCCTGCGAATCAAAAATACCGGAGCCGACAAAGCTTTCCAAGATGCCCAGAGCTCACTCCATGAGATCAAGCGCATTCATGAATCGATCATCGTGAAGACCGCCCTCGCCACGACGAGAGGATCCCAGACCCCCGCCGAGGTATCCGCCGAGGCGATCATTGACAAGCTGGAAGAGGTAAGAAACGACGCCCGGACCCAGCATTCGAGCTCCACAACGGAGGTGACAAACTTCCAGGTGACCGGTGAATCGTCGACCCAGGCTGTCACCGAAGCCAAGATCATCGGGGTCAGGCTGATTTCCTTCATCAACGAGGGGGACAGCGTCCGGGTGAAGATGGCCTTCCGGGTCAGAACAGCACTGGAGGAAAAGAAGCAGGAGAAGGGATTTTTTGACAGCCTGTTCGGTTCCGAAAAGGACGAAGAACCGCCGCCGAAAGTCGCGGAGAGGAAACCGGCACCGAAACCGGCGATCAAAAAAGAGGCGCCGCCTGAGTCACCGGTTGTCCGCGAAGACGACAAACCGGAACTGGCTAAAATCATCCCGGTGCCTGCGCCGCCGCCGAAAAGAAACGTCAAGGCCCTGGCCTCCGGTGAAGGCGGTGATTTTCTCTTCGAGCTGACCGGTGCAAAGAAAACGGGCAATGAGATCACCCTCATGTTGGAGGCGACAAATCAGGTGAAGAATACGAAACACCTGGCCGTTTACGATGAAACGTCGCGATATGCCAAATCGAGCATTACGGATGAATCCGGCAAGACCCATCCGGTCGGGCAGGTTTACCTGTGGCAGGGCGAAAAGAAAATATCCTCGCAGGAGGCCGACAGGGGAATTCCCGTCGAACCCGGCGAATCGGTGACCATTCAACTGATTTTCAAAAAGGTCCTTTCCAACATCAGGACTTTGAAGTTATTCAATTTCCACCCGTATACGGCGACCCGGATCGTTTTTTTCAAATGGAACGAAACAGATGTGCCGTTCCGCAATATCCGTCTTCGCAGATAGCGACGGGTTTTCAACGATGCCCAACCGGGATCGTTACAAAATAGTTACTATCGACCCATGCAAATGAAAAAGGTTGCAACTGCTAATGCTGCAACCCCTCAATAGGTATGGTTTCGGAGAATGGATGACCAGGAAAGTCACAAAAAAGAAAGGGTTTACAGCTACACACACCGCAAACCCTTGATTTATCTGGTGCCGGAGGTCGGAATTGAACCGACATGACCGCAAGGGTCGGGGGATTTTGAGTCCCCTGCGTCTACCANNGATCCCGACCAGCTCCACCAGGTAGATAAAGGGTTTGGCCGACCAGGGTTGAACCCTTTTTTAGTTTTGTGCCACTTTTGCGACAGGACCGCTTTTCGTGGTTTCTGAATGGAGTCATCATTTTTTGCTGGTTGACGTTTTGTCATCGACAGGCTTCGGTTCGGGAATTTTCCCGCCAAGGTCGCGAACCATTTTCTGAAAAGGCCCCGACGTATACAGGAGGCGCTCTGCTATACTCCTTAACTTGTCCACCTGATTCTCACGCAGATAGAGGGTCGTGGAAATATTTTGAAAGTATTCGCGCTCTTTTTTATCAGTCAACGCATTAAAAGTCACATGAATAATATAGAAACTGATCGGTTTCTTTCCGGCAGCCACNNCGCCCAGGATCGCCCCTAAACCTGGAATCTCGTCCAGTAAACGCCATCGGGGCTCCTCCTGTGTTGCCGCGTCAACGATAATAAAGGCAACCCGCCTTGTTTTGTCGAATCCTACTTCACTCAGATAATCTCTCATGCCGCCGCTTGCGGCAATAAAGTCCATCGAGGCCCTGAGACCAAGATTATCGGCAACCCCTCCGTCCACCAAATGGATATAGGGTTTGNNGTCGGCGAGAAAATCCCCGGAAATGCCGCCGAAGCAGCCACAGCCCGGGAAAGGGGAAATTGTTTGAAATCGGAGCAGATCAGGGCGAACTGATCCGGCGTGAAGGTAAAGGTCAGGCCGTCATTTGCATCTGTTGCCAGCGGGATGACCAAAGGCCCTTTGCCCTTGACAAGATCGCCCAAGGTGGCGCCGTTGAAGATCATACCGTCATAATATTCCTGAGCCATGTCGCTGCGGCCGAAGCGCGGAGACCAGAGCCGAAACCAGTTCAGGGGATTCAGCATGCCCCGGATCAAAATGCCCTGGTGATTCCGAATGAGAAAGCGCTCCCGGTAATCCTTGAACATGTCCTCTCCATGCAATCCGTAATACGCTGCCGTGAAACTCCCGCCGGAAACGGAATAGATCATATCCACTTCGGCCAGCAGTGTATGTTTTGTACCGTCGCTATGGTTCTGTTTCGCCGGGTCGGGCAGCTCAACTTTCGCCAGGGCTTCAAGGACGCCATAGGAAAGCGCCGCGGCCCGTGTTCCTCCTCCGGAAAAAGCCAGGATGAGAAAGAGGCGGTCAGAACGTTCCAGAGACGCCAATTTATGCCTGACCAGATGAGGACTTTGCGTGATTTCTATCTTGGTGTTCAGGGGATATTGGGCTGTACAGGCCGAGAAGATCAGGATACCTGCGAGCATCAACCCGCAGCGGATAAGGGGTTTAAAACCAGGGGGCATGAGTCTTCCTCAATTTTTTTGTCATCGAACTTATTCGCTTCTATTATTCTCTACCGAAGGTCGTTCCCGGTGTCAAGAAAGAACCATCATCAAGGTAGCCGGGATATGAAACAATATCGATGGATTTCTTCCATCCATTTATGCAAGAATCAGACAATGCCAGAATGAAGCCGAAGGAGAAACGCCATGCCGCTAAAAAACGCTAAAGTCTTTTGCATCAACCATCCCGACGAAGAAATGGTCATTTTAAATGAGAATGACGCAAATACCTTTCATGCGATCCGGCTGGCCTTTCTGAAACACGGAGTCAACTACGGCCTGCATAATAAATCGACGGGTTTCAATATCTTCAGCTGCCGNNAGATGGCCATGGCCGTAGCGGAGGGTGCCCGCGGCATCGAAAAGGCAGAGGTGATTCTGAAAAAGGCCGGGGACGCTTCCCTGGAGGACCTGCTGCAGGCGGACGGTCTGGCCATCGGCACACCGGAGAATTTCGGTTATATGTCCGGCATGATCAAGGATTTTTTTGACCGGACCTACGTAACCGCCCAGGATAAGGTGTTCCGTAAACCTTATGTTGTCTTTATCAGCGCCGGCAATGACGGCACAGGCGCCCTGAACGCCATCGAACGGATCGCCCTGGGCTACAAATTAAAAAAAGTTTATGAACCGGTGATCTCGAAAGGCACAGTGACCGGGCCTACACTGGAAAGATGCCGCGAACTGGGGGCTACGCTCGCCGGCGGCTGCCAGATGGGGATCTACTGATTTTTCATGTCTTTCTTTTCTTTTCCTGCAGAATCTCAATAAATGCGTCAATCCTTGTCTCAATCTGGCTTTCCGAAAACTTCCGCTCATCGGTCATATCGGCTTCCAGCATCAGGGAAGGAATGCCTTTCTGTTTTTCAACGATGCGCTGAATGTCATACTGGCCCAATGAATAGGGTTTGCAGCTCCGGTTGGAGTGCATGACGATGCCGTCCACGTCATACTTGTCCACCATGGCCGTGACGGTTCGGGCCATCTCATCCACACCGATATTCAGATAGATCCGGGTGTAACATTCGGCCATGGTTTCCAGAAAATTGTTTTCATCCACATATTTAAGGGAACCGCACCAGGCCGATGTATAGGTATCGGCCACGAGGCAGGCGTCCTGCGCAGCGAATTTTTCGGACAGCCACTTCGTCCGGTACCACACAGGCAGATTGTCCCAGAGCAGGCGGTATCTTTCGTTGGGGATGGCGCCGATGCCGTCGGCGATCCGCTTCTTCATCTCCGCAAGCAGCAATTCATAATAGTCCACGGCCTGCTGTGTGCCGCGCAGCGTCACGATCAAAGCCAGATGGAAGAAGGCATCGAAGGCGCTCATGGGAGCCGGCTTGTGCATGGTTGTGTCCAGCACCGCCTGCCACAGTTTCTGTCCGGTGACGGAGAGCTTCCCCACCTCCTTCATCCGGTCATAGTCATATTTCTTCCCACAATGTTCTTCCAGAAAGCGGAGATATTCATCGATCTGCCGGCGGACATATTTTCTCATCTCCCGGGTATATTCCGTATGGCAGAAAGGGGTGTCGAGGATAAACAGCGGCACGTTGAAATACCGGGCCTGAATCTCGTACCATTTGAGGACGGTGCCGCAGATATTGTTGCAGCAAATGAGCATGTCCGGTCTGGGAAGGCCGCCGATCGGTCCGCCGTTTATCGGAGCACAGGCAATATCCGAACAGGCGTAAGAACAGAGGTCACTGGCATAGCCCATGGCTTCGGCCTTCTCATAGAGTGCAGCGCCCATGCGGCTGGCGCCGATCATGGCCCCGTGATTCTCCGGATAGACGGGGATGACATCCATCACAATGAGCGGCTCCACAGGACCGCCACTCGTGATCCATGCAACCTTCTTTCCGGTCTCCCCGGCCGTCTTGGCTTCGATATAGTAGGCCGTCATGATTTCTTTCATCTTTTTGACGGACTGGATCTTTCGCTTTTCTTTCTCAGGGTCTAACACTTTCATTTCTTCAGCCATCTTCCACTCCTTTACANNTCCAGCAGGAGGCTGGGAACGCCCTCTCTATCCAGAGCATTCTTCAGATAGGGATAATCAAAAGCATGGGGATCACAGAATTTCAGCAACAGGATAATGACCCCCTGCGCGGCCCTTTCCCGGACCATCTGGACGAGATGGTCGGCACGGCTGGTCAGACCGCTGTGCTTGGCGGGACACACAACCCGGTCCAGATAGCGTCCGGCAACGGCCTCTATGGGGTCCGCCGTCTTATCAAAATCACCTTCAAANNTTTCACCCCATCCGGTTTTTTCTGTTTCAGCTCCTTGACAACGCCGGACAATAACGTCAGCAAATGCTCCCGGTCCATGATCACCGCGGCCTTGACAATATGATAAACATCAGAACCGCTGATGATGTCCGGACGCTTTGCTCTTATCTCATAGAGCTTCCTCAGGGTGCTGCGCAGTTGATCATATAACGTCATCGATGCCTTCAAGGCATCATCGGTGATGGTGACGTCGAGCTTCTTTTCCAGATCGGCCCTGAATACCCGCAGAACGGAAACCATGTATTCCCGGGCGCTGTCCGTATTCAGCTTTACGGGCAGTACCACATCGGTATGAAAACCGAAGGGCACGTTCAGTCGCCAGATATCGGAAAGACGCTGGATGGAATCGCAGGTATGTGGAAAGATGGCGCCATCCAGAAAATTCAATTCTCCGGACAGAGCTTCCTCCAGAACGCTGCGCACCAGCGAACAGCAGTAGGATTGCAGATGCTGATCGGCCAGATGAATGTTTCCCTTCCGGCCGAAAATCCGGAACGGCAGAGCACCGGCGGCCCAGATGATCTCTTCCGGCGCATAGGAACAGAAATAGCCGACGATTTTCTTATGGGTTTTTGCCTTGTACTTTTTCGCATAGCCGTAGGGGTCACGGACAACTTCCCTGATTTCATCCAAATTTTTCATTACTTACATTCTCCCGCATACAATCCGGCCGCCCGCAGGCGAGCCTTTTCTTCTTCTTCCAGACAACTGAAGGCCACCTTCCCCACCAGCGTCATCGGCAGAGCCTTCCTGAATTCAATCTCTCTCGGACAAGACCACTTGATCAGGTGCTCCCGGCTATGCCGGATCAATTCCTGCTCCATCTCCGGCCCTTCCCGGCCAGGGTCCTTCAAAACCACAAAGGCCTTGACCCGCTCCACCTGGACTTCATCGGGTACACCGATCACACAGCATTTCATTACCGCTTCGTGCTGATAAAGGACATCCTCGACCTGAGCGGGGTAGACATTCATACCCGACGATTTGATCATCCGCTTGAGCCTCAGTTTGAAATAAACAAATCCATCTTCATCCATCGTGGCCAGATCACCAGTGTGCAGCCAGACCTTTCCGTCCGGATGGGTCTTCAGGGTCTCGGCCGTCTCCTCGGGCATCTCCAGATAGCCCAGCATGACCGCCGGGCCCTGGAGGCAGATTTCGCCGATTTCGCCGGCCGGCGCTTCTTCCATCGTTCCCTGCTTCACGATCTTGACCAGCATGTCAGGAAAGACGATCCCTACACTTCCCTCCCGGTATTCTGTCATCGGCATCGCCATGATCCCCGTAACAGCCTCTGTCAGGCCATATCCCTCGCGGAGCTGCACGGTGCCGCCCTGCCGTCGGACGATCTGTTCAAACTTCTCTTTGACGGTGCGGGGCAGCTGATCGGCACCGCTGAAAGCCCCTTTCAGGCAACTGAGATCGGCCTTCTGAAATAGGGGATTGCGGTTGAGAGCGTCAAACAGCGTGGGCACTCCCACCACAAAAGTCGGCTTTTTGGTCTTGATCAGTTTGGCCACTGTTTCCGGCGTGAACTGCGGCACCAGGATACTCTTGCCGCCACCCATAAAGACGGCATTGATGCACACCCCCAGTCCGAAGCCGTGAAAAATGGGCAGAATCGCCAGCATGGAACCTCCGGAACCCAGATCCCCCCAGGCGGCGACCTGCATACCCTCACTGATGAAATTCCGGTTGGAGAGCATAATCCCCTTGGGTGTGCCCGTCGTGCCGCCGCTATAGAGAATAACGGCCATCTCATCCGTATCCATCGGCGCCTTGGAAGCTTCGGGGTAGGCTCCTTTCATNNCCGATCTTCTTGATCAGGTCCAGATAATCGGGGATTCTGGTCAGAATCAGGGTTTGCAGATCGGTGCAGGCCTGAACCTCCTTGAACCTGCCGTAGAAGGCGTCCAGCGTCAGGACAAAGCGGCTTTTGCTCTTATTGAGATAAAATTCGATCTCCTTGACGGTCGAAAGGGGATGAATCATGCTGGCGACGGCGCCGAGTTTGTTGGCCGCATAAAAACAGATGATGCCCTGCGGGCTGGTGGGCATGGAAATGGTGATCCGGTCGCCGCCTTTCAGACCCAGCGCAGCAAGGGCATTGGCACATTGTTTGATTTCCTCGCCAAACTGCCGGTACGTACGGGTGGTTCCGAAAAAATCCCAGGCGATAGTGTCGGGACACCTTTCCACGGTTTGCATGAGTGCCTCATACATGGTGACCCGCGGATAATCGAGCGACGCAGGTACGGGACCATAAAACTTCAACCAGGGCTTTGTCTCATACATGGGACAACCTCCTTTCAGCGTTTCATCTCATCATTCCAAATCCCAACAGGATTCTTAAATTCAGAGTTTTTAAAAAAAGGATTCGGACGGCCTGTTTTATAGCACACCCTGTCCTGAAATTTAAATGATTTGTTGACGAAAACGCGAAACGACGATATTAAAACAGTCCCGAACGATCTACTTTACCAACTGATGCTTGAATCATGAACCTGAAATGAAGCAGGGAGGCTGAGATGAAAGGATTACTGAAGGCAGGTCTGAGCTTACTTTTGATGTCCGGATTATTTGCCGTACCGGCTTACGCTGAACCCACGGTGGTCACCTCCGAAGGGAAATATGTCATGGGCGATCTGGATTCCAAAAAAGACGCCAAGGCACTCGCTCTCATGGAAGCCAAGCGGCTGGCCCTCGAAAAGACAGGCACCTATCTGCAAAGCGTTTCCGAGGTAAAAGATTTTCAATTGACAAAGGATCAAGTCAGCTCCCTGGCCGCAGGCATCATGTCTGTCGAGGTGTTGAAGGAAGACTGGAGGATGTCCGGTGAGAATATGATGGTTACCATACTGATCCGGGCGACCGTCGACACATCCCATCTCAAGGATCACATGGCATCGATCCGTGATGACGAGAGGAATGTCGAGGACTATAAAAATATTCAGAATCAGCTCGCCACCCTCCAGAAGGAGCTCTCCGAATTAAAGACTCAAAACGCGGCACAGGCCTCCGGCAAAGGAAAAGAACCGGCTAAACAGGAAGCCAGGGAAAAACATGAAGGGATCATCAAGAAAATGTCGGCGCTGGAGTCCCTGGAAAAGGGAAATGCGGCACTGGCCGCCGGAAGCTGGTCTGATGCCCTTTCTGCCTTCACCCAGGCCATCGCCCTGGACCCCCAGGCAGGCGATGCCTATACCGGTCAGGCCGCCGCCCTTCAGCATATGGGAAAACTCAATGAAGCCTTGGACAGCATCCATATCGCCCTGAAGCTGCGACCCGGCTTGGCCAGAAACCATGCCGTTAAAGCAGCCATTCTGAAAGACCGGGAGGATTACGACCAGGCGCTGGCATCGATTAATA
>PMNM01000127.1 GCA_003161855.1 Syntrophaceae bacterium | reverse complement strand
TTCCAGATCGTCCGGATCTTCAAGGATATGAACGTTCTGGAGAATATCATGATCGGGGCATTCCTGAGAAATCCGGGCCGCAAGGAGGCGGAAGCCAAGGCGAAAGAAGTGGCGGAGATATTCGGTTTTATGGAAAAACTNNGGACCGGAAATCATGCTGCTGGACGAGATGATGGCAGGTCTGAACATCCAGGAAGTCCGGGAGACCGTCGAACTGATCCTCCGCCTGAGGGATATGGGGGTCTCACTGGTTCTGGTGGAACATGTCATGGAAGGCATCATGCCGATTGCGAACCGGGTGGTGGTTCTGGATTACGGAGAGAAAATTGCGGAAGGAACCCCGGATGAGGTGATCAACAACACAAAAGTCATTCAGGCTTATTTCGGACAGAAATATGCTAAACGTAGAGAAAATTCAGCTCAGCTACAATAATATCCCNNTGTCGGGAAAGATCACCTTCGAGGGGCAGGACATCACGAGGACCGAAGCCCACAGGATCGTTGCTTTGGGAATGTCCCACGTACCGGAAGGGAGGAGGCTCTTTCCCAACCTGAGCGTTTACAAGAACCTGCTGCTGGGCGCTTATCTTACGAATGACAAGAAAGAGATCGAAAACCGGCTGTCCTATGTCTACAGCATCTTCCCGATCTTAAAAGAAAGGACCCTCCAGAAAGCGAACACCCTGTCGGGCGGCGAACAGCAGATGGTGGCCATCGGAAGGGGATTGATGAGCAAACCCAAACTGCTGCTCCTCGATGAGCCTTCCTGGGGTATCGCGCCGATACTGGTCGACAAGATATTCGAGGTGATTCATGAAATCAGGAAGGATGGTGTGACCATTCTCCTCGTCGAACAGGATGTTCAGGAAGCCCTGGACATCTGCGACCGGGCTTACGTAATTCAGACCGGCCGGGTCGTGCTCGAAGGGTCCGGCCGGGAGCTTCTCGCCTCGGAAATGATTCAGAAGGCTTTCCTCGGTCTTTGATGGACACCCGGATTATTCATCGCGCAGCAGGGTCATGGCCATGCCGTAAACAGAGGCAAAGGCATCACTCGACTGAATCAGATTAGTCAAGGGAAGCATGTCGGTCACCATGGCGTACAACTTCTGATCATAAACAATGCTCCCTAAATCCACCGAGTGGATCATCAGGTATTTTTCGGCAACCATCTGGATAACCCGGCCGGCTCCCTTGTCCCGATTGGTCCGGGTCATGTTTGTGACGATAAAAGGCTGGATCTTCCGGATTTCTTCCTGCAGAGCGGTCATGGCCTCTCTTCCGTTCAGTTCCTGAATGATCTGCAGAAGCTCACTGATCGTACGGACTTTGAGTTCATTGTTGGTATCCATGGCCGTTTTTATGATCGTCTGGAGGGATGACTTCTGACTGACAAGCTGGCTTAAACGCCGGTAAACCGTATTACGGATAAACGCATAGGCATTCTGAATCGATATCGGCTGCGGAGTCATGACCACAACTTTTTTTTCGGCAACAAGGAAGAAATCCAGCACATTATAAGACGTCCCGGCGCCCAGATCGAGGATGACATAATCGGCATCCAGCCTGGCGAGGTTCTGGATGAGTTTTGCCTTTTGTGAGACGTGAATATTAGCCAAAGAAAGGATATCGCTGGCACCGGCGATCAGATGAAGATTCTCCATTTCCGTGTTGAGAGAGATCTCCTCCAGAGAATCGTATCGCTTGGTCACAAAATCATTCAGCGTTCTCGGCGGATTCTTGATCCCCATAAAGGTATGGAGATTCGCTCCGCCCAGATCGGCATCCACCAGGATGGTTTGTTTGCCCATCCGGGCAAACCAGAAGGCCAGGAGAATACTGACCGTGCTTTTGCCTACGCCCCCCTTTCCACCACCGACAGCCACAATCTTTGGATGAGATGCCACAATCCTCTCCTGCATGTCTAACCGATATCCAACATCCGCATTAAGCCCGCATCAGCTCTTCGGACGCGATTCCCACAAGTAAGAAATCAGATCCTGCGCCTCTTCACCGACATAACAGTGCTTCTTTAAAAACGCGAGATCGGAATGCGTCATATCTTTGAACTGGATGCCGGCAATCACGATGGTCTTTCCTTCACGCAAAACCTCCCGGCACCAGGCAAGGGTGCCGAAAAGATTAAGACCGACCTCTACTTTGGGGACATTGACCAGAACCTTGACGCTCTTGCCGATGATCTCGGCGGGGGATCCGGTCAGATACTTTTCACCCAGGGTAATACAGGCGCCACCCAGGGAAATATCCTGGATAAAACCTTTCAGAATGAGCTGGCTCTTATTCGATTCGTTTTTAAAAATCTTCATATCCACCTGTGCCTGGAGTTGGTAAC
This sequence comes from Syntrophaceae bacterium, assembly GCA_003161855.1. GTDB lineage: Bacteria > Desulfobacterota > Syntrophia > Syntrophales > Fen-1087 > Fen-1087. The sequence continues at coordinate 3,324 of PMNM01000127.1, read as the reverse complement.
GGACCGCCTTGCGGTCCTTCTGTGACACCCCTTTCTCTGTTAACAGCCGATGAGCCTTGGCCAGCCTCATTAACAGAATTTCAATCTTGGGATACTCCTCACACAGATCCATGAGTTGTGATTTGGAAATTTTCAGCAGCTCGGTGTTATGGATGGTTTCGATCATAGATGGAAACTGTTTTTGTTCACCAAGGGGATAAACATCGCCAAAATAATTCATCTCTGCACTATTCGCCGAAAATTCCCGGCGAATCTCTCCCCCTTCNNGAAAAAATCATTCAGCGGCGTTTCAGAGCGGACTTCGCGAATGGCTGTATACAGATCACGGCATTCCCTGCGGGAAGATCCGGCAACATGCCACTCCATTACTTTGGAGAAAACCGCGTACAGAATCACCCCTCCCCGTGCAAAGAGTTCCGCTGCTTTCCGATAATATTGGGCAGCCTGAGCAAAGGATTCCCGGCCCGCCAGAAAATCAGCAAAGGCTTTAACAAGAAAGTGATGGTCAGGGAATTTATTTAGTAAGGCTTCGAATTCTTCAGAAGAATCGATGGTTAAAGAACCATCCGTAATACCTTCGATGTAACGCTGACTTTCCAATGCTTCGTTCAATCGTCTACCCCAGCTTAACGCTGCTTATCCGTTTTCACAAGTTTGATGACATCATTGATACGCTCGTTCATCACCTCCGTTTTTCTGTAGAAAAGACGGACGACTTCATACAGTGAACGCATTTTCTTATCAAGGGCCAACAACACGACTGACATGCGGGTTATCTTTTCCTTCAGAAAAATGATCTGCTTCTGCAGATCTTCCGGTGCTGCATTAAGCGAAAGAGAGAATGACTCGTCCTTAAAAACGCCGATCAGATTTTCCAGGTCTTTTCTTTCCTCTTCGGCAAGACCGATATTCAAATCCATCTGAGGCTCATCTTCCATATTTGTCCAGCTCATCCTGAATTTTTGAATCCAACGTTACGATGCTTTCCTCATCCAGTAGATCATCCATTCTTCGTGCCACGCGCTCAGGAAGCACCGCGCTTTTTAACGGACCCTCGCGACGTCTTTTCTTCAAAAAGATAAATGTGACAAACAATACAATAATGATTGCGATAATAGAAAAACCGATTAAGCCCATGAACAGATAGGATTGTAACTGGCTGGAGGTTGAAGAAGTCTGTTGGATTTGTTGTTCCGTCTCTTCCACGGGCATGACCGTTTCGGGAGGAATTCCGACTGCCGGTCCAACAGGGGTTTGCACAATATTTTCAGGGGCAGGCTTGGCGGAAACGGCTTCCGGCATCTTTTCAGGAACGGGCGGAACCGTCGAAACGGATGCAACCGGTGCGCTGGTCCAGTAGATATCCAGAACAAAGCGGTCTGGAGTGAACAGATACCAAGTCTTGAGGTTAAAAGACGAGGGGGTCAGGCTGATATTGGCCGTCAAGACGGATTTTTTCTGGACAAACTCAATCTTTTCAATATGCTTTGCCTTGTCCCGAATTTTCTGGAGAGCGGGATTATCCGTCGCCGTGTCAAAAAAATCCACCGAAATCTGTCCCGGACTTTTGATCTCCGGACCTTTAAATTTTACAGTGGATTCAAATTCAAAGACGATGCGCGTAAAGGATTCATATTCACCGACTCTGATATACTTCAACTGGCCCGCATCAGCGGGCAGGACCGTAAACCATAAAAGTATCAGAGCAATCACCAGATTCAATCCTGTTCTCATCTTGTCATTCATGGCATGGACCTCTTCTTCAAATGGCGTTTCTTTTTCAAATTGACCAACAGGTCTGTTTAAAACGTATAAAATCTGTAAGTTTATACCACTTACAAAAATAATTTTCAACAATTTTAAGTTTTTATTTTTTCAAGCGTAAAAAATGCGCCGCCGCCAGCTTCCGGGCATCTTCTTCTGTGCTGATCTCATTGTTGAGTTGAGCATCCTCGACGGTGCGGAGAATTTCCTTGAAAACAGGGCCGGGAGATAAACCCATGGCGATCAGATCATCCCCGGAGAGAAGCCGCGGGGGATGCAGCACTTCCTGTGTCAGTTCAGTCATTTTCTCCTGGCAATAGGAATAGTTATCGAGCATGCCATGGCTTCCCAGGCAGTCCAGGCGGTGGAGCTCCAGGTGGAGGGGAAAGTCGGGCGAACGGAGGAAGCGCTTCAGACGGTTCGGACGCATCTCTTTGACGTTCATAAAAATCATGTGTTCATGAATCAGGGCGAGGATTGTTTCCATCTCCGCAACCGAAAATTTCAACCGCCGCAGGATGGACTCTGCAATCTCCCCGCCTTTCCGGACATGGCCGTAGAAATGAATACCTGAGTCATCCTCTGTTCTCGTCAGGGCCTTGCCCACATCATGTAGAAGGACGGCCCAGGCCAGACGAGCATCCACCCGGCTGTCTGCATCCATCGTCATATCAGTCAGCATTCTCAGGGTATGCTCCCAGACATCACCTTCCGGATGAAACCGCTCCGGCTGTGTGATACCGCGCAGGGTATCGACTTCGGGAAGAATCTCCGCGAGCAGAGCGGTTTCCGCAAGGAGTTCCATGCCGCGCCGCGCCGCACCGCCGGTGAGGATTTTTGTGAGCTCTTCGCGGATCCGCTCGGAACTGATGTGACGGATGGCGGCCGGATGGCATTGGATGGCGGCAAAGATCGAGGGATGCATGGTAAAATCGAGGTTGGCGGCAAAGCGGACGGCCCGGAGCATCCGCAGATGATCTTCGGCAAAGCGTAATTCAGGATCACCGATGGTTCGGATCAGTCGCCGGGAGAGATCGGCCCGTCCGCCGACATAATCGATAATCTCACCGGTAACCGGATCCATCAGCAGGCCGTTGACCGTGAAATCACGCCGCCGGACATCCTCCTCAGCCGTTGTAAACTTTACCTGGGAGGGTCGGCGGCCGTCTTCATAATCTGTTTCGGTCCGAAAGGTTGCCACTTCATAGTGGCGCCCCCCCTCAACAACCAGCAGTACACCAAATTTCACCCCCACCGGTACGGTATGGGGGAAGAGGGTCTGCACCTCCTCCGGCCGGGCGGATGTAGCGATATCATAATCTTCGGGCTCGATACCCCGCAGGATATCCCGGACGCACCCCCCAACGAACAGGGCCTCATGCCCGGCGGACCTTAACCTCTGGACAATATCCGCCGCCGCTGCACGTGAGGAGGCCGGATTCTCAGACATCTTCATGGTCATTTGCGCGATTCATCTTCAAGATCAGTGTCGGTCTGCTTCTTCCTGGCCCGATAAACGGTGATCCCGATCATCAGCAGAAACAGCAGAGGGGCAACACC
>PMNM01000054.1 GCA_003161855.1 Syntrophaceae bacterium | reverse complement strand
TTCAGGAGACTGAATTCATCCCGGGCATAGTAGCCCAAGCTGTCCCTTGTTAAATTAGCCGTACTGGTTTCTGTGGTTCTCTCGCGGCTATCGAAAAAGTCTTTCTGGTAGGGTTGGTTGTAATAATCCACCCCCAGAATCAATTTGTTATTAAAACCGAAAACTTCCTTCACCAGAATATATTTCGGCGTGATGCTGTACGTATCCATGTTGGTATTTGCAAACATATTCCAAGATGTCATATTCGTCTGAATATACTTATTACCATAAAGAAAATTGATATCGATCTCACCCAGGGAACCTAAAAGAGACTTGATGCTAAAACTGGCATTCGTATATTTTTCGGAACTGTCATCATCGGGAGTTGCGACCATACCATATGCCGGTACTCCTTGCTGGTATTGCTGCCTGTTCTGTGCCATCTGGTCCTTCGTAAGGGCGCCCGGCATTTGATAGTCTATTTTGTTGAAGGAGACACTTGAGGAAATATTGAGCGACTCGCTTGCGTCGTACCCCACATTAAGGCCTCCTTGCTGCGACGAGAATTTCGATCGTTCCCGGTAGCCGAAATTGAAATTGTTTTCCCCGGTCAACGCGTAGGTCCATTTGTCCGTGGAACCGGTAACGCCGGCCCGTTCATCATTGAGACCATAGCTTCCCGCCAGGACGGAGGCATCGAATTTCGGTTCGCCCTTGCCCTTCTTGGTGATGATGTTGATGACGCCACCGATGGCCGCATCGCCATAGAGGACGCTGCTCGCACCGCGAACGACTTCGATTCTCTCGATGTTATTCAAGGGAATCTGCATCCAGTTAAGGGAAGACATGTCGGGCCGGTTCAGCCGCNNCTTATCCAGAACTTCCACAACATTCGTGGCGCCCGACTGTTCGATCTGTCGGGCCGTGATGACGGAAACATTGGCGGGAACCTGGCGGATTTCTTCCCGGTCCCGGGTGGCCGTCACAACCACCTCTTCCATGGTGACGGCCGTCTCCGGCCCCGGATCTTTCGCTTCACCAAAAACGGCTACGGGCATGAACAGGATGGACAGGAACAGGGCACAAATTTGGAAAAATTTCGNNTTTCCTGGCTCGCGGCTCAAAACCTACTCTCCACACCTTCCCGATCTTCCTTAAAGAAAACCAGTGGTCTGCCGTGGATTTCGTTCCGCTCACAGTTGCGGGGCAGCGCCGGTCTTTTACCGGCTTCCGGTTTCTGACAGATTCTCTCTTTTCGGAGTTACTCTCGGTAAACCCGTGACGGGATGCTGATCCACCGTCACCGGGGTTTCATAAACGGCCTGAATGTGATCTTCCGTAATCACCTCCGCAGGACGGCCGGTCACGCGAATCCGCCCCTCCTTCAGGAGGATGATCCGATCACAATACAGGGACGCCAGATTGATATCATGGGTCACAGCCATGACCGTCAGGCTCTGGTTCATGTTCAGGGTCTTGATCAGGTTAAAGAATTCGACCTGATGGCGGATGTCCAGAAAGGCCGTCGGTTCATCGAGAAGCATCAGTTGCGGCTCCTGGGCCAGTGCCCGGGCGATCAGGACCCTTTGCCGCTCACCGCCGCTCAAACGGTTCATGTTCCGGCCTGAAAGCGCCAGGGTATCCGTCATTTCCATGGCCCGGCGCACGATGGCAAAGTCTTTTTCCCCTTCGAAACGCCATTTCCCCAGATGCGGCGCCCGTCCCATGAGAACCACCTCCTGCACCATGAAAGGAAAAATCATCGGGGATTCCTGGGGAACGACGGCAACGATTTTGGCCAGGGCTTCGCGCTTCATCTGCCGGACAGGTGTGCCGTGAATACGGATCGTCCCCTCCAGAGGCTGGAGAATGTCGTCGATCAGCTTGAGCAGCGTAGTTTTGCCGGATCCATTGGGACCGATCAATCCGACGAAATCTCCCGTCTGAATTTCAAAGGTGACGTCCCGGAGGACCCAGGCCCCGTTGTAAGAGAAGCTGATTTTGTCCGCCTGCAGAATGGACATGGGTTAAACGGCCCTCCTGCGCAGGAGATAGATAAAATAAGGAGCTCCACAGAGCGCCGTCACGACGCCGACCGGCAATTCAACCGGTGCCATAACGGTTCGTGCGATGGTATCGGCCGCCACCAGAAAGGATGCCCCGAAAAGAACGGAAGCCGGCAGCAGCAGGCGGTGATCCGGCCCCAGGATCAACCGAAGTAAATGGGGAATCATCAAACCGACGAACCCGATCGTACCGCTCATCGAGACAGCAACGGCGGTCACCATGGAAGCGGTTGTAAAAAGGATTTTTTTCGTTTTTTCCACATCGACGCCGAGCTGCATGGCAGTCTCCTCCCCGGTCACGATCAGGTTAAGGGATCTGGCATGGAGGATCATGACCAGAAAACCGGCCAGCAGAAAAAAACCGGTAAAAAGGACCTCGCCTCCCTCGGCGAAACTCAGATCACCCATCAGCCAGAAGATCACGCTGTGCAGATGGTCGTCGCTGCTTGTGGAAACCAGAAAGAGAATGACCGCGGAAAAAAAAGCGTTGATGATGACCCCGGTCAGCAGCAGGGTGTTGGTTTGAATATCGGTCCTCGTTCCCGAGACACCGAAAACAAGGATAATTGTCACCAGGGCCCCCAGAAAAGCCAGCCCGGAGATGCCAAAGGGGACCGCACCGGCGCCGATCATAATCCCGATGATCGCCCCCACCGCAGCACCCCCGGAAATGCCGAGGATGTACGGATCAGCCAGAGGGTTCCGGAGAAGAGACTGAAAGACCACGCCGGCCGTGGCAAGAGATGCCCCGACGATGCCCGCAAACAGGATCCGGGGAAGACGAATGGAGAA
>PMNM01000129.1 GCA_003161855.1 Syntrophaceae bacterium | reverse complement strand
TTATTGATCATGGTTGCTTTTTTCGGCCTTTGTCTCGCGTTTGCCAAGGCCTGTGAGAGGTTTTAACTATGCTGGACATCGTGGTCGGCATCATGGGGATAATTTTAATCATCTATCTCTTGATTACTGTTATTCGGCCGGAGCTATTTTAACGGAGATATCCCCTTATGGACTTATATGGATGGATACAACTCGCTGTGTTTATCGGTCTATTGCTTTTGCTGACCAAGCCGGTGGGACTTTACTTGTTTCGCGTTATGGATTGTGAAGGTCGCACTTTTCTCGACCCTGTCATGAAGCCTCTGGAACTTCTGCTTTACCGTCTTTTCAAAGTGGACCCGAAAGAGGAGCAGGACTGGAAACAATATACGGTCTCCCTGATCCTATTTGGTCTAATGAGCCTGCTGTTCACCTATATCCTTCTTCGTGTTCAACACCTCCTGCCATTGAACCCACAGAAGCTTGGCGCCCTGAGCTCGGATCTGGCCTTCAACACGGCAGCCAGTTTTACAACCAACACCAATTGGCAGAGCTATGGTGGGGAGTCGACGATGTCCTATTTTTCACAAATGGTGGGACTTGCTTTCCACAATTTTACTTCCGCTGCCATGGGGATTGCCGTGGCCGCCGCCCTGGTACGGGGAATTGCACGTCAAACAGCCAAGACGATCGGCCATTTCTGGGTGGATCTGGTCCGGGTGAATCTCTACCTGCTGCTTCCGATCTGCCTGTTTTTTGCCGTTTTTCTTGTAGCCCAGGGGATGATCCAGAATTTCAAACCCTATGATACGGTGAAATTGGTCGAACCCTACACGACGCAGGTCGAGAAAAAGGATGCCGGCGGTCAGGATTTGAAGGATGCCCAGGGGAAACCGGTAATGGAAGATAAAAAAGTTGATACCCAGACAATCGCCCAGGGTCCCATGGCGTCACAAGTGGCCATCAAGATGCTGGGCACCAACGGGGGCGGTTTCACGAACGCCAACGCCTCCCATCCCTATGAAAATCCGTCGCCCCTGTCTAATTTCATCCAGATCCTGTCCATCTTTCTTATACCCAGTGGCCTTACCTACTATCTGGGCAGGATGGTCAAGAACCAGCGCCACGGCTGGGCGGTCTGGGGAGCCATGGCCGTTCTCTTTATGGCAGGTATCACATGGTCTGTTGGTGGGCGGAAGCGGCGGGCAACCCCCATCTGACGGCCCTGGGTCTTGATCCGGGCGGAGGAAACATGGAAGGCAAAGAGGTCCGTTTCGGAATCTTCAGTTCCGCNNGTCTTTCTGGCGGGACTGATGGTAGGGCGCACCCCGGAGTATCTGGGCAAAAAAATCGAAGCCTATGATGTGAAGGTCAGCGCTCTTGCCATTCTGATCCTTTGTTTCAGCACTCTTGCATTTGCGGCCTGGGCGGCCGTCAGCGTCTGGGGGACGGCGGGCCTGAGCAACGCCGGACCGCATGGTCTGTCGGAAATCCTTTATGCCTATTCATCTTCTGTTGGCAATAACGGCAGTGCCTTTGCGGGATTCAACGCAAATACGCCCTGGCTGAATATGACGCTGGGATTCGCTATGCTGATCGGGCGTTTTTTATTTATCATTCCTGTATTGGCCCTGGCCGGAAATCTGGCCAAGAAGAAGCTGGTTCCATCGAGCCCTGGAAGCTTCCCTGTATCGGGATTGACCTTCGTTGTCCTTCTGATCGGTACGGTCTTGATCGTGGGGGCGTTGACCTTTTTCCCGGTATTGGCCCTGGGACCCATTGTTGAACATTTCATTATGACAGGATCGGGAAAACTATTTTAAATCGTTGAGGAACCGATAAAATGGCTGCAAAAAAGCATTCTCTATTTGATCGACGTATCGTTTCCCAGGCGATAGCCGCTTCTTTCAGAAAGCTCAACCCCCGTAGCATGATGAAGAATCCGGTCATGTTCGTAACGGAGGTGGGCGCCCTGATCACGACGGCCGGGCTGTTTTTCCGATCAGCAGAGGAATCCCTTGGTTTTGGTTTACAGGTGGCGCTCTGGCTCTGGTTTACAGTGCTTTTTGCCAATTTTGCGGAAGCCATGGCAGAGGGGCGCGGCAAAGCCCAGGCGGATGCCCTCCGGAAGACACGCACCCAGACAATCGCCAACCGCACTTTGGCTAATGGCAGTATCGAGAAAGTTCCGGCAGAGATGCTGCGGAAAGGGGATGTTGTCCAGGTCCTCGCGGGAGAGATGATTCCGGCGGATGGTGAGGTCATTGAAGGAGTGGCCACGGTGGATGAATCCGCCATTACGGGAGAGTCGGCGCCGGTCATCCGTGAGTCCGGCGGCGACCGGAGCGCCGTTACCGGCGGCACACGGGTTTTATCCGATCAGATCAAAGTAATGGTGACGGCCAATCCCGGAGAAAGCTTCATGGACCGGATGATCAGCCTCGTGGAGGGGGCCGAACGCCAGAAAACGCCAAATGAAATTGCCCTGATTATCCTCCTTTCAGCCCTGACGATCATTTTTCTGGTCGTCATCCTGACTCTGAAATGCTTTGGCCTCTATTCGGGCATTTCTTTTACCATCACCGTCCTGGTGGCACTTTTGGTCTGCCTGATTCCAACCACCATTGGCGGACTCTTGAGCGCCATCGGGATTGCGGGGATTGACCGGCTGGTGCAAAAAAATGTCCTGGCCATGAGCGGCAGGGCCGTCGAGGCGGCCGGGGATATCGACGTACTTCTGTTGGATAAAACAGGTACCATAACACTCGGCAATCGCCAGGCCACGGAATTTCTGCCCGCTCGAGGCTTGCAGCCACAGGATCTGGCCGATGCGGCGCAACTGTCGTCCCTTGCCGATGAAACACCGGAAGGACGGAGTATTGTCGTCCTGGCCAAGGAATTCGGCCTGCGGGGCCGGTCCATTGCCGAGATGCCGCAGGCGAAATTCATCGCCTTCACGGCTCAGACCCGTATGAGCGGTGTGGATATCGACGGCCGGCAGATCCGGAAGGGTGCGCCGGACGCGATCCGGGCGTTTACGGGAAAAGATTTTCCGCCNNCGGGCCATGGGGATCAAGACAGTGATGATTACGGGTGATAACAAGCTCACGGCGGAAGCTATCGCCAAGGAGGCCGGCGTGGACGACTTCCTGGCCGAGGCACGGCCGGAAGACAAACTTGCCTTGATCCGAAAGGAACAGGCCGCCGGCCATCTGGTAGCCATGACGGGCGACGGCACCAACGATGCACCTGCCCTTGCCCAAGCCGATGTGGGTGTGGCAATGAATACGGGTACCCAGGCGGCGAAGGAAGCCGGCAACATGGTGGATTTGGATTCCAACCCCACGAAACTGATTGAAATCGTGGAAATCGGCAAGCAGATGCT
>PMNM01000141.1:747-5141 GCA_003161855.1 Syntrophaceae bacterium | reverse complement strand
CGGCACGATCACGGCCAGTGATCTTCTGTACCATGAAATTTCTTCATTCAAAGAGCGGACAGGCACAAAAATCACTGTTTCTATGATGGACGTTGCCACTTCCGGCGCCTATTATATATCTCTTCCGGCAGATTTGATCATGGCCCATCCGACAACGGTAACAGGGTCCGTGGGCGTTATTTATCTGCAGCCTAAAGTTGGCGGCCTGATGGATAAAATCGGTCTGGGTGTGGATGTGAAAAAGTATGGAAAAAACAAAGACATGGGGTCGCCTTTCCGGGACAGCAGCGAAGAAGAACAAAAGCTTATGCAAAAAGCAGTAAATGATTTTGGAGAACGGTTTATACGCTTGGTGCAAAAACATCGCAAACCGGAACGGCAGGCACTGTCAGAAATTTCAACAGCCCGTGTGTTTTTAGCTGAAGAGGCTTTGAAACTGGGACTGGTGGACAAAATTGGTTATTTAAGTGATGCGGTCAAAGAGTCAAAAATGTTGGCGGGTATTTCCAAGGATGCCAGGGTTGTGGTCTATCGCTGTAATGAGTTTCCTGAAGATAACTATTATAATACGGCCGGTATTGCGTCTGAAGATTTAAATATCTCAGTGATCAACATCGAACTCCCCGAAAGCCTCAGCCTTAAAACCGGTTTTTATTATCTGTGGCCCGGGGCAATTGCCATGGAATGATAAATATCGCAGCTCGTAAGCGTTCTATGTTTTTAAATATAGAGGTTCCTGACCCCTCTCCAATCTCCTGATATTTTCTGCCACCGCCTTCACGATTCCTCCTATGGAAACGTCTGTGGCTCCGGCAATGTGAGGGGTCGCCAATACGTTGTAATTGAATATGGGATCGTTCGGATCAGGGGGTTCCTCCCAGAATACATCCAGGCCCGCTCCCCCGATCTTCTTCGAGGCAAGGGCCTCTTCCAGGGCATCCCGGTCAACCAATCCGCCCCTGGAAAGGTTGATTAAAAATGCATCCCGTTTCATCGCTTGGAAAGTTTGCCGCCCTACCATAAGCCTGTTTTCAGGAGTCAGAGGGAGACAGAGAATCACATAGTCAGATTTGCTCAAGAGTTCTTTCATGTCCTCCGGCGTTCCGGCCCATTCTAAACCAAGTTCCGTTTTAGCCTTTTGAGGGTCGTGGCGCTTGATGCCCATTAAATGAACGTCAAATACTTTAAGCTTTCTGGCTAAAGCACGACCAATACCGCCAAGCCCAACCAGACCCACCGTTTTGCCGCTTAAAGCCCTGCCCGAAGGAGTCCCCGTTTGTCTGTTCACAAGACTTTGAGCCATCTTTCGGAAATTTCTTGATAGGCCGAGCATCAGGTATATGCCCAATTCGGCCACGGAATCCGCATTGCCGGAAATATCACTGGGAACATTGGCCACCCGGATATTCATGTCCTTCGCAGCTTGAAGGTCGACACCTTCCAACCCGGCGCCGCATTGCTGAATGAGCTGAAGGCGATTGCCTTTTGCCAGAAGCTCCTTGCTCACGACACTCATCGTCGGTATCAAAACATCATATCCCTTTAAACTCTCGAATCCAAATCGTCCGCTGGCTTCAAATTCATGCTGGGGAAGTTCAGTTTTTATCAACCCCAGAAATCCACCCCAGGCATTTTCAGGAGCGGCAAAAAGGATTTTCATGATAAACTCTCTGTCAGAACTTTATGATTCAGTTTCAAAAATGGGTACAGCGTCGAGAAAGATTTCTCAATATTCATTGTTTAATTTTTAATCGCGCTACCATATCTGTTGTCCTTTTAAGACGAGTGACGAGACCTTTCAAAATAGATCTGAAATCGGCTGATAATTTATTATATTCTTCATCCAGAAAACTCCGGTCAAGGATACCGACTGTTGTTTTGCCGACAGCACGGGCCGTTGCTGTGCGTGGAATATTTCCGATAAATGCCATTTCCCCAAAGACATCATCTTCATGCAAAACCTCGATGACGACCATCGTTTCTCCCACCATCTTTGAAAGTTCCACAGAGCCTGAATCGATGGTATAGATCCAATCGCCGGAATCCTCTTCGTTAAAAATGATCTGCCCATCCTGATAGGTTTCATATGAAGCNNAGAGGAATTTAGATGTTTTATGACTTGTGTCCCCTCGGGTTCTTGTGATATAAACTACCTCTCAATCACCGAAAGTTCGCTTCTATAATCATCAATAATGACAATGAGTCGGAGGTCGAATATGGCGGATTTCCTGTATCATCAAAGCAATGGCCTGTCCGAGCAGTCGGTTTCAGCCCTCCATTCTCTCCTTGCTGAACTAAAACATCCCCTCAAAAAGGGAAATAGAATCGGCATCAAGCTTCACTGGGGTGAAAAAGGGAACCGCAGTTTTTTGCCGCCTGTTTTTGCAAGGGAAATCGTCCAATGGCTGCAAGCGCTTGGTACAAAACCCTTTATCTTTGATACAACCGTGTTATATTCCGGGAGCCGTCGTACTGGGGAAGACAGTCTCAGGACCGCCGCTGAGCATGGTTACAGTGAAACCTATCTGGGCTGTTCGGTAGTCATTGCCGATGGCATGGATGGCCGCGATGTGGTGGATATTCCGGCGGGCTTTAAGCATTTTGAAACCGTTCAGGTGGCACCGGTCTTTGATCAGGCGGATGGATTCGTCATTTTTTCCCACTTCAAGGGACACCTGGCTTCGGGTTTCGGCGGGGCGATCAAGAATATTTCCATGGGGTTTGCTTCACGGGCACAGAAACAGCGGATGCATGCCGATGTCCACCCCATCCTGAAAAAGAAGAAATGCACCCGGTGCGGTATCTGTGTCGAAGTCTGTCCCACCGGAGCTGCCCAATTCGCCGATGACGAGTACCCGGCCTACGATCTTGATCTTTGTATCGGGTGTGCCCAGTGTATCGGTCTTTGCCCGGAGCTGGCCCTGGAAATCATCTGGGAAACGGACAATCAGATCTTTCAGGAAAAACTTGTGGAGACGGCGGCAGCGGTATGGAAGAAAATTAAGGGCAGGTCGATTTTTATCAACGCCATGCTCAACGTCACCACCGATTGCGATTGTCTGCCCGGCAATAATCCTGTCATTGCCCCGGATGCCGGATTTATCGGCGGCTTCCATCCCGTCGCTGTTGACGAGGAATCGGTGAAGAGGGTAGGGGCGGAGGCTTTCAACAAGACTCACCCTCATGTCAACTGGCGCCGGCAGTTTAGCTATAGCCGGGAAATCGGGTTTATTTAGTCAACGGGGCTCAAGCCTTGCCGTTACTGCAGGTGTGCGCCTGCAGGAATTTTGAGAGGTCATCCACGTTTTTTACATAGTGGCCATTTTCAAGAAAGACCATCCTTCTTTTCTGAAGACTCTCCAGATGCTTTTTCATCAGTGCCCGTTCGCCGAATTCAAAAAAGGCCCGGGGTTCCCGCGGGCGGCCATAGATAAGCCATAAGGAAACAATTTCCTCAAGTGTTTTCGGTTGATCTAACGCTTTGAGCAGCTTGTCTTCCCGTTCATAGATGACCTTTTCGTATTGTTCCCAGAGTTCGGCCGGAGGCTGTTCAAAGACGCCTGTTTCATGGCCGGCCAGCCATACCCGGGCAGGAATTTTTTTCAGACGCGCAAGGGAAGCAACCGTATCCTCGATACTGGAATAGGCATCGCCATACCAGGGCCCGAAACGGGTGAGGTCATAGTCTCCCAGAAAGAGCACAGCGGGCTCCCGGAAAAAGAAAGCCAGATGGCCCGGGGTGTGGCCGGGCGTTGCAATGATATCCACGGTCAGTGAACCCAGCCGGATAATATCGCCATCCCTCAAAAATCCATGGGGCATGCGCGGCTTGAAACGGAACTGTTCAATCATGGCCTGGCGCCAGAATTTACGATGTTCTTCATGATCGAGACCGTACCAATCCAGCAGTAAATCGAGATTGGAAAGGGGAGGGGCATCGTCCCGGGAAATCCACAGGGGAAGGTCATCAAAAAGGTCCAGATGCATGAAGTGATCCTCATGCCAGTGGCTGAGCCAGACCGACTTTACACCGGCCGTTGCGCGGAGTTTTTCCAGTCGATTCCGGTCTGAAGCCGGATCGATCAGAATGCATTCCCCCTCGATATAGACAGAATGGCAGAACGGATATTTGCCTTTATTTTCACCCGGGATGAACCAGACCGGTCCGAAATGTTTTTCTTCCATGAGGATGTTCCTGTCGAGATCGTTCTTTTGTAAATGTCAAAAAAAGTGCTGACAATATAGGTAAATCCGGGCCGATGTGTCAAGAACTAATGCCGCCATATTTACTTGACCACTCGGCAAAATTCACCTATATTGCCCCACTTTAAAACGTCGTCTTTGAGAATGGAGGTACCTATGAAGATCATCCTTTTGGGAGCGCCCGGTGCGGG
>PMNM01000141.1:153-650 GCA_003161855.1 Syntrophaceae bacterium | reverse complement strand
CTGGAAGTGCCGACGGATGTGATTCTGGACCGTCTTACGACACGCCGGACCTGTGCTAATCCTGAATGCCAGGAAATATACAATATCAAGAGCAACCCGCCCACGGAAGATGGGAGATGCAAAAAATGCCAATCGCCAGTCGTGCAACGGGATGACGAAACGGAAGCAGCCATTATAAACCGGCTCGACACCTACCAGAAAAAGACGGCGCCTCTCATTGGATTTTATCAGGCCGAAGGCAACTTGAAAAACTTTCTCTCTCTGAGCAGCAGGGAAACGGTTGCAGAGATTGGTAAGGCACTGGCTAAATTAAAATAAAGCAGGATGGTCGAGACATGACGGATAACTTTTCCCGGATTCATTATGATTGATTACGAGAGAGAGCTCAATGAGGAACAGCGAAGGGTCGTCATGGAGCAGGGTGGACCCCTGCTCGTGATTGCCGGTGCGGGGAGTGGAAAGACACGGACGCTGACCTACCGGGTCGCCCATCTGAT
>PMNM01000141.1:0-131 GCA_003161855.1 Syntrophaceae bacterium | reverse complement strand
ATGAACACCTGCATCTCTGAAGAGCAGATTGATCCAAAGGGTGACAAATTTCCCAAAGGAGACGTCCTGAGGGATATCGTCAGTCTGGCGGTAAACACGGAAGCCTCCCTTGAAGAGATCGTCTTTGGCCG
>PMNM01000059.1 GCA_003161855.1 Syntrophaceae bacterium | reverse complement strand
AACTGAAGGGCCTTGGACGGCTGACATAGCCGGACAACAATGGGATCGGTCATCATCATCTCCCCACCGACACGTCCGAGGATGGCCGCACCGATGTAAATGACAAATGGATATCTGTCCATCAGCCTGGACAGAAAATTACTGGTGAATACCACCAGGGGGATACTGAGGCCAAGACCGAAGATGAGGAGAAAGAGGTTTCCCCCGGAAGCACCGGCAACCGCCAGAACATTGTCTAGGGACATGGTGAGATCCGCAATGACGATAATCCAGACGGCCTGCCAGATGGATCCGGCTTCCTCGGGAATTTCATCTTCATGGGCCCCCTCGATTAAAAGCTTAACAGCAATCCAGATAATCAGGACACCGCCAACAAACTTGACAAACTGAATCTGCAGGAGCTGAGCAGCAAAAAAAGTGAGGATCACACGCAGGATGACCGCTGCTCCCGCTCCGAAGGCGATCCCTTTCAGACGTTGTTTGCGAGGCAGGGATTTGACGGCCAGGGCAATCACCACGGCATTGTCACCGGCCAGAATGAGATCAATGACGACAATCGTGAAGAACGCGATGACAAAGTCCCAGGTAAAGCTGATGTGCCCCAGTATGCCTAAATCCAATATTGACTCCCGTAACGTTCTTTCGTTTTACGCCGTGTTTAACTTAGATTTGCCATGCGCGCGGCATAGAGCCTTCAAAGGGATTAATGATATGGATGACATCAGCTTCGCGCCGACAACACGTTGCCCGCCGCGGTTCGCCGCCACATCATGACCGCCAGCCCTGCCAGGATCATCAAAATGCAAAGGACCTGACCCATACTCAGAGAAGCCCAGACAAACCCCAACTGAGTATCCGGCTCTCTGAAAAATTCGATGAAGAAACGGACGAGGCCATAACCGATGACATAGAACGCAAGCAGGAACCCATCGAAAGGGCTTTTCTTCCGGATCATCCAGAGGACGGCAAAGAGAACCAATCCCTCAAAAAAAGCTTCGTAAAGCTGGGAGGGGTGACGGATCAGTTGCAGGGAATCCGCAGGGAAAATCATTCCCCAGGAAACGGTGGTCGCCCGCCCATAGAGCTCTCCGTTGATAAAGTTTCCGATCCGGCCGAAGGTATAGCCCAATGGAATGGCGGGGATGAAGAGATCGGCAAAGCGCCAGAAGTCAATCTGATGCCGGCGGCAGAAAATGAGGCTGGCCGACAGGACGCCAATCGCCCCGCCATGGTAGGACATCCCGCTGATTCCGACAAACCGGATCCCATTGGCAAATTCGAAGGGAAGAAAGATTTCCAGGGGGTGATGCAGGTAATAGGAAAGATTGTAAAACAGAACGTAACCCAGTCTGGCGCCAAGGATCAGTCCCAGGACCGCCCAGACAAAATAGTCCTGAACGGTTTCGGCTGAATATTCGTAATGTTCCTTCCTGATTCGGTACAGGACCAGGATATAGGTCAGAGCAAAAGCCACGAGGTACATGACGCTGTAATAGCGGATCTGAAAAGCCCCGAATTCAAAAAGATTCGGATGGATATGAAAAGGAATGTGCTGCCAGTCGGTGGGCATTTTAATAGGATTCCCCTTTCAGCTCGTCCACATAGAACTGTGCGGCATGGGCAGCTGTGGCCCCGTCACCGCAGGCCGTAATCACCTGCCTGAGGAGCTTGCGGGTACAGTCGCCGCAGGCGAAAATCCCTTTTACCGAGGTCTGCATCTGGGCATCGACAAGGATGTGACCGTCTGGATCCAGTTCAACCAGACCCCGGATCAGATCAGTGTTTGGAAGCAATCCGACAAAAATAAAAACGCCATCCGCCGGAATGGTCCGGGTTTCCAAGGTATTCACATCTTTTATCCTGACGCCGGAAACCGCATCCGTACCCGTAATCTCATCAATCACCGCACTCCAGGCAAATTCAATTTTACGGTTGGCGAAGGCCCGCTGTGAAAGAACCCCTGCGGCACGCAGGCGATCCCGGCGGTGAACGATCGTCACCTTATCGGCAAAATGAGTCAGAAAAAGGGCTTCCTGGACGGCGGCATTTCCACCCCCGACCACGACGACTTCCCGGTTTCTGTAAAAGGGGCCGTCACAGGTCGCGCAGAAGGAAACCCCCTTGCCGATAAAGGACTCTTCCCCGGGAACATCAAGCTTGCGCCAGTGTGCACCCGTCGCGATGATCACCGCCAAGGCTTCATAGACCTTTTCACCGGCGTGAACTTCCCAGCCTGCCACATCGCCCCATTGCCTGCTGCCGATCGTCTTGACATCTCCGATGACCGACACCAATCCAAACTGAAGGGCCTGCTTTTTAAACTTTTCGATCAGATCGATGCCGTTGATGCCTTCGGGAATCCCCGGATAATTTTCAATCAGATCGGTCACGGTGATCTGACTGACCGTGGAAGCCCCTTCTATAAGCAGCGTTCTGAGACCGGCCCGTGAACCATACAGACCTGCCGTGAATCCGGCAGGTCCCCCACCGACAATCACCAGATCATAAACATGATCGGGAATATGTTTTGTGGCCATAGAAGGTTATCTCTCTTTCTCCCTATCTTGACACTTCTAAATTGAAAACAGCTTATGGAATGGTAAATGTAAGGTTTTCCATACCAACTCGGCAGTCCGGACAGTTTCCTTTTAATCGACAAAGGGGGATTTTGTAAAGCTTAAAGTGGATATCCGGCCTATAAACAAAAGTTGACAAACGAATCAATTATGCTTGACAGGCCCCATCTGATTGCCTATGGTCACGGCGTTTAATCAGACGCAAAAGGAGGAAAGAATGCCGGAAAACCCACTGCACTTTTTGATGAACCCGAAATCCATCGCCATTGCGGGCGCGAACAATAATCCCATGAAGATGGGAACCATGCAGGCCCTGAGTATCATCAAGGATGGCTATCAGGGCACATTATACCCGATTCACCCCACCGAAAAAAACGTTTTGGGACATCAGGCCTATGCCTCTGTTTGTGATCTGCCGGAAGCGCCTGATCTGGCCATCCTGGTCGTGCCGACCCGTCAAGTCATTTCCCTCCTGGAAGAATTCGGCAGAATCGGCACCAGGCGGGCCGTCGTCATTACGGCCGGTTTCAGAGAAACAGGCGAGGAAGGACGGTCCATGGAAGATCGTCTCAAAGAAATCGCCGACCGGTACGGCATACGCTTCCTGGGTCCCAATTGCATGGGGATGTTGAATTCACAAATCTCGCTCAATCTGACGGTAGCCCATCTGACCGGAAAACCAGGAACCCTTGGACTGGCCTCCCAGAGCGGCACCTATGTGACCCAGACGCTGGCCTATCTCAGGGAAAGAGGGATCCGGTTCAGCAAGGCCATCAGCGTCGGCAATGAGGCGAATATCAACCTCATTGACGCCCTGGAATATCTGGGGGAGGACGAGCATACGAAGGCCATCATCCTGTATATTGAAGGCATCCGTGATGGCCGCCGTTTTATCGAAACCGCCCAGAAAATCACGCCCCATAAACCCGTCCTGGCTCAATACGTCGGTGGTTCCGGCGCCGGTGCCCGCGCCGGCATGAGTCACACCGGCGCCATGGCCGGTCCGGATTTCCTCTATGAAGGCATTTTCAAACAAGCCGGGATCATCCGTGTCCATTCCATCGAAGACCTCTACAGCCACGGCTGGGCACTCTCCGCGCAGCCGCCCCTGCAGGGTAAAAGGATAGGCATCGTCACCAATTCCGGCGGTCCCGGCACCGCCATCTCTCACAATGTTGATCTGGGCGGTCTTGAGGTCCCCCGCTATTCGGAAGCACTGCAAAGCCGGATCCGCCCCTTGATCCCTCCGCATGCTTCCAGCGCCAACCCCATTGATCTGACTTTTTATCTGGACATGCAGATTCTTTCGACGGTCATCCCCGAAATGATCATGAAAAGCGGGGAAGTGGACGGCCTGATTCTGCATGGTGCAATGATGTCCGGTTTCATGAGAGAAGTTTACCCCCATGTGCGGGAACTGCTGAACAACATTTCTGAGGATGAATTCATCGGGCAATTCCGGAAAGACCTGACGAAAACGGTCTCCCTCCCCCGGACCTACGGCATTCCGCTTTTGATTTCCTCGTTTTTTGATGCAGCCGACGATTATACCCGGGCCTACCAGGAAAACGATATCCCTGTCTTTGATGCCCCGGAAAAGGCAGCCCGGGCCATGGTTTCCTTTTTAAAGTACNNATCAGATCATCAAAAAGGCTCTGCAGAACGGACAGAAAGCGCTGGATGAATATCAGGCCAAGCAAATTCTTGCCGTCTATGGCCTGCCCGTCACTCAGGAGAAACTCGCCCTGACGGAAGAGGAAACCGTTCAAGCGGCAAAAACCATCGGCTACCCGGTGGCTGTGAAAGCCTGTTCCTGGGAAATCATGCATAAAACAGGCAAGGGTCTTATCGCACTCAATGTCGGTACGGACGCAAAAGTCCGCCGTGCCTGGCGTGCCATCAGGAAAACCACCGGTGCAGATGTTCCTGTGCTGGTTCAGGAGATGCTCCCGGGAAACCGGGAGTTTGTTGCAGGTATGACGCGCTTTCCCGGCTTTGGTTGCTGTGTTCTCTTCGGTCTGGGAGGTGTTTTTACAGAGGCTCTCAAGGATACGACTTTCCGGTCGGCTCCCCTGAGCACCACGGAAGCGGAAGAAATGATTCTTGATATCCGGGCAAAACAATTAACCGGCGCATTCAGAGGGATGCCGGCCGTCGACAAAGGGGCTCTTGCCAAGGTTCTGCAGGGGATCGGTTTTATCGCCCTGCTGCATCCGGAAATATCGGAAATCGACCTGAATCCGGTAATCGTCACCGAATCAAGGCCGGTCATCGCCGACGCCCTGTTTGTCCTTTGAAACCCGGGATCTGCGTCAGGGCCGCCAGGGAATTGAACAATGGGTTGACTACCGCCAGCCTTCTGCTGATTAATCCTGAGGGGTGATCAGTCTCTTGACCTCTTTTTTCTTCTGTTTGGCCAGGGTCTTGAGCAATTTTTTATCTGTTAGGACCGACGTCTCCCGGATCATCCGCTTCTCATCTGCCGGGGATTCCTTTGCCGGGGCTTCCTTCTCTTTTCGGATCTTTCGCAGAATATGCTGGGCAAAGGTCTTTCCAAACTGCCCAACAAAGCCCGCCAGCAGTACCAGCAGAACCCACTTCATGACTGACGAGACATCAGCAAGTTCCATAAGACAACCCGTTACCTTAAAAGTTGCCCCTCAATCAAGTCCACCAGACCGACCGTATCATTGATGTCGAAAGAGGGAACGCCTGCTTCCAGGGGACTGTCACTGGCAATGGCCAGAAGATTGTCTTCTTTGGTGCTGAGAAGGTCCTGTTTCATTTCTGAACGATTCACCTCAATCTTGGGATGCGGATTTTTCTTAAATCCCTCGGACAGCACAAGATCGACGTTCCGGATATAACGATTCACCAATTCGGCAATATCATAATCTTTTTCAATATCTTCAACCACTGCAACCTGATGGGGCGAGGCGATAACCGTTATCCGGGCGCCTGCCTGTTTATGCCGCCAGCTGTCCTTCCCCTCATGATCGATCTCAAAACCATGCCGGTTATGCTTGATCGTGGCTACACGATAACCCCGCCGGACCAGTTCCGCAATCATCTTTACAATCAGGGTCGTCTTACCTGCATTTGATCTGCCCACAACAGACAAAATCGGAATCATGCTCTGTTTCCAATCGTTTCAGCATTTTATTTTTATCGTGCAGCATAACCCATCCAACTTTCATTGACCACTGGTATTTTCTTGCCCATAATAGCACCATCAACAAACGGCAAGACAGAACTCTTCAACATTTCACTTGTGGTGCCTGCGCTTTAGCACATAAAGGGGCGGCCCTTCCCATCCGCTTGATGAGGTCTGCCTTGACCACCCCGCCGATGATAACAAACCGTAACCCCAAATCAGGCCATCCATCTCTGAAAACCGGCATAGACAAAATAACAGGAAAAAATTACCAGAAAAACGGCACAGCCGGCAATCAGTCCCCGATAAAACCGGTCTGTCAGAAAATGTCTGCCTCTGGCCACGGCTGCGGCAACGACTGCATACCAGGCCAGGTCCGCAAGAATATGCCCGGCAAAGAAAAAAACGACACCCCAGAGGCCGAACTGCCGGGAATAAAGGATATACCCGAGACCGATCGTCGCCCACCAGATGATCCAGTAGGGATTGGCCACACTCATCAGGATGCCGCTTATAATGAGGTCATTCTGTTTTTTTTCTTCCCGGTCCCAGACCAGACGCAAGGACGGTAAAGAACGGAACATCCCGAGGGCCATCCAGAGGAGAATAGCGGATCCGACAAAGGCCGTCACCACAAAGACTGATGTCTGCTGAAGAAACGGCGCAAGCCCCAGCAGCAGGGCCATGACCAGGGCCAGCTCCAGAATACCATGTCCGGCAATCAACAACGGTCCGGCGATGAATCCCCGTTGCGAACTCTCACTGATAGTCGTCGTCAGTAAAGGCCCCGGCATCACGGCCCCGGAAAGGGCGATAATAAAAGAAGAAAAGAAGATGGTCAACAGTACCGTGAACACAGCGGGTTCAATTCCTTTCAAAATAGGGACAGCGATTCTTATTCTTATATATTTTTATCAAGACAGCTCCTGCAACAACGTCTTGGCATAACGGATGATTTCATCGCCGGTGAGATTCGGCATGGACAGGTAGAGCTTGTAATCGGGGGTCAGTTTCATGCCCCTGATCTTTTTCCTGGCAAGCTCAAGCAGTTTTGCCGGATCGACAGGACTTTTTTCATGGAAGAAGATGAACAGGCTTTTTCCATCATAACCCATCTTTTTCCCCTTCACGGATTTCAGCAGATTTTTTATGCGGATCACTTCAAAAAGATTATCCACTTCCGGAGGAATAAAACCGTAAAGATCCGTCAATTCTCCCCGGAGTTCAGAAAGTTCTTCTTCAGTGACTGCCAGGGATATCCGTTTGTAGGTCACCAGCCGCTGGTGTTCGTCAGGCATGTATTCGGCCGGTATAAAGGCCGGCAGACCCAGATTGATCTCCGGTTTGATCTCTTCTTCGGGCATCGGCTCGCCCCTGAGTTCGCGGATCGTCTTTTCCATTAACTCGGTATAGAGTTCATAACCCACAGCGGAAACATGGCCGGACTGGGACGTCCCCAGGAGATTTCCACCTCCCCGGATGTCTAAATCACTTGATGCGATGCGGAAGCCGGAACCGGGTTCGGAAAAGTCCATGATCACCTGTAGTCTTTTCTGGGCATCCCGCGAGAGCATGGCCCCCTTGGGCACCAGCAGGTAGGCCGCCGCCTCTTCCTTGGCACGTCCTACCCTCCCCCGGATCTGGTAGAGCTGCGCCAGACCGAACCGGTCCGCCCGGTTGATGATGATCGTATTGGCCGTCGGGATATCCAGGCCGGATCCGATAATCGACGTACAGACAAGCACATCGACATCCCCCCGGACAAATCTTGCCATGATATCCTCAATCTCCCGGGGTTTCATCTGGCCGTGGACGACACCCATCCTGGCTTCGGGAACCAGCTTTTCAAGAAACCGTGCCATGGTAAAGATCGACCGGACCCGGTCATGGAGAAAAAAGACCTGACCCTTCCGCCTGAGCTCTGCACGGATGGCTTCCCGGATCACCTCTTCATTGAATTCGAGGACATAGGTTTTTATCGGCTGACGGTCCTCCGGGGGGGTGTTGATGATGGAAAGGTCGCGGATCCCGACCAGCGACAGGTGGAGGGTCCGTGGAATCGGCGTCGCGGTGAGTGTCAGGACATCCACGAGTGTGCGGAGCTTCTTGAGTTTTTCCTTGTGGGCCACCCCGAAACGCTGTTCCTCATCAATAATCACCAACCCCAGATCTTTGAAATCAAGATCCTTCTGAAGAAGCCGGTGGGTACCGATTACAATATCTACAGCCCCCTTACGGATGCCTTCCAGGATTTTCTGTTGTTCGGCCTTCGTTTTAAAACGGTTCAGGACATCCAC
>PMNM01000042.1 GCA_003161855.1 Syntrophaceae bacterium | reverse complement strand
CGCCATTTTCCCTTTCCATGTTGACCTCCGCTTTCAGATTATTTCGGCGAAAGTAGATCTTCCGACCCTTGATGATGACCCTCTCTCCTGGCCGGACGATCCCTGTAAACTCCACCAGGTCGGCCGAAGTGAAGAGGGTCTGGATGTTTTGACTTTCTTCAGAGGACAGATGAGATTGCCTCATTGCAAGGTAAAGGCCAAAGGCGACCACCCCCGTCTGCGCCATGGCCTCAATGAGGATAACCCCCGGCGTGACCGGATTTCCCGGGAAATGCCCCTGATAAAAGCCTTCATGGACACGAAAGCGGTAAGATCCGACGATATGCTCCTCATCCACCTCGATGAGTTCATCGATGAAACGAAATGGCTCCTGCTGCGGCACCGCCTCCAGAATCCTTGACATGATCGCCATGTCAGCCCCCATAGAGGCCTCCATTGACATGGATGATGCTGCCGTTGATATAGGAGCCACGGGTTGCCAGGAATGCGACCACCTCCGCCACCTCTTCCGGACAGCCCATCCTTCCGAGAGGTACATTGGAAATGATCTGATCTTTCATGACCTCGGGCAGGACAGCCGTCATCTCTGTATCGATGAAGCCCGGCGCCACGGAATTGACCAGGATGTTGCGCCCGGACAGCTCTTTGGCCAGGGACTTTGTAAAAGCATCCAGCGCGGCCTTTTCCATGGTGTAAGGGATCTGGCCCCCGTTGCCGGTATGGCCGACCACGCTGGAGATATTTACGATGCGTCCGCTCCCGCTGCGGAGCATGAAAAGCCGCAGAATGCGTTTGGTCAGGTACCAGATGCCGCGCATGATGAACCGCTGTTCATCGAACTGCTCAATCCGCATCCCATGAATGTCGCAATTGATCGAGAGACCTGCATTGTTCACCAGGACATCCACTCGACCCGCCTCGGTCTTTATCCGGTCGATCATGGCCTCCACCTGTTCCATATCAGACAAGTCAGCCTGGAGAAGGAACCCCCCTCTGATGTCAGATAGCAAAGACTGGGCCTTTGACTCGCTTTTCCGGTAATGAATGCCCACGGTAAAGCCGNNACCACTAATGCGTCATCCACAAAGACATTCCCATCTCCGATGATAATGGTTGCGCCTGATAAGTTCAGGTGGGCAAACCTCTTAATTGCAATCTCATAGCGGATGCTGCAATTATAAGGGCGGATCTGCCCGTTGAAAGAAACCTCGCCGCATCCCAGTGCCCTGCCGGCCCCCAGCGCACCCCGCCAGACACCATAGAAACCGAGTAACTGCCAGATGGCATCCACGCACAGACATCCAGGATGCACAGGATCGCCGGGCATGTGACATTGAAAATACCAGGCATCCATGCGGACATCCTGTTCTGCGATAATGGATCCTCGTTTACCATCGCTNNTGATAAGTCATGATATGATTCTATCGTGTCCTTTTGTTCGTCACTTAACCCTCGATATTCAGAAGCATATGCGCCCACGTAAGCCCAGCCCCTACAAGGGCAACCGCCACATGATCACCGCTTCTCAGTTCACTCCAGTGCTGGCTCAGGACCGCCGGTGCCCCGGAACATCCCGTGTTGCCGAAATGTTCCACATTGCACCAATGATGCTCTTCCGCAATGTTTGCACGGTCACAGACGCTGCGCAGTGCCCCCAAATTGGCCTGATGACCCACAAAGATAAATCGATTGCCGTTGAAATGAGATGATGATTTCAGCATCAATAGCGACTCGGTCATCTTACGGATAGCAAATCCCTGGACGGCACTGCCATCCTGCTGGAAGTATCCCAGTCTGGGAATGGTCACCTTGTCCCAGGATGAAGGTTTTGAGTTTCCATAGGCGTTCGTGAAAACCATCTGAGATGGAACCGTTGCAGAGACAACGGCAGCGGCACTGCCATCCCCAAAGAGGACCGCTGTGCTCCGGTCCGTATAATCCACAACGCGGGTCAAGTTCTCCGGATTGACCAGGAGAATGTATGGCGGAAGGGTCTCCGGACGCATGCAGGCCAGGAAATGGATCTGTATTCCGAAAGTCGTGCAGGCGGAGTTCAGATCCAGACAAGGGGCATCGATACCGAGTTCCCCGGCAATCCGCGCTGACTCCGCCGGTGTGTAAGTGTCCGGTGCAGAGCTCCCGGAGATAACAAGCCCGATATCTCCGAGCGCAAGCCCCGCCCGATCAAGAGCCATCCTTGCGGCAGCGGCGCCGGCCCTGGCGTTACAGTGCTGAATAAACGCATAGGCTGCACGAGGATCGCTGTTCTTGGTATCCCGGATATACTCCAGGGGTAAGCCTGTGCGGCGTTCGTGAATGCCGACCCGATCCAGGATCCACTCCTCTGTCGTGCCGATATCCAGATCTTCTAAAAATTGATTGGTGATTACATTATCGGGATAAAAATGTCCCAGGCCATGCAAATAGAGCATTTTCAAACCAGCTCCCTTCCAATAATCATGTTCTGGACCTCCCGGACACCCTCGTAGATGTCGATGATGTGGGCATCCCTGGCAAGCTTTGAAATCTCATATTCCGCCATGAATCCGTATCCTCCGTGCAGGTGAAGGCCCTCATTGGCACAGAATATAGCTGCCTCTGCCGCTGTATTCTTGGCTAACGAAGCGTAGATCCCCCGGTCAGGGGCCTGCTCCTGAACCTTGAGTGCGGACTTCATCAGGGCAAGATCCGCCAACTCAACTTTTTTCCACATCTGCACCAGGGTTTCCCTGGCCACGGGCAGATCGCAGATCCGCTGACCGAATTGCTTCCGCTGCTTTGTATAGGCCAGGGTCACATCAAGGGCTCTCCTGGCAAGGCCCACACCGATAGCGGCGACCATGGGCCGCGCATAATCGAGTACATCCACGATATATTTGAATCCCAAACGCCGATCGCCGATGATCTGCTCCGGCTGAATCACCACATCTTCAAAGGTGACGCTGGCGGTATTAGAGAGGCGCTGTCCCAGTTTGTCCTCCGGCTTGCCGATGCTGATCCTTCCCCCTCCGGGAAGTGAAATCTCGCGGCCTTCATGCTGTGCGGACGTTACATCAGCCGGTAACGGCCCATCGACCGGGACAATCACACAAGCCATGAAATTTCCGGAAGGCTTGCCAACCTTGCACAAAACAGTAAACTGTGAGGCAAACGTCGCATTGGTAATGAAACACTTGGCCCCGTTCAAGAGATAAGTCCCATCATCTGACTTTTTGATGAAGGTCGTCATGGCAGAATTATCGGAACCGGCGCCTGGTTCCGTGAGGCAAAATGACGCCATTTTAGGCGCATCAACAAAAGGCTTCAGGAAAAGCGTCTGTTGCCTCCCGGTCCCATGCATAGCGATCACGGCGTTCGCCAGATCGTTGCACATGGCAGAGGTGGCGATTCCCGAATCTCCATAGGAAAGCTCCTTAATAATCAAGGCAGAAGATGTCACGTCAATGCCATACCCCTTAATGGATTCCGGAATGCAGAGATTCAGGATCCCCATTTCCCAGGCCTTGTGGATAAGGGTTCCGGGGAAGGTATGCTTTCTTTCCAGGTCCATGATCTGTGGCAGGATATCGGTCTTGACGAACCTCTGTACCGTATCCACATACATCTGTTGTGTATCACTCAAGCAAAAATCCATTTTATGGCTCACTCAATTATTTGTACCAAAAATCCGCGCTGCGGCAGACAGCGAGACAACGGACATGCAGTTGACATCGATGGTTTTAAAGAAGTCACGCAGTGGCCTTCCGGGGCCAATTTCGTAAATGGCATCAGCCTTATGCGCTATCGCCTTCATATTATCCATCCACTGAACGGTGCTGCTCAACTGATATACCAGGGCTCGCATGATTTCCTCACAGCAACCGTAATGAAACGAACCTGTTAGATTCGACGTGACACATATTGCATTTTCGGGGCTGAAATTACTGCAGGAATGCTCTAAGACAATCGCAAACTCCGCTTCTACAGATCTCATGAANNTCTGCCAGACGGACGGCAACCTTCGGAAAAGCTGAAGCGGCACCGCTGATCACCACCTGTTCGGATGAATTAACATTAGCGATATCGACCGGCAAATCCGCAAGCGCTTGATCAATCGTATAAATATCCAGATCTTCAGAAATGATCGCGGCCATTCCACCAATACCAACAGGGGTTGCCTCCTGCATCAACTTCCCTCTCTTCTGTACGATACGGAGTGCTTCAGAAAGGGGAAGCGCATCGGCCGCCACGAGGGCCGTGAATTCACCGAGACTGTGTCCGCCGTAGATCTTTGGCAAAAGTCCATGAAGATCAGAAATTCCTCTTAGCATGGCAATCTCTGTGGTCAGGATACAGGGTTGAGTATACTCGGTAAGGTTCAATCTCTCATCGTCACCGAAGCACATGGCAGCGACATCCCAGCCGACAGCATCCGATGCCTCTTGATAAATCTCCCGACAAACCGGCAGTTGATCATAGAAATCCTTGCCCATACCGGGACGCTGGGATCCCTGGCCGGGAAATACGATGGCAATATCTTTGTCATTCATAATCAAAACTCCTTCTTCGGCAATGAATCAGCCCAATCACCTCCAAGGTTCGTGCCAAGATGTGGCTTTCAGGAATCTTCATTCATATCGCCGTGTAAATATTGTTAAATGGGGAAGAGACATGAAAAATCAGGAAGCATTCTTATTGGGATAAACTGGGTATGACCCTTCGCACTGTGTAAATCTCTTCGCACTGAAGACTCATCACAATTGCAGAATTCTAACTTAACATGTGGTAAAAGATTCGGGGACAGGTCAGGAATGGGACGTTGTTTTTAAAAAACTCTCAACAAAGTAGATCAAAGAAGGAGGGGAAGCAATGGCTGGCAGTTCCGCCACCGCAGCAGCGGTTTCCGAACGCTCCCGGTGCGCTCTAGCAAGTAGGTTATTTGGTCATTTGGTTCTGTGATTAATATGGTTAAGGCCGATGCATCCAGACACATCCATATGGAAGACTTCTCCTCGTAATCGTTGATACAGATGAATACCTCATGGTCAATAGTAGTAGATACCGTCTTGAGT
>PMNM01000112.1:1921-3739 GCA_003161855.1 Syntrophaceae bacterium | reverse complement strand
TAACAAATCGTTCCTTTGCCATACCCATGGCCGGCGCTGTGCAAGCGGGTTTTCCATCCCCTGAAGAAGAAGCCTTCTGTGACGTTGTATCCCTGGATGAATATCTGGTTAACCGTCCTGAATCATCTTTTTTATTGCAAGTTGTTGGTGATTCCATGATCAATGCAGGCATCCTGGAGGGAGACCTGGTCATTGTCGAAAGAGAGCGGGCTCCCAAGAATGGGAATATTGTTGTTGCCGAAGTTGACGGTGACTGGACGATAAAATATTTCAGAAAGCAAGGCAAAACCGTTTTTCTTGAGGCGGCAAACCCAAAATATCCCACCATAAAGCCCAAAACAGAATTACGGCTCGGAGGCGTTGTCACCGCTGTGATCCGGAAGTATCACAGCTAATGCTGCTCATGATTATTTATGTATAAAAAGGACAAAGACATGCAGTCCATAGCAACAACTTTTTCAAGGTGGATAAGATGGCCTGAAATAGCGGTCAGCAGCAGTTTTTCAGCGAGGCGATTGCTGAGACGACACCGGTATTTCATCGAATCGACGGATTGGGATGAAAAAATTCTTAATCAAGAAAAATGGATTGACGGGTTATGCCTTGGCCTCATCATCCTTTCCCTTCTTTACTTTACGCCAGTCCTGATATTTACGCTCCTGAAGTAAATAATCGAAAAATTCAAAAATTGGCGCTATGACCTTCATCCACTCCATCAAAAGAAGAATTCTTCATATCGACATGGACGCCTTCTTCGCAGCGGTTGAGGAGAGGAGAAATTCAACTCTGATCGGAAAGCCTGTCGTCATCGGCGGCATGGGAGATCCCACAAAAAGAGGGGTTGTTTCTACAGCTAACTATGATGCCAGGAAATATGGTGTCCACTCCGCAATGCCGCTGAGGACTGCTTACAAGCTCTGCCCTCATGCTGTTTTCCTTCCTGTGGATTATGAGGCTTATTCCGCCGCCTCTCAACAATTTAAATCTGTTCTCCTGACGATTACACCCTTCATGGAGGATGCCGGTATCGATGAGGCATTCTTGGATGTATCCGAATTATTGGATGCATCTGAAAGTATTGTCGTCAGTATTAAGACCAGGATTAAAGAAAAAACTGGCTTGACCTGTTCTATCGGCATCGCCCCCAATAAGCTCTTGGCCAAGATCGCATCCGATATGCAAAAACCGGATGGACTAACCATTCTGAATGAAGGGGATGTCGAATGTCAGTTGTGGCCTTTGCCGATAAGAAAATTATATGGAGTCGGACCGAAGACAGAGGCGCATCTGAAAGATATTGGAATTGAAACCATCGGACAGCTCGCCGCATCATCCGCAGAGAAACTCATTGAAACCTTCGGTCATTCCTATGGTCATTATCTTTATGATGCTTCAAGAGGAATCGATGATAGCCCATTGGTCACTCACTGGGAACCTAAATCGATCAGCCGGGAGACGACATTTCAGGAAGATGTAAAAAACTGGCAGGTGATCGCAAGGACGCTTGCGGAACTTACAAAGGAAGTAGTCGCTGATATGCAAGAGCATGGATACCAAACCAGGACCGTCACGATAAAGATCAGGTTCAGTGATTTTCAGACCTTGACCAGGGCAAAAACGATATCCGATTATACGGATGCTGAAGAAGAGATTCGGAAAGCAGCATTTGCATGCCTCAAACGGATTGATCTGAATAAGCGGGTAAGGCTTATCGGCGTTAGGGCCAGCAATCTTGAAAAAGTCACTTCATGAATTTATTGAACACAACCCATAAGTCCGAGGATAGCTTTAAAGTTTATTTTTATTTGAAACGTTTTA
>PMNM01000112.1:0-1913 GCA_003161855.1 Syntrophaceae bacterium | reverse complement strand
ATGGAAAGCTTCCGTGCATGTCTTCATCGGGATGGCGTCCTGCTGATATTTATCCAGATAATGACTGATGTTCCGGCATACGAAAATAAAAGCCTCCAGATTTTGTTCCGGTATCCTATCCGGCGCCATCTCCTGAAAAACATCACTCATCATCCGTTTGAAATCAGGTGCAGTTATCGTCACAACCGCTGTTGCTTTATCGCCCATGACATCCATTTTTTCGACGGCAAAGGAGATATTTCGTGCAATCATATTGGCCATTAAACCGCTTCCCAGAGAATGACCCGTCCGATATTCCTGAAGGGTATGATTTGCTTTGTTTTTTGATGACAGGTAATGGTAGGCTTCTTCTGTTCGACCGCTGACGGTAGTGTCCAAGTAATTTGATAAGACATCCCGGGCATTTAAATTTACCCCTCTCCTGATAATAAGTGTAAATAACAACAGGAGAATCAAGACTAAAACGATTAGCGTTGCCATAGATTATCTAACATCCCTTTATTATTCAAAAGAGCAGATATATTCTAAAATGTCCTCCTCTGCGGAAATTTCAAAAAATGACTTGCCGGGCACCATAAAGAATGTGCCGGTCTGGTAAGTCTTCCATTGCTCTTCGCCGGCTTGACGGACCCGGCAGTTTCCGGCAGTGATTTCCATTTTTTCCGGAGCATCCGTATTGAACTTGAAAGATCCCGGAAAGATTAAGCCTACCGTCTTTTTCTTTCCATCCTTGAATAAGACCGTATGACTGACTACCTTCCCATCAAAAAAGATATTGGCTTTACAGATCACACTGACATCATCAAATCGTTCCGGCGCATTCATAGACTTTGGTCACCTCCATTAATTCTTTTTTCATCATGGCCTTTCCATAAGGGCAGGATTCTCTTTTTCATCCTTCGAACCCAAAAATCCTCTGCGCATTCTTATAAAATACCTTTTCTAAAACNNGATTTGTGTATCATCACGGCGGTCATTTCATTGTGAAAAGGCCAGGCGCAATGAGCGGCAATGATCGTCAAGTTGGGAAATTGTATGGCAACATCGTCAACATAAGGGATAGGATTTTCATAGCTCAAATGGACCCCGCCGCCTCCGGGTTTGCCCTGACCGATAGCCGTCATGCCCACGGATAGTTTGACCGGGACGCCAGCTTCGGCACATACCTCAAACAGGGGCCGGTATTTCTTGTCATTTACGGGTATTCCCGTCAGGATGGCGCCAGTGTAAATTCCCAGCATGCCCACATCTTTGATGCATCTCTCCAATTCACGGGCACCCTGATCGCCCAGGTTAGGATCGATGTCGCCCCAACACCCAAGGATGGTGTCAGGGTAGGTCTTTTTAAGGTGTCCCATATAGTCATGCATCTCTTTGATTTGCGCCAGATCACGATTTGCTTTGGCCCAACCCATAGGACTCATCATAATAGCTTTGACACCATTTGCTCTTAATCCGGTTATGAATTCCTCCTCGCTCGTAAAAGCTGACTCNNTGGTAAAAGTCTGCACCTGGACATCAAGGACCTTCATGCTTCCATCTCCTTTCATCATTTTCCGCTAATACAGACAGAGTGCTCGGCGAGAATTTATAAGCCATTTTCATCATCCTCTGTTATTTTTGTAGCATATATTAAACAAAATATCCGCGATTTTTCTTTTAGAAAAATCTCCAGTGCCCCCGGATTTGACCTGCCCCTCCCCCTTTAAAACCGGTCTGGTTTTTATGGGAGAATTCCGGCATCATCCTGGATCATCCTTAAGGGGGGCAGGATGAGTCGGAGGCGTTATACTGCGGAGTACATGATTGGGTTATTGCGGGAAGTGGATGTGAAGCTTTCCCAAAGCAAGAACATAGAAATCAAGGAAATGCTTGCCAATAATCTTTTGGTTGTTTATACATCAGCGGTGAAG
>PMNM01000012.1 GCA_003161855.1 Syntrophaceae bacterium | reverse complement strand
GCCGACAGAGACTGCCGGAGGGTCACTTTCTGATCATGCTGGCCGATGGTTCCCGTATTGGCCAGATAGCAGGGGATCCTGTTCCGCTTGATAATGTCGTAAAAGATCATCGCGTGTTCAAGGCGATCCCCGACCATAAAGGGATCCAGAAAGAACTCCCGCTTGAATTTTCCCGCTTCCTCGGGATTCCCGCCGCTGCTCTCAATGGATTCCCCATAGATGAACTGCATGGTCGCCTGTTCCGGCGTCAACCGGCTGATGACATTTATCAGCGGATTCCGGGTCAAAATGATAATATTATGGAGCTTCTCTGCCCGAAGGCTTTTCGAGGCCATCTCCAGATTGTCGCGGGTGACGATGGCCCGGGCATTCCCCGTTTTTGCAATGTCCTTGAAATCAGGCATATAGGGATATTTGGTGATAGCCACGTTTTCCAGGAAAGCATCCTTCGAACCGGCTGCCCGCAAAATTTCCGGCTGACTCTCATCCAGACCTTCCGTCTTGACATAGAGACCGCCGATTTCAAAAGCGGCGTAACTGCCGTCAAAACCGATGATGCCACCGTCGTCACCGATCATTTCGGATGTCTCCCGGGGCAATTTGGAAAACTTCCGGCACAGCGTCGTCGTCTTGCCCGTTGCCGTGAGACCGGAGACGGCTGTAATCACCTCCTTCAATTCCGGCCGTTCGGTATGCTGATCGTAGATCCACAGGAAATCCCGCCGGGCCCCGGCATGGAGAAAGATGCCTGTCTTGTCGATCGCCTTGATCCGCCAGTCTTCAAACTGAAAAACGCCTTTTTTGCCTTCACCGAGATAGATCGTGTTTCGACAGATCTTAATCTGTTCGCCCCGCCGGTCACCCATGAAGAGACGGACGGTAATGTCCTTGTTCAGCAGCTTTTTCGCTTTGTTGGATTCAAAATGTTCATCCGTGAAGTAGATAATCGTATAGGTCGGGTCTTCCACCACCCGGGCCTCCGGCCGGTCAAAGAGCAATTTCAATCCATAGGCAATCTGGGCATACTGTTCGGGGATGATGAAACGGGCCGTGACACCGTCCAGACCATCGCCGATAATGGTATCCAGGGCAATGATGCGTTCCCTGCTTAAACAATCGACCGCCTGCTTCGCCAGCATTTCTTCCGCTTCCCCGAAGGGATGATCGACGCTGTTGCGGGTATGAGGAGCAGACCGGTTCATGGGTTCCGAGTCAGACGCCACGGATCCGATCTGCGTCTGAATGACCCCATTCTGCCGAAGNNCCCCATACCGCTTTACGCAAGGGATTTCAAGCGGTTTTGTCCCATGGCAAAGGCCAACGGTTCTTTCCATCTCTAAAATATTCACATAGAAGCGAAAAAAAATTTCTGAGCCTTAGTAAATGGATTTTTCATGATTCTCAAACTTCTTGAAGTGAGGCGAACAATCTGGTAAATTTCAGCAAAAATAAGGATGAGAATTCAAAGGAAGTGGCCCGATGGAAAAGCAGCATAAGTTTTCAGTCTGGTATGTCCTGGTGGGTGTCTGGGTGGTTCTGATTGCCCAGAGCTACATCTCCTCCATGTTTGCCTATCAGGTCGTCCCCTACAGTCAGTTTCTGACCCTCCTCAAAACGGGGAAGATATCTGAGGTCGCCGTCACAGCCAACCAGATCCAAGGCAAGATGAAGGTCGACGGTGCGACGGCGGGCGAGACAAAAGCTTTCCGGACCATCCGGGTTGATCCGGAACTGTCTACACTCCTGGACACCTACAAGGTCAGCTTCAAGGGGGAGATCGAATCCACCTTTCTGCGGGATCTTTTTTCCTGGATCTTCCCGATTATCCTCTTTGTCGGGATCTGGTATTTCTTTATGAAACGCATGGGGTCTCAGCAGGCCGGCTTCATGACCCTCGGTAAGAACAAGGCCAAAATCTACGTGGAAAACGAACTGAACGTGACCTTCAACGACGTTGCCGGCGTAGATGAGGCCAAGCAGGAGCTGGTGGAAGTCATCGAATTCCTGAAAACACCGGCCAAGTTCACCGAACTGGGGGGCAGGATTCCCAAGGGGATCCTCCTGGTCGGGCCTCCGGGAACGGGCAAAACCATGCTTGCCAAGGCTGTGGCCGGCGAGAGCGGCGTCCCCTTCTTCAGTATCAGCGGCTCTGAATTTGTGGAGATGTTCGTGGGTATGGGAGCGGCCCGTGTCCGCGACCTTTTCGAGCAGGCCAAGCAGAAGGCGCCCTGCATCATCTTCATCGACGAACTGGACGCCCTGGGCAAGGCCCGCGGATTCGGCGCTGTCGGGGGCCATGACGAGCGGGAGCAGACCCTGAACCAGCTTCTCGTGGAAATGGACGGCTTCGACACCCGGGTCGGTGTGATTCTCATGGCCGCGACCAACAGGCCGGAAATCCTCGATCCGGCACTNNCTGCGGCCGGGCCGATTCGACCGCCACATCCTGGTGGACCGCCCCGACAAGGTTGGCCGGAAAGAGATTCTGCAGGTCCACATGAAAAAGATCAAATCCGGGCCGGATGTTGATCTGGAAATCTTGGCCAACATGACACCGGGCATGGTCGGCGCCGACCTGGCCAATCTGGTCAACGAAGCGGCGCTCCTCGCGGTCCGGCGGAATAAAAAGGAAGTGAGCATGTCCGAGTTCTCGGAGGCCGTGGAGCGGATTGTCGCCGGTCTGGAAAAGAAGAACCGGCTTATTAATCCGATGGAACGGAAAACCGTGGCCTATCATGAGATGGGGCACGCCCTCGTTGCCCTGTCCCTGCCAGGCACCGATCCAGTCCATAAGATCTCCATTATCCCCCGGGGGATTTCCGCCCTGGGATATACCATGCAGGTCCCCACAGAAGATCGCTTTCTCATGAGAAAAACAGAGCTGCTCAACAAAATCGCCTCGCTCCTGGGAGGCCGGGCAGCGGAGGAGATTATTTTCGGTGATATCTCCACGGGTGCCCACAGTGACCTGTCCCGGGCCACCGACATCGCCAAAAGCATGATCCGGGAATACGGCATGAGCGCAAAACTGGGACAAGTCTATCTGTCACCGGAAAAACGGCCCCAGTTTATGGATCTGGGCATGCGGGAAGGCGGCGATTACAGCGAAGCCACGGCGGAGATGATCGATCAGGAAATCCGCGAGATCATTTCCAGCGAGTACACCCGGGCACTGGACATTCTGAAATCCAAGAAAGACATCCTGGAAAAGGGCGCCCAACTGCTCCTGGAAAAGGAAAAGATAGACGGCGAGGAGATCAAAGCGCTGATGGCTTAAACGATATGGAGAAGAATCACTCGGCGAGGNNACCTATACGCACTTCCGGATCACCCTCTCGGCCTTCCTTTGTTCACGGCTCGCGGGCCGGCCCAGAGCGCTCGCCTGCCAGGACTGGCGATGGGCATCACCGCATGCCCTGGAAAGCCTGGCTTTTTCCAGGGCCGACAGAGCCGTGATCTCCGCCATTGAATGGCAAATCCCTATTTCCAGATGGCATCCAATGTTTTGACAATCTCATCGATGAACTCCTCCGTACTGCAGATCTTCTTTGCTTGCGGGTCCGCAAGCTTCGCAAGATCACCAGTCATGGCGCCCTTTTCCACTGTGTCAAGCGCCGCTTTTTCAACGGCATCGGCGAAGGAAACCACCTGACCTGTCCCGTCAAGTTCTCCCCGTTTCCGGAGTGCGCCCGTCCAGGCGAACAGGGTCGCCATGCAGTTCGAGGAGGTCTTTTCGCCCTTCAGATGTTTATAGTAGTGCTTCTGCACGGTACCATGAGCGGCCTCGTACTCAAACCAGCCGTTTGGCGAAACCAGTACCGAAGTCATCATGGCCAGAGAGCCAAAGGCCGAGGCCACCATGTCGGACATAACGTCACCATCGTAGTTCTTACAGGCCCAGAGCATACCGCCTTCGGATTTCATGATACGGGCCACGGTATCATCGATGAGGGTGAAGTTGAACTGGATCCCGGCCTTTTTGAACTTGTCTCTGTACTCCTTCTCAAAGGTCTCCGCAAAGATGTCACGGAAGGTCCCGTCGTAGGTTTTCGAGATGGTGTCCTTTGCACCGAACCAAAGGTCCACCTTCTGGTCCAGTGCATATTCCATGCAGGACTTCGCAAAGCTGCGGATAGAAGAATCGGTGTTGTGAATGCCTTGGATGATGCCGCCGCCTTTGTTGAACTCCTGAATGGTGCCGCGGAAGAGCTCACAACCCGCGTCGTCGGTGTAAACAAGCTCCGCCTTTCCGGGACCGGGCACCTTGAACTCGGTGTTCTTGTATACATCTCCGTAAGCGTGCCTCCCCACGATGATGGGCTTATTCCATGAGCGGACACCGGGTTTTATATTATTCACCAGGATGGGTTTGCGGAACACGGTGCCGTCCAGTTGAGCCCTGATCGTGGCGTTCGGAGACTTCCACTCCTGCTTGAGGTTGTACTCCTTGACGCGATTTTTGTCCGGGGTGATGGTAGCGCACTTCACGCCCACGCCGTGCTTTTTAATGGCCTCGGCAGCTTCCAGGGTGATCTTGTCGTCGGTTTCGTCGCGCTTTTTGAGGCCGAGATCATAGTACTCGGTCCTGATGTCCACGTAGGTGGCAAGAAGTTTCTTTTTGATCATTGCCCACATGATGCGCGTCATCTCATCGCCGTCCATCTCAACGATTACGTTCCTTGTGCTGATCTTCTTCGCCATCACCAAAGCCTCCTGAGTATGATCGTTCCTTCATCCATGATTTTTATCGATACTGCCCTCCGCCTTCTTTCTTTGCAGGGACAGCGAGCCACCGGCAAGAATGATCTGCTGCTGCCGTGCGGTCAGACCGTACAGGACTTCGATATTCATTCCTTTGGTTTTGTTCCTGACCACCAGTGGTTGGCCGTCGGCGATTGATTTGGCTGCGTTAACAATTTCGAGCTCATCGTTCTGGTCGATTCTTTCATAATCCGTTTCATTCTTAAAGGTAATGGGAAGAATGCCGAAATTGACCAGATTATCCGTATGAATGCGCTGGAACGATTTGGCCAGAACGACCTTGACGCCGAGGAACATCGGGCAAATGGCCGCATGTTCGCGCGATGAGCCTTCTCCATAGCT
This sequence comes from Syntrophaceae bacterium, assembly GCA_003161855.1. Classification (GTDB taxonomy): domain Bacteria; phylum Desulfobacterota; class Syntrophia; order Syntrophales; family Fen-1087; genus Fen-1087. The sequence continues at coordinate 6,123 of PMNM01000012.1, read as the reverse complement.
CTCGCCGCCGATAATGATATTGTGCCTGCCTGCATCGCGAATCTGTCTAGCGCGTGCAGAAAACCCTGCATCAACCGTCTCGAACACAAACTCGGAGTATTTGGGTACATTTGAACGGTATTTCATCCTTGCGCCTGCCGGGATGATGTGGTCGGTGGTAACCTTGTCGCCGACCTTGATGGTGGCCGTGCCTTTGATATCAGCAGGGAAGGGGTCGTTGGTCGGAGGAGCGCCGATATTCGGTCCACGGAAAATATCGACCAAGGAGGGATCCTCAATCGTTTTTGGGAAAATGAACATATTGTCGTCAATCATGAATTTTCCCGGCATAGTAATCCTGGGATATTTCATCCCCAGTTTTCTTGGGTCCGTGATTTTACCTGTAATTGCCGCTGCCGCTGCGGTTTCGCATGAGACAAGGTAGACCTGGGCGTCATGGGTGCCGGACCGGCCCTCAAAGTTACGGTTGGACGTGCGCAGCGAAATCCCTCTCGTTGACGGCGACTGGCTGTTGCCAATGCAGAACCCGCATGCTGCCGGGTCGATCCGCGCGCCGGAAGCAATGAGATTGCCCAGGTAACCGGCTTTTTCGATATTCTGCATGACCTGCCGGGAACCGGGCGCAATGACCAGGCTCACGTTCGGTGCGGCGACGTGGCCTTTCATGATGCGTGCGACGGTTGCAAGATCCTTGTAAGACGAGTTGGTGCAGGAGCCGATGCAAACCTGATCCACCGGCATGCCCTGCAGTGATTCGACCGTGGCGATATTGCCGGGTGAGTGCGGCGTAGCTGACAGCGGCACAAGTTTGGACAGGTTGATCTCTACGACCTTGTCATACTCCGCATCCCCGTCAGCGGTGATCTCTGACCAGTCGGAGAGGCGGCCCTGCGCGCTGAGGAACGTCTTTGTAATATCATCGCTGGGAAATACCGACGTGGTGACGCCGCATTCCGCGCCCATGTTCGTGATGGTCGCACGTTCGGGAACGGAAAAGGTTTTTACCCCGGGACCACCGTATTCGAAAACCCTATTGACGTTGCCCCTGGTGCCGAAAATGCGGAGAACTTCGAGAATCAGGTCTTTGGCAGAGACCCAGGGGGTCAACCTGCCGATCAAATTGATTTTAACGACCCTGGGGCAGACGAGGTAGAAGGGCGCGCCGCCCATTGCCAGGGCAACATCCAATCCGCCGGCGCCAATGGCGATCATGCCGATACCGCCGCAAGTCGGCGTGTGGGAATCGGACCCGAGCAGCGTTTTGCCCGGCTTGCCGAAACGTTCAAGATGCACCTGGTGGCAGATGCCGTTTCCGGCACGGGAGAGGATGATACCGTATTTAACGGCAATCGACTGCAGATATTTATGGTCGTCTGCATTCTCGAAGCCGATTTGAATCGTGTTATGATCGATGTAGCTGACCGACAGTTCCGTCTCGATTTTCGGCAGGCCGGTGGCTTCGAACTGCAGGTAGGCCATGGTGCCGGTTGCATCCTGGGTGAGCGTCTGATCGATCTTGATGGCGATTTCGGATCCCGGGTTCCAGGATCCCTCTGCAATATGTGATTCTAGAAGTTTCCTGGTGATTGATTTGCCCATTGCCTGCCCCCCTGTTAAATATTATTTCCTTAAAGAAGTTCTAATCCTGAACACGTCCGAGGAATTTACATTCACTCACGGGAATACGCATGTCCATATCGGTCCCGCTTTCGCGATGGTCAAGATACTCGCCTGCACCGCCGGCCACCCTACCCAACGCAAAGGCGAGAAACGGCAGGTCGAGCGCACGTTCGACGGTGATCTTCTTCTCCACCAGAAGCGGCCACGCAATGCCCATCAGAATACAGGTAAGCGTGGCGTCCACGTTTACGGCGTGGACCTTACTGGTCACGCCGGCGCTGGTCATGCCGCGGGTCAACCGGTGATAGAAATCATGGAACACGTTGTAGATTTTATGCTCGTCCATATATGCGGCGATGACTCTTTCGCGCGGATCGAAGTTGACCGCTTCCTTGTTGAACACGGGATGTCCGAGGCAGGGGACTTTTTCGTAATGAAGACCGGCCTCCTTGTCCACCACTTTCCTTTCCTTGAATTTCTTGACATAGTCACGAACAATCGCATCCAGGTCAGGCGCATTTTTCTTGTTGTAGGGATCGGTCAACCCGGTTTTCCCGAAAACATCAATCAGCATTCTGGCTGCTTCCTGGCCGTTTCCGCCGTGAACCGTTCCAATGGCGGCCAGGGTTGCGATCATGGCCGTATTCGGCGAATTTCCAGCCGAAGCGGAAAGTTTTGGCGCCTGGCTTGAAATCGTGCCCGGTCCGTTCGTCAACGATGCGATCAGTCCCATTTCGAATAAGCGTATTTCAAACTCGTGCTTGAGCGGATGGCCGAGCCAGTATAGAAGGACTGATTCGACAAACGAGCCTTTGTTCATAAGGTTCATGACAGAATAGCCGTATATGCGCGGCGTAACACCGTCATTTGAGGATGCATGTGATGCGTTGCGCATGGATTGCCGCGTCTGTATCCGGCCGAAGCCGGACTTGACATATCGATCAACCAGAGAACCATAAGGTTCCGGGATGGTACCGGGATGAATAATCATGGTTCGGGGGAGTTTATGTTCAAAGGCGCCGAAATTCTTGAACCATGGGTTGAGCCCGATCGGCTGTGTCGGGGAGAAGTCCGTTTTGATCTCGCATGCATCCGTCACGGCCATGGCCGCATTTACAAGGTCATGAAGCGCGTTGACGCGGACGCCCCGCTTTTTTTCCCTGAGTATGGACATGAACACTTTCGGATGATCCGGGTCAAAAACCGGTACCCCAAAATAGTCGTCGAACATTTTCATTTTTGCCGAAGCTGTGGTGTTGGGTCCTTCGACGACCGCACCGGCGTGCCCCAGAGAGATACTGCATCCTTCGGCGAACTGTCCTGAAACGTAGACAATGACCGGTTTCGGGCATTTGAGAGACTTAAGATAGGCGATCGCCTCCTCTTCATAGGATCCGCCCGGTTCAACATAGAGGATAACAAGCTGTGTGCGGGTGTCCATCATGGCAAGGGGAAGAAGCTCTTTGATCGGTGTCAGGATCAGAGGATCCTTGCCGGTTGAGATTCCATAGGAAATACCCAATCCGGCAGGCTTGAGGTAGGTCGCAATGGTATTGACCATATTGCCGGAGTTGGACAGGATGCAAACGCTTCCCTTGACGAAGGCCTCATCCGGAGAATCTCCGCCAACGGCACCGACGCGCGTGCGGTCGTAAGCATTGATGACACCGAGCGTATTGCAGCCGACAATATCGATATCAGCGCTATCGGCAAGTGATTTGAGTTTCGCCGTTACTTCGATGGACACATGTTCCGTAATGACGAAAATGGTTTCAACAAACTTCTTGCCGTGTTCCAGCACTTCCTTGACATCGCCATAGACTGCATCAGGCGGTGAATAAACAATGATCTTGTTGGGTTTTTTTGCATCCGGAAGGGCTGACAGCAGGTCCTCAAACTGGCCGAAGACGGGTATCGGCTTGCCCCCCGGAACGTCAACGGTCTGACCGTCCTTGCCAAGCGCCCATCCGGCCACGATATTCCTGCAGTAGCTTTGAGAAATGATCGAGACCTTAGAAGCTTCACGGCCGGTAATATTCGATACGGCGATACGATCACCTTTTTTCAGGATATCACTCAATGATTTAGCTCTCATTTCTGGTCCTCCTTCCCTTCGTTCTCGCTGTAATTCGCCAGCTTGGCCGCATACGCAGCGACCAGTGTAATGGGCGTATCAGGTCCGAAGAAGACAAACGGCAGATTGAGGTTTTCCAGGGTTTTTTTCATGACAGCGAGCCCCTGGACGAGTCCGGGACCGCCTCGTCCGATGACGACGGGGATATGAATGGGCCCATTCTGGGCGACCCATTCTTCCAGGGCGTCTGCAATGGCGGCAAAGGTCACGTCAATCTGGGTGTTGTTGGCTTTACCGCCGAGAATGAGAAGCAGTGAAGCATTGGCCAGTTTATGGCGGAAGCAGATTTCAGCGGTCTTCTTCATTCGGTCATAAGGCGGGTTTCCGCCAAAATCAGACAGAAATATCGGATCGCCGCCGCACTGGGCCAACGTTTCGATGATAATGGTGCTGGCGCCGCCGCCGAACAAAATCGGGAGAATCTTTTTTCCTCCGAGTGATGACACATGGGCCTGTCCCTGATGGCTCGCTGCGGACCAGAGTCGCATCTCCTCATCAAAAGCCTCTTCCGTGCTCGGGTATTCCGGGAATTCAAACCCGAGATCACGGAACTTGAAATTGTTTTCATCGAACGTGGCTTTAAAATCGCAGGCAAATATCTTTTCGTCTTTGGTCACGCGCCACGGATTGATTTCACAGGACTGCATGCCGGTCGAGATGAACATATCCCACTGATTGACAAAGCAACGAGCCAGCATGGAGTTCAGACTGCCATGCAAACCAAGTTTGCTCAGCGCCTCTGAAGCCTGATAGGCATTTAATCCGCGGAAGACATCGACGGGAATCGTGATTTTGTCTGAATCCGGGATGGATTCGACATCTATTCCGCCTTTGAGTGAAACAGTAAAAGAGGGGGAAATAAATTTAGAATTATAGGTGATTGCCGTAAAAAGCTCCATCTCCGCCGGTACCGACTGAACCATGTACGATGTTCGAGGTTGCAGTCCAACGACTTCCGCTGCGGCCACTTTCTTTAAAAGTTGCATGGCTTCACGGTAATCACTGACTTTATGAACCGTGCCGGCCTTGCCTCGTTTTCCTGCAAGCACATCCGGTTTAACGATTCCGCTTCCCCATACCTGCAATTTCTTTTTAATATCCGATTGATTCACAGGCTCCACAACAAAATCCGGAACCGGAATTTTAAATCTGCCTGCAAGCTGTTGAAGGAATATCAGTTCGCCGATTTTTGCGCTCATCAGTGCNNGAACAGGAAAAAGATTGCAACTGTTGATTGTGACAACCGGACAATAGTTTAGATCTGGAAAAGGAAAAGATAGACGGCGAGGAGATCAAAGCGCTGATGGCTTAATCCATCTCATATTCGCACCCAGTCAACTTGCTAAGTTTTTCACCTTGAAGCTTTTTCTAAAACAAAAAACGATTTTCTTTGCAATAAAATTTGAACTTTTCCGGTGTCCATTGTAAAAGCCACCTTCATGAATAAAACAGAGACCCTGATCACCAAAACACTTTTAGACTGGTACCGNNGAGACGGTCATTCCCTATTATCAACATTTTCTGAAAAGATTTCCCACAGTGAAAGCACTCGCCGCAGCGTCCTTGGACGAGGTGCTCAAATCCTGGGAAAACATGGGTTATTACGCCCGGGCACGGCATCTGCACTGGGCAGCACAAATCATTGTTGACCAGTTGAACGGTCTGATTCCAGATAACCGGGACACACTTTCCGGCCTGCCCGGTATTGGCCCGTACACCGCCGGTGCCATTCTCAGCATCGCCTTCGGGCAACCAGTAGCTGCTGTCGATGGCAATGTTCGGCGGGTGCTGAGCCGGCTTTTTGCCGTGAAAGAACCTATGGACCGGCCAAAAACGCAAAGGGAACTTCAAGCTCGTGCTGAAGCCCTCCTTCCGAAGCATTCACCAGGCTCCTTCAATCAGGCCCTCATGGATCTGGGTGCCATGATCTGTACCCCGAGAACACCCTCCTGTCAAGACTGCCCCCTCCAAATGCTGTGCCGGGGGAGAAAGGCCCATCTTCAGGATCACCTGCCCGTATCCGCGAAAAAAATACCGATACCGCACAGGCGTGTCGTGGCTGCCGTGATCCGCGACCGGCAGGAACGGGTTCTGATTGTCCAGCGACCCCCCGCGGGACTGCTGGCCTCACTCTGGAAGTTCCCCGGCGGTATCGTGAAAAGTGGAGAGAGCCTGGCGGAGGAATTGAAGCGTACCATCTATGAGGAGCTGGGCATCCGGATTCAGGTGGGAGACCAGATCGCATCCGTCAAACATGCCTATACCCATTTCCGGATCACGCTGTTCGCCTTCCGCTGTTTCCGGCAGGCTGGTCAGCCCCGTACCCGAACCTGCCAGGACTGGCGATGGGCATCTCCGGAGGATCTGAA
>PMNM01000144.1 GCA_003161855.1 Syntrophaceae bacterium | reverse complement strand
TACATGACGGAGATTTCCTGCATTGAGGGCGACGGCGACGGCATGACCAGTGACTTCGTGAAGCGTTGCTCCTGTTACCAGTCCCTCGCAGATCAGGATCGTGTTTTCCTGAGGTTTACCAAAAGCATGGTACCCACCAGTTACCTCAGTACCGGTCTTGAAACGCTTGGAACCGTCCGGTCCGATGAATTGCAGACCGCGTAGTATGCCATCGCACCCCCGCACCGGTATCATTAACGCATCCCCTTTCTGCTTTATCCCGTGGGGCTTGACTCCCTTATTCAGAAGATATGGGTGTTTCGCGTCAACATTCTGTCCCTGTTGCCAAAGCGCAGCAGATGTCCGGCGACATTCAGCGCGTATTGCCGACTCAATCTGAGCAGCCTCCTCCCGCGCTTTGCGGATATGCTCTGCATAAGCAGTGCGTTCTTCCGGCGAATGTGCTGTCCGGGATTGCCACGTCTCCGAAATACCTCGTCGCCAGCAGCCAAAAATCCCACCCTCCCCATCATCGAAAAGTTTTGCAAATCCCGACCGATCGTGGGGTTTATCGCTTGTAGAAAAGCGAATCATCTTGCCGGGGCTGAGTATGCCGGAATCTGGTGAATAACCAAGGGTAGCGCGGATTGCTTCATGGAAGGTGGTCATGTTATCCATTTCTACCACCTCCTTCCCTTACAATCCTGGAAGCCTCACGAAATAAAAAACTGCGGGTATTCAATAGCCGCTTGGCAGGAAGGGCTGCACCGCGTTCGTAGGCAATAATCGCCTCGTGAAGCACGTTATCTTCTTTGAACTCAAAAATCGCTCGCTGCCGGTTAGGACTTCGATAGATCATCGGTTGATGCACAGCTACGGCAAGGAAGGATGCCAGGTCTATGCTCTCTGTCTCGAAAACTCGTTGACTGATCGCCATCATTGCACCCCCTGCTCGACAATAAGGATGAGGGAGTCAGATCGCCAAGCCGATGTACGCTTGCCGAGCTTTACCGGTGCAGGGTATTTCCCTGCCTTTATCCCTGCGTAAAATGATGATTTACTGATGGGGATAATCTTCAAGACGTCCTTGATGCGCAATAAGCGCCCGGGGGTGAGGGGATTTTCATTTACCATTTTTAGCCTCCATTATAGTTTAATGGAGACCGTTATTGATCTGTCTCACTAGTGAGACAGTCAAGGAACATTTGCACAAAAAAAACCGGACAGGCATTCCATCCGGTTCCAATGAGGCATTTGGCTTTTATGATTCAGTCTTTATTATGTTTTAATCGAGATCTTAATCGAGCTCCTTGCCTCCTTCTTGCGTCAGGCGAGACATGGGTTCCTGGGTTTGCTGGTAACAAACTGCCGAGCGCATGGTCAGTAAACCCTCCAGGCATCCCGACCAGCTCACGTGCAATCTCCAAATTGGATTTTCCAATCGCTTTCATCCGGGAAACAAGTTGCTGAGGTGTTTCTTGATTATTGACGATGTTGTCTAACATCTCTTTATCGACGATACCTTTAAGACCACCCCACAAAATAAATGCATTAAACTCTTCCAGCGAACAAGGGAAAGCCAATGCAGGTTTGGATAAATCATGGCTGGGGTGTTCACTCAACACAGCTCTTTCTTCAAAGAACAAATCAACATCATCCGATGGAAAATCGACCCAAACACCATCGGACTTCAATCTAAAACCGCACCCTATATTCATGGGATTATCCACCCGACAAAGCCGTAAAAAATCATCATATCCGATTATTATCATTGCCATCCTCAATTTTCATTACACCACAATATACCGGACCATTCAGATAGGGAACTTGATTCGCCCTCCATCAGAAGCTGTACCGCAAATTTTCACACTACCCGGTTGTGAAACGGTATCACCTTTGCTCCCGTCTTCAATTCATCCAGATAATTCGCCCATTTTTGCATCATTTTGCGCCGTTCAACAATATGCGCCGTTCGATTATAAGCTCTTCCATTAGGATCGCGGACCGCATGGGCAAGTTGATGTTCGATGAAATCAGGTCGAACCTGTAAAACCTCATCCAGGATAGTCCGCGCCATTGCCCGGAACCCGTGACCGGTCATGGTGTCCTTGTCGTATCCCATGCGCCGTAGTGCTGCGAGAATGGCATTGTTTGACATCGGCCTGGCAAATGACCGCCCTGATGGAAAGACATATCTGCTTGCACCGGTCAATTCCTTCAGCTCTGTCAATATCTTCACGGCTTGTTTACATAGAGGTACGATATGGGACTGTTTCATCTTCATCTTGTGCGCCGGGATATTCCAGACCGCTTCTTCGAGATCAACCTCTGCCCATTCCGCATTGCGTAACTCCCCAGGACGGACAAAAAACATCGGAGCGAGCATGAGGGCACATTTCACGACAAAATGCCCCTGATAGCCATCTATGGTCCGGAGAAGAGGTGCAACTTCTTTCGGGTCGGTAATCGCTGCATGATGCTTCTCTCCGGGCTGTGGCAGTGCCCCTTTAAGATCGCCGGATGGGTCACGCTCAGCCCTTCCCGTGGAGACGGCGTACCGGAAAACCTGCCCGGCGATAGTCCGGATTCGGTGTGCGGATTCCAGCGCGCCTCTACTTTCTACCCGGTGAAGAACCGTTAGAAGTTCAGGTGCCTTGATCCCGGCAATGGGACACTTTCCAATCCAGGGAAAAAGATCGCGTTCCAGGCGGCTCATGATCGTAGCAGCATGGCCAGATGTCCATGTCGAGGTAAATTTCATATGCCATTCACGGGCTATGACCTCAAAGGTTTCTGTCTCCTCGGTAACTGCCTGTTTCTGTGCCTTGCGTACGGCTCCAGGATCGATTCCGTTTGCTATCTTCCTCCGAGCATCATCCCTTCGCCGTCTGGCATCGGCTAGTGATATTTCGGGATAGGCACCAAATGTGAGCAGCTTTTCTTTATTATCGTAGCGGTACTTGCAGCGCCATAGTTTTCCGCCTTGTGGGGTAACAAGAAGATATAACCCTCCTCCATCAAAAAGTTTATATTGTTTCTCCTGCGGTTTAGCGGAACGTACTTCGGTGTCAGTTAGCGACGTGATCCTCTTCGGCATGTTGCGTTCCTCCTTTTTGGGGGTATCCAATATGCGCCGTTCAGGTGATACCCCCATATGTACCCCCATATTCCCCGGATTCTGATGGATAGCATAGCACGTCGTTGGACGAATAGCAAGAAAAAACCCGCTATTTCTNNATTCGCCCCTGAAGACTCCCAAAGGCAGGATTCATCAGTGACTAACCTGTTTGGATTTCGCCTTGCTCCCACCAGGTTAGGGAGGTCAGCTATCCTGTCTGATTGACGCTCTGTTCGGCCCGGCAGGCAGAACCGGCAGAACGTTAGCCGTCTAAGCGGCTAAGGCGTAATCGTAGTTGTCTGCGATTATAAGTTTCCTACCTGTTTAACGAGGCCTGTAGGAACCTCGGTACGCTTCTACAGCTTCAACTATCCCCGTCGAAACCGTGACGCCCCCATAAATTTGGAGAGTTCAAAGAGCAATGATGGTTGATAATCTAAACCCGTTCAAACATGAAGTCAAGCCCAAAAGCAGAAGGAGTAAGGAGGGACATGTTTTTCTTATGGGCTGTCGTGATCGAAAACATAACCCACAGAACGAAGGCTTTTAAAATATACGGGGTGCTGGGGATGATCCTCGAAGTATTTACGCAGTCGCACCATGAAATTATCCACGGTCCGAGTGGATGTGACCCCCGTGTATCCCCACCCGATCTCCAGCAGATGCTTGCGGGAAAGCGGTTTGCCCCGGTTGGCGATAAAAAGTTTCAGAAGCTTCACTTCCTGTTCGGTCAGNNAATTCCTCAAGGTCGAAGGGTTTTGCCAGATAATCATCCACCCCATAGGACAGCCCCTTAACACGGTCTTCGGAGGTTCCTTTGGCAGATAAAATCAAAATCGGAATGCGATCATCCTCCAGGCGAATGTTCTGGAGAACCGAATATCCGTCGATACCAGGAAGCATAATATCCAGAACGATCAAGTTGGGTTGCCACGTTTTCCATTTTTGTAAACCCGAGAATCCATCCGGGGCAATATCCACCTCATGCCCCTGCAGCAACAGGTTCAATTTCAAACCCTCCGCGATATGTCCGTCATCTTCGATGACCAGAATACGTTTTTTACCTGAATCTTCCACAGATGCACACCTTATTTCAGGCCGGCTGGGAGCGGTAAGGCAGAATGAGCGTGAAAATTGATCCCCTGATATCGGATCTGTTTTCCGCAATCACTTTTCCCTTATGAATCCGGGCAATGTTCTGTACCAAGTACAGACCCAACCCGCTGCCCTTGGGGGACAGACCGTCTGATCGACCCACCTGATAAAATTTTCTGAAAATCTTCCTTATCTCGGTTTTTTCGATGCCAATGCCGTTGTCTTCGAAACGGACGTGCAATGTACGTTTCTGAGGAATAAAGCAAATATCGATCTTTGGCCTTTCACTATCGTTGTATTTGACACCATTGGTCAACAAATTCATCAAGAGCATTTCAAACAGGGGAAGATTAATACGATATGGGAAAGATTGTCCAGAAGGGTTGTGAATCAGGATATCATAATTCCGGAAGAGATGGATGTTGTTTTGATAAAACTGGTTTACCGCCTGGAATAGATCCAACTGGACAAATTCCCCCGTGTAGGTCTTCGTCTCAATCCTGGCCAGGTTCAGAATAAGACTGATGTTATCCGAAAGGCGCTCCGCATCCTGTATCATCGGGGGAATATATTTTAGCTGCTCGTTTCGCGGAAGGTCGTACTTCAGAAATGTTTCCAGATAGAGCTTCAGCGAAGTGACAGGGGTTTTCAACTCGTGAGTAAAATTGTTGATGAAATTATGTTGCAGCTTGTTGAGTTTGGTCATTTTCTGGCTATAGACAAAGATGATGAGTATCCCGACCAAAATGATACCGACCAAAACAGAAAGAACGAGAATAACGACCCAGGTCTGAGCTTCAAAGAACTGATTGGGGTCGAGATTATATTTCCGCACCACCGCTCGGAGCCCTGTACTGGCCTCTATATACCAGTAGATATACAAAAAAAGTGACAGGGCCAGCGCCACAATGGAGAAGATAAAAATTAAGACAGGATGGAAAAACCATTTTAATCGATTAATCATGGGATCAGTTTAATACAATGCGCAAAAATTTGTGTCAACGTCCAAATGCCCCCTGCAGAAGCCTCTCCATATCGTGATTTGTAAAACTTTTGTAAAACCTAAATCATAGCTTTCATTCACCCATTATTTCGATTAAGCATTGCTTCATACGAAATTCGCACATCCATCATAGGATTTAAAAGAGGAGTAAAAGATGACGAGAAATGAACCTGTCCGCCCCCGGGGAAACCAGCCGCGCATTCTATTGTCCAGCGTATTTGGTCCCTATGGTCAAGACGACGAATATGGAAGCCGGACGCTCAACCCCATGGAACTTTATCAGAATCAAGTGACACGGGTTCAGGGCGGTTTTTCCCTGCGCATGTTTCATCGATCCTTTGGATTAATGATGATTCAGGCCAATATCGATGCACCCTCAACGCTATTGGATTTTCCCTCCCTTGACCGTTTCGCCGAAGAAATCCGGCGAAATGACTACGACATTGTAGGAATCAGTGCAATCATTCCCAATGTGGGAAAGGTAAAAAAAATGTGCGAGCTGATCCGGCAACACCAGCCTGGTGCCATGATTGTTGTGGGTGGACACATTGCGAACAAGGATAACATCCATGAAATCATCGACGCAGATCACATCGTCAAGGGTGACGGCATCCGGTGGTTTCGACGGCACCTCGGCCAGGATGAAAACGCGGCCATCAGGCATCCGGCTGTCCTGTCGGGATTTGGAGGCCGGATGATGGGCATCAACCTGGGAAACCGGCGTGGCGGAACGGCGGCCATTCTCATTCCCTCCGTCGGATGTCCGGTTGGCTGTAATTTCTGTTCCACATCCGCGCTGTATGGTGGCAAGGGCAATTTTATCAATTTTTACGAAACCGGCGATGAACTCTTTACGGTGATGTGCCAGATTGAAGAAAAACTCAAAGTCCGCTCTTTCTTTACCCTGGATGAAAATTTCCTTCTTCATAAGAAGAGGGCTCTCCGCCTTCTGGAATTGATGGAGCAGAATCAAAAAAGCTGGTCCCTTTATGTGTTCAGCTCGGCGAGGGTTTTAAAATCTTACTCGATGGAACAACTGGTCAGATTGGGAATCAGCTTTGTCTGGATGGGGCTGGAAGGTGAGAGCAGCCAATACCAGAAACTGCGGGAAGTGGATACACATTCTCTTGTCGGGCTTCTCCAGTCTCACGGAATCCGCGTGCTTGGATCCTCCATCATCGGTATGGAAAATCATACCCCTGAAAACATCAACGGCGTTATTGATTACGCAATCAGCCATGATACTGTCTTTCACCAGTTCATGCTGTATATGCCTTCTCCGGGAACGCCCCTGTATGAACAACACCGCAGCGAGGGCACACTCTTTCCCGAAGCGGAATTTCCTGCGGCGGATGCCCATGGACAATATCGTTTCAATTACCGGCACCGGCATATTCAAAACGGCCAGGAAGAGCAATATCTCCTAAATGCCTTCCACCGGGATTTTGACGTCAATGGACCCAGTCTGACCCGCATAATCAGGGTTATGCTGAACGGCTGGCAGCGTTATAAAGACCACCCGGATCCATGTGTCCGGGAACGTTTTGCCTGGGAGGTGTTCCCGCTTCGATCATCTTACGCGGGAGCCGTCTGGGCCACAAGAAAATGGTATCGAAAAAATGAGCGGCTTGCCGGAAAAATGAACGCTCTTTTGCAGGATATCTATGCCACCTTTGGGTGGAAAACAAGAATGATCGCCCCTTTGATTGGTCGGTATGCTTATTGGATGTTGAGAAAAGAAGAAGAACGCCTGGGCAGGGGCTGGGTCCATGAGCCGGTCTCTTTTTACGAAAAAAATGCGACCGCCTCTGATACGGCGGCCAGCCACCCATCCCGTATAAGAATTCCTGCCAGGGAAGTGACCTGGGTTTCCGGGAAACCGGCATCAGAATATCATTAGAATCATCCTTCTCGGTTCTTCGACCGGAATCCCCGCTCTATATCCCGCCGGTCTTCCTTGAGCTTGAGATCCTCCCGTTTATCGTAGCGTTTCTTCCCCCGGCCGATACCGATCTCAACCTTGACCTTCCCGTTCTTGAAATACATCTTCAGAGGCACCAAAGTCAGACCCCTTTCCCGGGACTTTCCATAAAGACGGCGGATCTCTCTTTTGTGGAGCAGGAGCTTCCGGACCCTCAGCGGGTTATGGTTGTAACGGTTGCCGTGGGAATAAGGACTCACATGCAGCTCATAGAGATAGACCTCCTCATTCTTCACCAGGGCATAGCTGTCCTTGAGGTTTGCGTGACCGTCCCGCAGGGACTTCACCTCCGTGCCCACCAGGACGATCCCCGCCTCGCAAGTTTCGTCAATAAAGTAATTTATCCTGGCTGTTTTGTTCTGGCAGATGATTTTTTCGGATGCGTCTTTCTTAGCCAATCTTTTTCGCCTTTGTCAGAAGGTAGTCCATCTTCACATGACTCATGGACTTGAAAATATTATCCCGAATGTCTTTGTTATCTTTTTCCAGGTCATTCAGAAGGTTCTTGATATAGAGCCGACGCGAACTTTTACTGGTTGGACAGCGATTTTCAATGATTGGAAAGCGGCGCTGTTTCGCGTATTTTTTGACCAGATCCTCGCGGAGATAGGCCAGCGGCCGGATGATATGCAAGCGGCCGCCGAAGATCTCCTGATTGGGCATCATGGTACTGATTTCCCTGGCGTAAAACATGTTGATCAGCAGGGTCTCAATAATGTCGTCGCGGTGATGGGCAAAGGCAATCTTATTGCAACCTCTTTCGGCGGCAATCTCAAATATCCGTTTTCGTCTGAGCCTGGAACAGAGAAAGCAAGGGTTCTTTTTGTTGTAATCACTGTGTGACAGCGGACCAAAATTCGTCTTTTCCATGACATAGGGATAACCCTTCTCCTTAAGGTCGTTTTCCAGAAGGCGGTAACCCTCATAAGCCGGATCGAAGCCCAGATCGATGTTGACGGCCAGCAGAGAAAAAGGAGGCACAAAGATCATCGGCGAATTCAGCAGATCCAGAAGGGCCAAGCTGTCGGGACCACCGGAAACACCGATCAGAAGCCGGTCTCCCGCCTCAATCTTCCTGTAATCCATGACCGCCTTTTCCAGCCATTTTTTCAAATGCAGAAAAAGTTTCGTCCGCTTCTCTTGCACCACTAAACTCTCTTTGATCACCACGTTTTTATCTTACATGACTTCCCTGATCTTATCAAGAAGCTTTGCAGTCATCGGACCTGACAGTCCATGAGATAAGATGAGATGATAATGACCTTGAATATTTCTCAAGATTCGGTTATGGGAAATGTTCAAAAGACGAGCCCTGAATAAAATCTCACCGCGAGGAGGACCCTATGACCGAGATCATCAATATCCATGCCAGAGAAATTCTGGATTCAAGAGGAAACCCCACTGTCGAGACCGAAGTGACTCTGGTATCCGGCATCTTCGGACGCGCTGCCGTGCCGTCCGGTGCATCCACCGGTAAACACGAGATGCTTGAACTCCGGGATGGAGATAAGAAAAGGTATCTGGGCAAGGGCGTTATCAAGGCCATCAACAATGTTCTTCATAAAATCGGACCGGAGCTTATCGGGATGGATTGCCTGAACCAGCGGGATATCGACTATGTCATGATTGGATTGGATGGGACAGATAATAAGGGGAAACTCGGTGCCAATGCCATTCTGAGCGTCTCGATGGCCTGCGCCAAGGCCGGGGCAACTGCCCTGGAACTTCCTCTGTACCGGTATATCGGCGGTATCATGGCCAGAGATATTCCGGTCCCCATGATGAACATTCTCAATGGTGGACAACATGCCGATAACAACGTGGATATTCAGGAGTTCATGATCATGCCCGTGGGTGCGCCAACCTTCAAGGAAGGTCTGCGCATGTCTGCCGAAGTTTTTCAGACGCTGAGGTCCGTTCTGAAAGGAAAAGGCTATAATACTGCCGTGGGGGATGAGGGCGGGTTCGCGCCCAATCTGAAATCCAATGAAGAAGCGCTGAGCCTCATCACAACGGCTATCGAAAAGGCGGGCTACAAGCCGGGAAAAGATCTGGCNNCACGGAAGACCTCCGAGGAAATGGTTAAATTCTATCAGGATCTGGTTAAAAAATATCCCATCGTCTCTATTGAAGACGGTCTGGCGGAAAATGACTGGGAGGGCTGGAAGGGGCTCACTGAAGCCCTGGGATCAAAAATTCAGATCGTGGGGGATGATATATTTGTCACCAACAAGAAACTGCTCGAGAAAGGCATTTCACAGGGTATTGCCAATTCCATCCTGATCAAGCTGAATCAGATCGGTACGCTGACGGAGACTCTGGAGACGATTCAATCGGCGAAGGAGGCTGGCTATACAACCGTCGTCTCACACCGGTCAGGAGAAACCGAGGATACCTATATGGCCGATGTGGCGGTTGCCGCCAACTGCGGACAGATCAAGAGCGGCTCCCTTTCGAGAAGCGAGCGGCTGGCGAAATACAACCAGCTTCTCAGAATTGAAGAAGAGCTTGGCGAAGCCGCGGTTTACCGGGGCAGGTCAGCCCTGTACAGCATCGGATAAAAAATATCCAGAGAGTGGCCACAGGGACGGACGTCTGAACGCATCGTGCGAACGGCCACAGCAAGTGCCCTTGTATCATCCGATGTTCCATGATGGACGAAACTACATGAATTTAAATAATCGTCTGCGGAGTGATTCCAATTGAGATTTATCATCCGTGAGGGCGTAATGATAGGTTATTTTTTTCTCACCCTTATCTCTGG
>PMNM01000063.1 GCA_003161855.1 Syntrophaceae bacterium | reverse complement strand
CCCGCTGATCATGGACGATACCGTCCCCTGCCTGAACATGACATCATACCAGAAGGCCATGTAAATGTGCACCACGATGAACAGGATGAAACACCAGGTCAGAATATGGTGGATCCACCGCACCATGGCCAGGCCGCCCACCAGGTTTTCAAAGGGTTTGACTATTTTGTAGATAAGGCCCGTCAGACCCGCGTGATAGCCTGCCCCCATCAGGATCACCCCGGTGAGGACGATGAACAGGATCATGACCATCAGCCCACCGTAAGCCAGGGACTGCATGGGTCCATACAGGTATTTGTGTTCCGCCGGCTCCTTGGAAACAAGGGCGTAAAATTTAAGCTGCTTGACCGTATTCGGCCAGTCCGTGAAAGCGAAGAAATCCCTCCAGTCGGCGTGGAATTTTGAAAAAAAGGCAAGGTAGACCCGCCAGATGAAAATGAAGGAGAGAAAGACGCCAAAGAGAATGTGGACGAAGCGCACGTCGCCCATGAAAAACTTCTTGACGGTTTCCCCTTCATAAACGGTGAACGGCCCGGCAATGTAGAAACCGGTCGCGATCAAAATAAATATGGAAATCACCATGCCCCAGTGGTTGATCCGGATGGGCACGGACCATTCTTTTATCGGTTGTCTTGTGTCCATGTGACCTCCCTTTCGCTAGGCAACCCGGAACTCCCTGATCTTGTCTGTCCGGGGATCAATGATATGCACCGCACAGGCCATACAGGGGTCGAAGGAATGAATGGTTCTCAGAATTTCCAGGGGTTGGTCCACGTTGGCCAGCTTCGTACCGATGAGAGACTCCTCATAGGGACCCCGCTTGCCTGCCTTATCCCGGGGTGAGCAGTTCCAGGTGGAGGGAACCACCGCCTGATAGTTGGCAATCACCTTGTTTTCAATGCGGATCCAGTGCCCCAGCGCCCCTCTCGGCGGTTCCGTCAAACCGCGGCCCTCGCCCTTGTCCGGCACGTCGCAGCGGGTCCAGGTCCGGGTGTCGCCTGCTTTGATGTTCTTCACCAGTTCATTGACCCAGCCTTCGATATGGTCACCGACATACTTGGTCTCCAGCGCCCGGGCAGCGGTGCGGCCCAGTGTAGAGAATAAAACGGTCGCCGGAAGTCCCGTGGCCTTCAAGGTCTGGTCAACCAGTGGTTTGATTTCCTTGTGACCCTGGGCGTAGGCGACGATGAAGCGTGCCAGCGGGCCCACCTCATAAGGCTGGGCGTCGTACCTCGGAGCCTTGCACCAGGAGTATTTTCCATCGCCCTTCACATTTCCGTTCTTATCATACCCCGTATAATCCGGGTCGGTGGTCCCCTTGTAGGGATGCTGAGGTTCCGATCCCTTGTACCAGGAATGGGTGGCCTCTTCGGTGATCTTTGTCTCATCCAGTTTCAGGGTTTTGGTCAGATCCCGGTCTTTGACGAGCCCTCTCGGGAACAGCAGATTGTTCCAGTCGTCGTCGAGAGGGAATCCGCCGTAGGCCAGATAGTTCTTGACGCCGCCGCCGATCCCTGCAAGCCCTTCGCCCTTGTAATAGGTGGCAGCCAGCAGCACATCGGGGATGTAGGCGGTTTCGACAAAGTTTTTTAATTCCTTCAGCCGGAAGAGATACTCGCCCAGCCGGGCGGCATCCAGGGCGTCCATGACGCAGGTTACGCCGCCGACGACCAGCGTCTGAGGATGGGGATTCTTCCCGCCGAAGATGGCCATCATCTGCGCGCCCAGTTTGGAAACCTGCAGGGCATCCAGATAATGGGAGGTGATGATCAGATTGGCTTCCGGCGACAGCTTGTAGGATGGGTTGCCCCAGTAGGCGTTGGCAAAGGGTCCGAGCCGGCCGGATTTGACGAATTTTGTCAGCCGCTGCTGAACGGCCTTGTAGTGCGTCTCTGANNGGATCCGCCGACAGGGCGCTGACGATATCCACCCAGTCCAGACCGTGGAGGTGGTAAAAATGCATGATGTGATCATACAGATACTGCGCGCCGTTTATCAGATTCCGGATGATGCGCGCATTGGGTGGCGGTTTCACCTTGAAGGCATCCTCACAGGCAAGGATACTGGCTTCGTAATGAGCATAGGTGCAGACACCGCAAAACCGCTGCACCATCAACCCTGCATCCCGCGGATCCCGACCTTTCAGGATGGTCTCGATTCCCCGCCAGAGGGTGATACTGCTCCAGGCATCCTTGATCACGTTGCTGTTATCGACTTCAACTTCTATTCTTAAATGTCCCTCGATCCTGGTGATGGGATCGACAATGATTCTTTTGGCCATGCTTATTCCTCCCGGGAAATTCTATTATTTGTGAGCGCTCTCATCCTTATCATCTTTTCCCTTATGCTTCAGGGCAGTCAGGCCCGCATGGGCAGCAACACCGACCACGGTGGCTCCCAGCAGAACCATGCCAATCTTATCCACTGTTTTTTCACCGCCGCCGATCGTTTTTTCATCAATCGGTTTCTCCAGGGGCGCCATGGTATCCCAGAAGGCAGGTTCCGTACACCCTATGCAGCCATGACCGGCCATGATTGGCCAGGAGATGGCGTCATTGAAACGCACCCGGCTGCAGTTGGCAAAGGTATAAGGTCCTTTGCAGCCGACTTTGTACAGGCACCAGCCCTTTTTTGCCCCGCCGTCACCCCACTCGTCCACAAATTCCCCCGCATCGTAATGGGGTCTTCGCTCGCAGTAATCATGGATCCGTTTGCCGTACGCCCAGACGGGCCGGCCCAGGGAATCCAGGGCGGGCAGGCCGCCGAACATCAGATAGTGAAGAATGGTCCCCACAAAGTTCGTGGGATTAGGGGGGCAGCCGGCGATATTAACCGTCGAGATGCCCAAAGCCGCGCTGATCCCCACCGAATCGGTGGGATTTGGATTGGCGGCCTGGACATTGCCGAAGGCCGAGCAACTGCCGATACAGACGGTGGCCGCTGCTTTGGATGTGACTTCTTTGGCCACTTCGATCCCTGTTTTCCCCTTTGGACCGAGGGTCAGATATTTGCCGTTCCAACCGCGGGGCAATGCTCCCTCAATGACACAAATAAATTTTCCCGGAAAATCATGAAGGGCCTTTTCGAGATTCTGCTCCGCCTGGTAACCGGCTGCGGCCATCAGAGTTTCATGATACTCCAAGGAAATGGTATCCAGCAGGATATCATCCACATTCGGGTAGGAGGAACGCAGGAAGGCTTCACTGCATCCCGTACACTCCGCGAAATGCAGCCACACGACGGGCACGCGGCTGAAGTTTTCCGCCGCCCTGGCCACCATGGGCTTGAACATCGGCGGCAGCATCAGGGCCGCCGTCATAGCCGAAGTCCATTTGATAAAGTCCCTCCGGCTCAGTCCGCGCTCTGCCAGCGCTTCCTTGAAGTCAACCATGGATTCCGGCAATTCCTTTTCCACCTGGTCCATGTGAACCTTGCATTTCTCCATGAGCTGTCGATAATGCTTTCTTACATTGGCGTTGTCGCCGTGACCTCCATATTTGCTCATAAATCAGCTCCCTTAAAATATTTTTATGATGGATTCGACCCTTTCTATGATGAAAGGGCCTTGACCGCTATCCCTCTCTGACAGTGATTCTTCGAGCAGAATGAACTGAAACGATACGTGCCATATGTCATTTATGGCATGTTGTCAAGAATAATTTACCGGTCGGGACGATGGCCCATTAACGTAGCGGATCAGATGTATTCGATGGCATGAGAAAGCAGGTGTAAAGACTGGGAATAAATAAAGGCGGTGTTCACCCAACCGCATAATTTCCTGGTGATCTTTTCGTTGGTTTGACCACTTGCCTGATCGGGGCGGATCAGTGAAAGTTTTCGACCCTTTTCTTCAAGAAAGGTGCAGGTTTCTTTTTCCAGTTGATCGAATTTGTGCAGAAGATCTTTCGCTGCCGCTGTCAGACTGGATCCTTCTCCATGGGTTTGCATTTCGACCAGCTTCACACCCAGTCGTTTTTCAGAAGCCTTCAGCCTTCCCCAGNNAGTAAAGAAATTAAGCGCCATAGTCCAGGTCATGCCGGGCCAGCAGCGGTTTGTTTTGAAGAATTGCAGACGCAGGACCCGCCGCAACGATCCTGCCCTTATCCAGAATGGCAACGCGTGTGCAGATTTCGGAAACCAGATCGAGATCGTGCGTGGCAATAATTTTTGTCAGCGTCAGTTTCTTGAGCAGGTGGATCAGCTCACGCCTGTGCTTCGGGTCCAAATTGCTGCTGGGCTCATCCAGAACCAGGATCTGTGGATGCATGGAAAGAACGGTCGCAATGGCCACCCTTTTTTTCTCACCGACGCTCAAATGGTGAGATGACCGTTCGGCAAAGGACAGCATATCCACCTCTTCCAGGGCACTCTGCACCGACCGGACCACATCGTCTTTCTTCATACCCATATTAACCGGTCCGAAACCGACATCATCAAAAACGGTGGGCATGAACAGTTGATGTTCAGGATCCTGAAATACGAGGCCCACCCGGCTTCTGATCATGGGCAGATTGTTGTCGGTGATGTCCAGACCAAAAATCCTGATCTGATGATCTGTTCTCAGGATCCCGTTCAGGTGAAGCAGAAGGGTCGATTTTCCAGCCCCGTTCGGGCCGATAAGACCGACCGCCTCGCCTTCAAAGACATGCAGATCAAGATGGGAAAGCGCCCGGGTGCCATCGGGGTATACATAATTCAGGTCTTTGATTTCAACGGCGTTACGGGCCATGTCAGCGGCCTGCCCATTGGATCGCGGCCAGAGAGACCATCATGNNGAACGGCCTGTGGACCGGGATTCCCTGGCCTGTCTCATCTTCATAAATTCATCTTCAATCACAAACACATACCGGTACATGAAGGATAAAACCATGATCATCAGAGTCGGGAATCTCATTTTTTCCAGGGCCTTCAAAAGGTCAGAAAAACGGGTGGCCGATGTCAGCAGGATCATGCACAGGATGGACAGCCATGCCTTCACCAGCACACTCCAGAAGATGATCAGGCCCTCATCGGTAACCGTTAACTGCAGGGATCCCAGGGAAAAACCGCCAACGGTTTTTCCCTGTTTCATGAAGGGAATAAACAGCACAATCATGAAAACAAAGGGGAGGATGACCAGAGACCGCTTGAAGATATATCCGGAAGGAATCCTGGAAAGTGATACCAGGCAGAACAGAAGAAGTCCATACAGGGCAAAAGCCAGCCATGAGACCGGTCCGGTCAAGACAACCAGCACCACGAAAAAGCAAAAGCTGATGACTTTCACCCGGGGGTCCAGGCGGTGGATCAAGCTGTCGATATGGCTGTGTTCGTCAATGAATGCGTGTTTCATGGTCCGATTTTCTTTTTCTAAGCAGGCAGGCAATTCCGCAGCCCAGCCCGAACAGGATCAGGACTCCCAACACCCCGGAAAGGGATGTGGCCAGTTTCTCGCTTTTGAATCCCGGAAATTTATAATCCGGCAGNNGCGGCAATCCGTTCCAGACCGTCCGGCCAGGTCGAAGCGAAGGGCGACAGGAAAAGGGCGATGAAAAGGGCCAGCATCAAACCGATCAGGATATCCTTCCGCTTCATAACGCATCCTCCTTCAAATTCTCGTCCTGAAGCAGGAAAGAACTCTCGTTGGTTGGTTTGAGCGGTAACCCGTAAAGCAGATCCGGTCTCACTTTAAGAACGAATCCGATCACCACCGTGGTGATCATCGCTTCACCCACGCCGATCACTGCATGCACACCGGCCATTGCCGGAAGAACGACGGTTAGTGGTGATAGATCTGATAGCGCCAGTTGAATGGCGCAACAACTGGAGGCCGCCACGACGGAAAACCAGGAAGCAACCGCCGTACCCGCCAGAACGGCCTTCCGGTTGCCGGAGTTGCCGCTGATGATTTTATAGACCCCATAGCCGCCCATGGTGCCGACTATCGACATGTTGAAAATGTTGGCGCCCAGCGCCGTCAGGCCGCCGTCCTGAAAGATCAGACATTGAACGATCAGTACGCAGGTCAGGACAATGGCGCCCGCATAGGGTCCGAGCAGAACCGCAGCCAGAACGCCGCCCAGCAGATGTCCCGATGTGCCGCTCATGACCGGAAAATTGACCATCTGTGCCGCAAAAATAAAGGCCGACATCACCCCCATGAGCGGAATCATCCTTTCCTGGAGGGTCTGCGACGCTTTTTTCAGGCTGTAACCGATGCCGCCTATGGAAAGCAACCAGGCCGGAACCCAGGTCGCGGATGTTAAAAAACCATCCGGGATGTGCATTTTTCCTCCTTGGTGATTAATACTACGAATTTTAAAATTATAGCACGATCAGTTTTCCTGTCAAGGATTATCAGATCGCGATCTTTGAAGAATGGATTTTCCGCGGCTCAATGATTTTTTTGCTTTTGACTGGGCAGCGCGCTATGAATTTATGAATTAAGGGGGCTTGCGTGCGCTCAATTCTCCCCATGGAAGTGGTCAGTTTGTCTACCTTTATCTGAGGACGATTGGGTCTCCCGGATCTTTACCGGCCATGCTGAGCGGCTGGGTTACGCGGGCCTGGCTGAAAAAACAGCACCCCAAATGGTTGAAAGAAATGGAACATGAAGGGCAGTTGGTGGTCTATAGAGAGGAAAAGGCTTCGACCGGGCACGGTCACTAAGCATTAAATCGCTCTGCTTTATCAACGAGTAAGGGCAGTGG
>PMNM01000010.1 GCA_003161855.1 Syntrophaceae bacterium | reverse complement strand
TTGCAGTGTTCCGACCAGGTCTGGGCCAGGCATTCCAGCTCCACATCGGTCATCTTTCCGCCGAGGCCGACCTTTTTTCTTTCCTTCAGGACGCCTTTATCTTTCAAATAATCACGAAGGACGGACATCTCTTCAAGGTTCAGGGCCAGAACCCGTTCCTGGCTGATTTTCAGCAGCCTCCGGTCGCTGCCATTCAGGTTGATTTCTTCTACCTTCGGCTTGCCGCTGCCGGTGACCCGGGGAACGAAGACCGGCATTCCCTTCTGCCGGTTCCAGCTTTTGCCGCCGACGATGTCATACCGTTCGATGAGATCGTTGGCCAGCAGGCTGGAGGCAATCTTCCCGGCATCGCTCCATTTGATGGGACCGCTGATCAGGTATTGACGGGACGTATAGACCCGCGGCGCTTCAGCCGGAGCAGGTTCCAGCAGCAGGGCGATCGCCTCCCGGGCGGTTTTGCCGACGTTGTCGGTAACACCGGGCCGGAAACCCACCTCAATCATCCAGTCAAAGCGGTCGGCCAGTCCACTGTCGATGGCAAAATGCTGAATGACGGGGTCGGAAAGAGGGCCTGCGGCGGCTTTTTTCAGATCCTGTAAGGACAACCGGCCATCGATGGTGTAAACGTCGATGGTTTTCACCTCATCAACGGGAAAGTGCAGGTTTTCAATGATCCGCCTCCTGGTTTTTTCACCCAGGGCATCCCGGATTCCTTTTTTGAAACCGATTTCGATTCTGTGGGCCATGAAATTTCCTTTTTTATGGATCGAGGGTATTAAAAAAATAGCGTCACCGCGGCAGTCAAAATATTTTTTGATTTGATTCGCTGCCTGTGACCCATTTTTTATGCCGTGTGCTTTTTTTAATTTAAAGTCTTTTTGACTACTTCGGCGATTTGACGACTGTAGGCGTTTGTTTCCTCCTGGGTCGGCCCTTCGACCATGACGCGGCACAGGTTCTGCGTACCGGAATATCTGACCAGCACCCGGCCCTTGTCACCCAACTTCGCTTCCACGTCCCGGATGGCCTGCATGATTTCCGGGACATCGGCAATCTCCGGTCTGGATTTGGTGTCAATGTTGATCAGGACCTGCGGATAGACCTTCATGATGGCGGCCAGTTCTGACAGGGGTTTGCCGTCCTTCTGCATAACCGCTGCGAGCTGCAGGGCCGTGATGATGCCGTCGCCGGTGGTGTGATGCTGCATGAAAATGAGATGGCCGGAATCTTCGCCGCCGATTAAAGCGCCGCGGGATTGCATTTCTTCCAGGACATAGCGGTCGCCGACGGGGGCCATGACCGAATCGATTCCCAGTTCCTGAAAGGCGATGCCGAGACCGATATTGCTCATCACGGTCCGGATCACCAGATTGTTGCGGAGATTCCCTTCTGCTTTCATTGATTTTGCGCAGATCGCCAGGATGCAGTCGCCCGACAGGACCTTTCCCTTTTCATCGACGGCAATGACGCGATCGCCGTCACCGTCAAAGGCAAAGCCGGCATGAGCCTTCCTTTTCACCACTTCCCGGGCCAGTTTTTCCGGATGTTGAGAGCCGCAATTCAGATTGATGTTTTCCCCGTTGGGCTGGTCAAAAAGCGTGATGACCTCGGCCCCCAGTTCCCGGAAGGTTTCCGGCGCCACGCGGTAGGTCGCGCCGTTGGAGCAGTCGAGGACGATTTTGATGCCTTCCAGAGTATATTGATTAGGNNCCGGAGAAGATTTTGATGCCGTTGTCCTGAAAGGGATTGTGCGAGGCGGAGATCATAATGCCGGCGTCAGCCCGCATGCTGTCGGTCAGGAAGGCGATGCCCGGTGTGGGGATGACGCCCACCAGAGTGGCATTGACGCCCATGGAGCAGATTCCTGAAACGAGGGCATTTTCGAACACATAACCGGAAACACGGGTGTCCTTGCCGACAATGATCCGGGGATGGTGCCCCTGACGTTTGAACAGATAGGCCATGGCGCGGCCGATATTCAGCGCCATCTCGGCTGTCATGGGATATTCATTGGCCACACCCCTGATCCCGTCGGTTCCAAAAAGTTTACCCATCCTGGTTCTCCTGAACGAAAAGCTTCCATCGTGATTTCATTTAAGGCATCAGTATCTATATTACTTCCATCGTTTTTGCAACAGGGAAAAGGGGAGAATCCTGTTGATAAAAAGTTGTTTTAATCTCTCGTGCGCACAACAAAACTTCTCCCTTGACAACGATGCCATAATTTGGCACCATTTAGCCATGACGCGCAAGCACCGNNCGCGGGTTGGGTGCGGAGGTGACGGAACGGGAAGGATCGCGTGTCGGTGTCAGGCTCTTTGGGGAACGAAGGGTGTTTCATCGTCCCCACCCGTCGCCCGATGCCGACAAAGGAGCAGTAGCAAGTATTCGCAAATGGTTTGAAAAGAATGGAGTGAAATCATGATGAACGTTATGGAGATCAACGGTGTAAAGGCTGTTATCGTCTTCGACCCCGAGATCAATATGTTCCGGGGTGAGTTTGTGGGGTTGAACGGTGGCGCCGATTTTTACTCAACCGATATCGATGGATTGCGCCGCGAAGGGGAAACTTCCTTGAAGGTCTTTCTTGATATGTGCGCCGAGGAAGGGGTTTCTCCCTACAGGAAAACATCCGGCAGATTAAACCTTCGCCTTTCTCAGGAGTTGTACGATAAGGCGGCAACTATGGCCAAGGCGTCGGGCAAGAGCCTGAACGCCTGGATTGTGGATGTTATCCGTCATACCGATGACGTCCTCACCCATTAGTCATATCGCTTTCTCAGGTTCCCGCCATAGCTATGCTGAAAGATATGGAATGGTTCCGAAGGAATAAGAGAAAAAGGGGAGGGTGGACCGACCGTTCACAATATGTGGATGAGATTGAAAAGAAAATTGAAAGACAGGTGGAATTTCGGGGGCAAGGAAGACCGAGAAAATCAGAAAAATAAATCTGTCCCCTTTTTCCCCCTCAAACAAATAACCAATTTTTAGATGAGAGGAGGTTGATTATGAAAAAGGTATTTATGATTGTCTTGATGTGTATGCTGACAGTCGTATTCCTGGCTGTGTCGGCAGAGAAAGGTTTCAGCGCAACAAAATACAGTGTCTTTTGCGCCAACGGAAAGGTAGAGGTCGATTCGCGAACACTCACCCAGATGAAAACAGCCCGTGGATCGGGGACGTGTATTATTAAGTCCTTCGACAACAAAATGGATGCCGACAAATCAGCCAAGTCAGTGGGAGGAGTCGGGGCATCCTGCAAATGCAAATAAACCGCTGATGAAATATACTATTTAAAATTATTAATGGAAGCACAGATGTTTCGGATGAACCCGAAAAGGGAGAATGGCGATCCTCCCTTTTTGGGTTCATCCGGTTTAAGCGTGCTTATGAAAAAAAATATATCTTCCTGTACTAAACAAATCGT
>PMNM01000013.1 GCA_003161855.1 Syntrophaceae bacterium | reverse complement strand
AAAACTTTACGAATGTGAAAGGATGCACAAAATGACACCGGAACAGCCAGATTACGTGTGAGATGAGATGCGACTGTTATTGAAAGGGGATGATGTTATGAGACAAGCGCTAATTATAATACTTCTGCTGGCGGGGCTCGCAATCCCGCCAGACCCGGTGAAAACGTTTACGCCCGACGAGGCAAAGTTTGCCAAGGGAAGCGGGGAAGGCTATTCTACGGATGTAAATTCTTTATGCCGGTATGAATGCCAACGCCGTGAGTACGACCCAAACTATTGTGCAGTANNGGTTGTAGAGGTGAAACCGAAGAAGTTGCCGTTTTTCAAGGTGGGGAGGGAGCTGAAGAAGAGGGTGGATGGTTGAGGAAGAAGGGCGATCGTGGTATTGACAACTTCCTGTTATGTTGTTTTTTAAACTCAGTGCAAACATACAACATTTCACATGGCCATCTTCAACGTGTCTTGTGGATTGTTTCGGTTTGGTATATAAGAAGACCATCGATTATTTAAAGAAGGGTGGACATGTCGATGAAACATACTTTTATGCAAATCATCCTGATCTTTTTTCTGTTTGTGTTATTCATTCCCAATTCATCCTTGGCGGTTGATGAAAAGATTCTTACCAGCCCCACCATTGGAGCAAAATTCGTCTTGATCCCGGCGGGGACGTTCGCGATGGGATCTCCCCCCGATGAGCCTGGTCGGGGCAGTGATGAAACCCTGCACCAGGTAACCATCAGCAAACCCTTTTACATGCAGACTACCTTGGTAACCCAAGGACAGTGGAAGAAGGTTAAAGGGAGCAATCCATCTACCTTTAAATGCGGCGATAACTGTCCGGTGGAGCGTGTTTCCTGGGATGATGTCCAGGACTTCATCAAGAAGCTTAACCAACAGGAAGGTGGTGATAAGTACAGGCTTCCCACAGAAGCGGAGTGGGAGTATGCGGCACGGGCGGGGACAACGACGCCGTTTTATACGGGAAACTGTCTTTCAACAGATCAGGCTAACTATAATGGAAATTATACCCTTTCAGGCTGCCCAAATGGGAAATATCGAGAAAAGACGGTTCCGGTGGCAAGCTTTGCCGCAAACGCCTGGGGTCTCTACGACATGCACGGGAACGTCTTTGAATGGTGTCAGGACTGGTACGGGGTTTATCCATCAGGGCAAGTGACTGATCCCGTTGGCCCTTCAATGGGCTCGGGCCGGGTACTCCGGGCGTGCCGCTGTAGCTGCAAAGCGAGTGAATGTCGTTCGGCGTATCGCGACGCCATCTCCCCTGACAGCAGGCAAGAGATTGTTGGGTTTCGTCTTGTCAGGACCTCGTGAAATAATTTTAAATTTTGTGATTTTCCTTGATAGATGCTTACAGAACAGGGAAAAGAATAAGCCTTGAAATGTAAGAGTTGAAAAAGAAAGAAAACAAGACAGAATGTAAGCTAATAGTAAAATGTGAACTTTAGCGTGCAACCTAAAAAGTGGAAACGGACAATCGAGAAAAGACAATGATCACATTAAAAAGGCAACCACAAAAAGCATCGGATTATCTTGAACGGCAATCAAAATTATTTTTTATCACCATAGGACTGATACTCGTCATCTTAGTGGGTATTGTTGACTATGTNNTCACAGCCCTTGATTACGTATTGGAACACCTCCGTGAGTCTGGGATTCTTTTTAGTGGTTGCTTTTAGTTTATCGCAATTAAGAACTGAATTGAAACGTGAAAGGAAGTTGGCCCAGACCGATTTTCTGACAGGAATTGCAAATTCAGGTTACTTTACTGAACTGCTTACCTGGGAGATTAACAGATGCCGTCGATATAAGAATCCACTGACGCTTGCCTATATCGATTGTGACAATTTCAAGGCTGTAAATGATCAATTTGGACATCATGCAGGCAATAATCTTTTATGTCGGGTTGCCGACACCATCAAGAGTACCATCCGAATTACGGACATGGTGGCGCGCCTTGGCGGTGATGAATTCGCCATTCTCTTTCCTGAAACTGGAGCAGAGCAGGCAAATTCAGTTATCCTTAAAATTCAAAATGACCTTTTGGATGCCATGCGGAAAGGTGGATGGAAAATAACCTTTAGTATGGGTGTTGTAACCTATATTAAATCGGCAGATACTTCTGATGAAGTGATCGGAATGGCCGATCGGCTAATGTATGATGCAAAGAATGCGGGCAAGAATAGGATCAGGCACGAGATATTAAGTTGACAAATCAGGGGAACGTTTCATCAGGGTGAATAGCGGATTTAAACGAGTTGGAATGATGCAGAAGCATTCGAAAAAAGACCAGACGGATCGAGAGAAAAACATCCGTGAACTGGAGCGGCGCGATCGATCCCGAATTGAGGAGATGATTGTTTCATCGGGGAAATTCAATGAGGNNGGCTATATCTTTGTCTTACTTGAATATGGAAAAGAGCATCCCAATTTGCACGGATATGCCTGCTATGGTCCAACGCCCCTCACGCAGGGAGTGTATGATTTATACTGGATTGTCGTCGATCCGGCAGCTCAGCGGAAAGGAATTGGACGGTATCTGCTTGAGCATGTTGAGCGGGATATCATGAAGCGCGGTGGGCGCATGCTCCTCATCGAGACGTCATCGCAGGAAACTTATGGTGCCACCATTCGTTTTTACGAGAGGAACGGCTACCAACTCATGGCGCGTATTAAGAATTATTATCGAATCGGGGATGATAAACTGGTGTTCTCGAAAGAACTGACCTGAATGCGGGTGAACGGACCACCTGCCTCGGACATTCGGCATCGATGGCAAGCCTCCTTTCAATTCCGTGCTGATTTTCATGCATGGTCCCGCGAAATGGTCACTCGCGATTTCGCCCGCCGATGACTCTGAGCAGGACGACCACGATGGCGATCACCAGAAGAACGTGGATGAAACCGCCCATGGTGTAGGAAGTGACCAATCCAAGAAGCCACAAGATGACCAGAACAACAGCAATCGCATAGATCATGGTTATTATCCTTTCGTGCTTTTGACCCGGGCGTTCGACCGGGTCAGTTCGAGTGAATCATGCCGTCGACGACTCTTACGTGACCCCCCGTATGTCACGCCGTCTCAAAACGCTCCGTGCGCCAGCGCATACAGCAAGAAAAATGACGATCAATCCCGGAGATTTATGGGGATCAGGTGCAGCCCTGTCGTCGAAAGCGTGACAAACAGCACCCGCTCAGGCGCTACAAACGTGCCAGTAGTGCCCGAGTAGTCCCACGCATACGGATGATCGATGACCTTCGACAGCTCTAT